>CAZWQV010000004.1:0-67303 GCA_964636235.1 uncultured Thermoplasmatales archaeon
TAAGTTATTTTCCAAATTGTAATTGTTTCATCAATCCTTTTCTCATTTTTCTATTGCTTGAAAAACCTTTCATCATTCTTTTAGTCATGTTGTAATATTTCAACAATTCTTTAACATCTTTATTTTCAACTCCGGCACCTCTTGCGATGCGGCGGACACGAGCTGCACGAACAATTTGAGGATCCTCCATTTCTTCATCAGTCATTGAATCCATAATAATTTTAAATTTTCCTAATTTATCTTGGGTATTATTCATATCAACATCTTTCATTTTACCAGAAAAACCGCTGGGCAGCATGTCTGCAATTTTATTTAAGGGCCCCATTCCCGAAAGCATGCTCATCTGTTCTTTCATATCGTGAAGTGTAAATTTACCGGACATGATTCTTCTTGCAGTTTTTTCCGCATCTTTGCCTTTCATACTTTCTTCTGCTTTTTCTAGTAGCGTTTTGATGTCTCCCATTCCAAGTAATCGAGATATGAAACGGGAAGGATCAAACCGTTCGAAATCAGTAGGATGTTCACCTGTACCAATGAAAACAATGGGTGCACCTACTTCAGCAGCAGCACTTAAAGCACCACCACCCTTTGCGGTACCATCTAGTTTTGTAAGGACAATTCCGGTAATATCAACTGCATCATTGAATGCTTTGGCTTGTGAGCCAGCTTGCTGACCGACAGCAGCATCCATTACCAATAATTTTTCATCTGGTTGTGTTGCTTTAAATATATCTTCCATCTCTTGAATCAAATCATCTTCAAGTTTATGTCGTCCAGATGTATCAACAATGATGACATCGCTATTTCTCTTAAATTTCTCAACACCCTCAGTCACTACTTTTACAGCGTTATGGGACTGTTTGTCTCCATAAAAGGGAACATCAACTTGTTTAGCTATTTGTTTTAACTGATCGTAAGCAGCTGGCCTATGGACATCACCAGCAATTAGAGCAGGTCTCAATCCCTTTTTCTTAAAGTAGGTGGCTAATTTACCACTCGATGTAGTTTTTCCGTTTCCATATAAACCAACCATCATAATAATTTGTTTTTTAATGGGTAGTTCACGTGAATCTCCAAGAATTTTTACCAATTCATCATATACAATACGAATTACATGTTCTCGCCCACTCATGCCAGATGGTGGTTTTTCCTCCAACGCACGTTTTTCAATTTTCTTCGAAAGTTGCAATACTAACTTAACATTTACATCTGATTGGAGCAATGCTCGTTGTATATCTCGTACAATCTCTTTGATTAGTTTAGAATCAATAGTAACTGCACTAGCAATTTTTTGCAAAGTACCTTTTAACGATTTACCTAAATCATCCAAAACCATAGGGTCTCAACAGGCCAACAATATCATTTCTCTCTTTTAAATGTATTGCACTATTAGAAAATTATAATATAAAATTAACATATGTTTTATGATTGAAGAAAAAATCATCGAAGGTTTTTCATTACAAATCATAAATGATGAAAAATAAAATATTATTTCCTTTTAAATAAACGAAAAAGTTTTTTTTGTACATTACAAAAATTTTATAGCATTGAATCTTATTCACCGGCATTGATTCGAGGGTCCAATTTTTCAATTTTGGGGGATCACATGGCAAATAATGATGATGAATTAATTCATAATCTTGAAATTGCAGCGGTAAAGGCAAGAAAGCAGATAATTGAAATGTTGTATAAAGCTAAATCAGGACATCCGGGAGGATCATTATCTGCAGTAGATGCAATTATGGCCCTATATAATGTTCATATGAAGCATGATCCAAAAAAACCAAACGATCCAAATCGAGATCGATTTATTTTAAGTAAAGGACATGCAGCTCCTGCGTTATATGCTGTTCTTAGTCAACAAACATATTTTTCTGAGAAAGAATTACTACGATTACGATCTATAAATTGTATGTTACAAGGGCATCCTGCTTGTCAATATACTCCAGGGATAGAAGCATCAACGGGCTCTCTTGGACATGGCTTGTCATTTGCTATTGGTATTGCACTTGCTGGAAGGTTAGATGACAAGAAATATCGTGTATTCGTAATGCTAGGTGATGGCGAAACAGATGAAGGGCAGGTATGGGAAGCAGCGGCAGTAGCAGCTCATTATAAATTGGAAAATCTTGTTGCAATGATCGATAGAAATTTTCTGCAGATAGATGGTAATACTGAGGAAGTATTACGGTTGGAATCAGTGAGGGATAGATGGGCTTCTTTTGGTTGGCATGTTATCGAAATAGATGGACATAATATGAGAGAGATAATAGCAGCATTAGAAGAAACAACAACGGTAAAATCAAAACCCTCCATGATAATTCTAAATACAGTGAAAGGAAAAGGAATTTCCTTTATGGAAAACAACATTGATTTCCATGGGGTAGCACCAAATGAAATGGAATATAATATCGCAATTGATGAATTAAATCTTCAACAGAAAAAGTTGGAGGCATCCTTATGAAAAAAGTGATGAAAAATCCGAGGAATGCCTATGGTGAAAAACTGGTTGAACTTGGCTATAAATATCCTGATTTGGTTGTACTTGATGCAGATTTGTCAAAATCGACAAAGACAATTATGTTTGCCAAGGAATTTCCAAAAAGATTTTTTGAAATGGGTATTGCTGAAGCAAATATGATCTCTGTTGCTGCAGGATTAGCAAAATCAGGAAAAATTCCATTTGCAAGTACTTTTGCCGTTTTTGCAACAGGTCGGGTTTATGATCAAATACGAATGGATGTTGCTTATTCATTTGCAAATGTTAAAATTTTTGCTACACATGGCGGTATAAGTGTTGGAAAAGATGGTGCAAGCCATCAAATGATTGAAGATATTGCGTTAATGAGGGTATTGCCAAACATGATTGTTCTTGCTCCAAGTGATTATATGCAAACAGGGAAAATTGTTGAATTAATGGTTGACTATGAAGGCCCGATGTATGCAAGAATAGGACGTGCTGATGCACCAGTTATTTATGAAAAAGACCATATCGAACAAATTGAAATTGGACATGGTTTCATTGTTGAGGATGGTGATGACGCAACTCTTATTGCTTGTGGCACTATGGTAGATGCAGCACTTGATGCTCATAAAATGCTTAAGAAAAAAAATATTTCTACCCGTGTAATCGATATGCATACCATAAAACCTTTAGATGAAAAGCTGGTGTTAAAATGTGCTAAGGAAACTGGTACTATTCTAACAATTGAAGAGCATTCTATTATTGGCGGTATGGGTTCTGCAGTTGCAGAAGCATTAGCTGAGAAGTATACTTCCAAACCAATCGCTTTTCAACGAATGGGAATTCATGATCAATTTTGTGAAAGTGGAACGCCTGATGATCTTTTTGAAAAATATAAACTAAATGAAAAATATATTGTAAAAAATATTCAACAACTATTGAAACATTAACGATTTATAATAACAGTAAGGACATCTTGATCACATAGTTTATGATCTAATCCTACTTTTTGTCCAGGATATTTTGCAGAGGGTCCCCAGACTTGAGCATATCGAAATTTTGTTTTAAACTCTCGATGGATTTTTTTGCAAACTGATGCCACTGTTTGATTTTTCTTCAGAATCATTGGGACATCATAATCAGGTTTCTTTCCTTGTGGTTTCATATAGATCCGTATCAATTCAAGGGAATCATAAATAAAATCCTTTAAGGTGTTTAATCCCGTTCCCTTTTTTGCTGATATTGCATGTACTTTCCACCCTTCATTATGTAATATTGATTTTAATTGTTGCACGCTCTTTTTATCACTTAGATCAATTTTATTAATAACTGCAATGGCAGGAATATATGTACGATTTTTAACAAATGCATCAATCAATTGATTTTCATCAATATCTTCTCTGATAATGATGTCTGCATTTGTTACATATTCTGATGCAATTGAATACATCGTTTTTTCTTGCATTTTTGTCATTTTTATCGGAGTATGAATAGAGATACCGCCTTGTTTGGAAGGTGTTATTACCACATCAGGTGGTTTTTGATTCAATCGTATCCCTGCAATTTGAAGTTCATCAGTCATTTGTTTAATATGACTTTTATGAGTTATATCAATCAATAAAATAATAAGATCAACTGTTCGGATGGCTGCAAGGATTTCTCTACCTCTTCCTTTTCCTTTTGCTGCACCAATGATAAGTCCTGGAAGATCAAGGATTTGAATATTAGCTCCTTTATGCTTCATCATTCCTGGGATAACATCAAGAGTTGTGAATTCATAAGAGGCAACATGACTATCAGCCTCTGTTAATTGATTTAATAATGTACTTTTTCCAATGCTTGGAAATCCGATAAGCCCAACCGTTGCATCCCCGGATTTTTTTATAGAAAAACCTTTCCCTTTCACTCCAGATGAGCTTTGTTTTTCTATTTGTTCTCTTAATCGAGCTATTTTTGCTTTTAATTTACCGATATGGTGTTCAGTAGCCTTGTTTTTTTGTGTATCGAAAATTTCATCTTCAATATCCTTGATTTGTTTTTCAATTGATGCTGTATCCATATGAGTTGAAAGTGAAATACTAGATGGGGTTTATAAAAAGTAGGATTACTTATTGGTAATATGGGTTCCTGTTTTTCCCTTTAATGCATAATACCCATTATTAATATCGGTTATGATCACTTTTTTTCCACCAGTTTGAAGAAATCGGATGGCAGATAGTATTTTAGGCCCCATACTTCCTGGCGGGAAATGACCTTGCTCATAATATTTTTTTATCTCGGATAGAGAACAATCATCAAGATCCTTTTGTTTATTAGTATTATAAAATAAAGATACTTTTTCAACGTTTGTAAGAATCATAAAAAGATCTGCATGAATTGCTTCCGCGAGTCTCTCAGATGCTAAATCTTTATCCACTACTGCTTCAACACCATCTAAACCCCAGTTTTCTTTTTTAATAACTGGTAAACCTCCGCCACCTGCAGCAATAACAAATATATCATTTTCCATGAGCGATTTAATTATATCCCCCTCAATTATTTTAATTGGATCTGGTGAAGGAACAACTATCCTCCATCCTTGAGGTTGTTTTGTAATTTGATATCCCTGTTTTAATAAATGCTGAGATTCATCTTCTGTATAATAAGGTCCGATTGGTTTTGTAGGGTTTTTCATGGTAGGGTCACGTTCATCAACAAGGACTTGGGTTATTAATGAAATGACAGGTTTAGTGATATGTGCTTTTGTAAATGCATTATATAAGCATTGTTGGATCATATATCCTATCAAACCTTGACTTTCGGCCACACAAATACCCAACGGCATGGATGGTACGATATCTCTTGCTTTATTATTTTGCAAGAGGATTGCTCCAACTTGTGGGCCGTTTCCATGAGTTAAAACGATTTTCATATTTTCTTGTATCATCTTGACAAGAGTTTCTGAAAATTCTCTAGTATTTGCAAATTGCTCATAAATGGTTCCTTTTTGATTATTCTTTATGAGGGCATTTCCACCAAGTGCAACTATTGCTCTTTGCATAATTAACATATGGGCATTATTATATTGTTTTTAAATGTTTAGAAGGAAAACCGATTCAAAAAGATAAATTTTAATATTTCTTCAATTATTAAATCTTGCAATGGACCTAAATGATAAAAGAATGTTATTGGTTAGACAATTACAGAAAGAAGGAAGGATTAATTCAGAAAGGGTTGCTCATGCTTTTTTGAATATATCAAGAGAATTATTTATTCCCAGTCATTTAGCGCCAGCTGCATACGCTGATACTCCATTGCATATTGGCCATGATCAAACCATTTCGGCACCTCATATGGTTGCAATTATGGTAGAAGAGTTAGATATCCATAAAAATCAAAGGATTTTGGAGATTGGAACTGGATCAGGTTATCATGCTGCAATTGTCTCTTATCTTGTTGGAAAAGAAGGCCATATATATTCAATAGAGAGAATACCTGCATTAGCTGAGACAAGCAAACAAAATCTATCAAAAGCAGGTATTACTAATGTAACTGTTATTTGTACAGATGGTTCAAAAGGATATGAGAAAGAAGCACCATATGATCGAATTTATGTAACTTGCGCATCGCCAGGAATACCAGATCCACTTATAAAACAATTAAAGGCAAATGGGAAATTATTGATTCCAGTAGGCGATCGTTTTTGTGATCTTCAAAGATTAATAAAAAAAGATGATAAAATACATATCGACCACTTGGGAGGATGCTCATTTGTTCCTCTCATTGGTAAGTATGGATATTGAATATGTTATAATAAAAACCAATTGATATTTAGTAATTATTTTATATAAAGCGAAATATTTTTATTATCTTTGCATATTTGTTATTGAACATACTTTCCTGTTTTTCGGGAGGCTGGAAAAATGGTGATGGAATATCATAGTGAATATAAGATTTTAAAAATTACAACCGTTTTAATAATTGTTTGTCTTATACTTCTCAGTTCTTTTCAAATACAAATTATTGATAATGCACATGCAACTCGATATATTTCAACTGATAACTCAGGGAGAAATGCTGTAATTCTTACTAATAATGGATTTGGCGGTAAATCGAATCTATTGACCTGTGGAGAAGTGATAAGTTTATTAGTGGTAAACAATAGTTTACAACCCTACCAGAATTATACCGTTAAAGTATGGAATGGGACTGAATGGATTTCCTGTTATATTATTCAAAATACTTCAACATCTGATAAATATGGTGATTTATCTATCCAATTTCATGTTCCAGGGTTCCAAGAACTACATAAGCATCCAATGAAAGATAATGGGTTTGGTAATGAAAAGTATCATGGATTATGGAATATTTCATTATGGAACTCTGGGTCTAATGGTTCCCAGATATGGAATGGATTGAATATTACAATTGCTATTGGGAACTTATATCAAGTTTATCTTACTTGGGAAGAAGATGATCCATATAAGAATCATTTTGACTCTCTATTATATAATCATCAAGAATCTTTTTACGTACATGTAAGAAATTGGACTGGGAACTTAGGTTGGCAAAATATCTACAATGATGAACATGGAATAGGGGCTTGGAATTTATCTGTTTTTTCACCAGTTGGAGGAAATCCGATTCAGTTCATATCAAATATTCATGCAAATAATCAATTTATAACTCTTACTACAAATAATAGTTATCTTCCGTCCAATCCAGATCAATTTGAATATATGTATACTGTTAATGTGAGCAAATATAATTCAGGCTCTTCTTTTCATTCCAATATTACTCTTCCTATAAAATTAAATGTAACTGCTTCATATCCAAGTAATGCAACTTGGGGTGATACACTTGATATAAATGGTTATGTGTTTGATGGTAACGATACTGGGATAAGCGGATATATGATTCAATTATATGCGCCTACAGCAAGGGGGGTGAATGGTGGATATGTAACTGCTTTCTCCATTGAGACCAATTCTACAGGGGGATATTCTATGGTCATAGAAACAGGGCCTGATACTGGATATGCAGCGGGTATCTGGTATCTTGGAACATATAATAGTGGAGCAATTCCACCTAGAATCAACGAATCAGATCACCCTCCGTACATCTCTAGTTTTATCCCTTATCATTCTTTTACCTTGAACACAAAAGATGACGTTAACCTTTCAATCATAAATACAGATAATATCATATCAAATTTTACGCAAACCATTAATGTATCAGTTTATAACTCTTCTTGGATGTGGAGTGGATTAAATGATTCATATAACGAGTATAAACATATGATATTTCAGGTAACAGGTTTGGAAAGTTGGGATGGTAACCAGCGATATAATAGAGAAGATATTGTTCCCGTGAATGCAAAACGTACAAAAGTTGATACCAATGAAGAATATGCGTATTATGAATTCAACTGGACATTTAATGAAACTGGCAATGTTACATTATGGGCAAGTTGGCCAGGTAATTTAACAGATTATCAAGGTGAGGACTCATCATATAGTAATACCTATAATGAATCCGTACAAATGTTGGCAAATATTACTGGATTTACATCTTTTATTGTTGTTACACCAAATGAGATGAATTTAGAAGTTTCTGATAATTTCTTACCAAGAGTGCTGGTCTCTGAATCAGAAGAAAATTGGAAAAATACAAGTCAGATAATTACACTGAATGTATATGGTAATTCATCTGAAAGAAAGATGAATGCAACAATTACTATTTCTGGTTGTGGTCTTGATATGATAATTAAAGAGGATGATACTGTTGCCAGCAATGAATATCTAATCGCAAGAAGTACTGGCCAATATACTCTTAAGGTCCAACCAAAAATAGCTGGAACTTTAACGATTACTGCGACAAATAAAACTAAGGGAACAAGTGTTACCAAGGATTTTTCCATAAAAGGTTTAGTTGGTAGTGTTACAACATCAAAAGGAGATGATATTAGTATTACGGTTGGAACTACTGAGACTATTACAGTAACGATAACAAATGGTAACTTTGCTGCGGTACATCTAACGTATTATGATTTATCATGGTCAAATCCAAATAGTTTGAATATTACAATTGGTGATGGTACATCTGGTGCAGGTGCAAATGGCCGATTTACATTTGTCCCAAATCTGGGTGAATTAGGAAATGTTGGCTTTATAGTAGTTGCGGCAAAAGCCGGTTTAAATTATTATATGTATGAAATAATAAAAATTGAACCGATTTATGATCTAACAATTGAGATGATTAGTCCCATTTCGGTAAATGAATCATTTACGGTTGGTATGCAAGTAGATATCATGCTTCAACTTCTCGATGATGAAGGCAATCCAGTGATTGAAGATATGCCACATGTAATTGGTAAATATGTAGATAACAGACACAATGAACACTATCCTCTTCAAACTATTACATTTAGTCAAATGGGGCCATATTGGGTTGCATCAGATGTGTTTTTTTGGAAGTCAGGTACATTTATTGTTCGTGGTTATAATGCAAGTATGGGAATGAGACATGAGGGACTGCATTCTATAAAAGTTACACAAGCAAGAATTACTTATGATCCTCCTACTACCACTGCGGGTATTGGATTAAAAAATCTTACCATATCGGTTTCAGGTAACGATGCCAATGGAAATCCATTACCTGAAGGTACTCAGTTATATTTTTGGTGTAAGGATTCAGAAGATGCCGCAGTTGGAGGGAACAGTTCTAATACAAATGCAGTAAATTTTAAACAAGGATATGAACAAATAAGTTTAGATGCCGATGGGAAAGGATTTTTTATTTTAGAGGAGGTTGGAGATAATAGAACTGTCATTAATGCAAGCATACAAGATAATAATCCATCTGAAGGAAATGATACGTTTGGGTATTTTACTATTGATTATCCTGATTTTATCATTGATCCTGAGGTAATTTATGTTGGTCAACCCAATGTTGTCAATATTACTGCAAAAGATGTAAATAATCAACCAATTGAAGGAATCAATCTGACCTTTTATTCCTCTATTTCGGGAATAATTCCAGAACAACCCAATCCAATAGAAACTGATGAGAATGGTACCGTAACATTTACGATAAATCCAGTTGGAATAGGAGTATTAAATGTAACCATTGTAAGAAATATTACTATTCATAATGGACAAATAAACTGGACAAATGCAATAATTACAGATCAGGTCCTTTCAATTGATATATTAAAACCTATGAAAATGTCGCTATCTCAAGGAAAAATATATGAATCAGATACTTTGATTGTTACCATAACATCTGAAGGTAAGGCATTATCAGATGTTACTGTAAAGTTTGCACAATCAAAAAAACAAACTAACGCTCAAGGTCAAACTAGCTTTACTGCACCTAATCCTATTTCCAATTCAGCAGTATATACTGTGTCTGCAGAAAAAAGAGGGTATATGACAACTGAAAAAAGTGTAACTGTATTAAAAGATATTTATGAACCTTTCATTGAGTTTATTAAACCGATGAAAGGATTATATTTTTTTAATGTTAAAAGAATTCCATTTCCTTTTTATAATCCAATAATATTAGGTGATGTTGATATTATTGTAAGGGGGTATGATAAAGGATCTGGAATTGAACGGGTTGAGTTTTATATTGATGGGGAATTTAAACATACTTCATATGAGAGCCCATATACATATACATGGTCGTTTGATACATTAATACAATTTGGTTTTCGATATCAAATTAAAGCAATTGGTTATGATAATGCAAATAATTCAAATGAAATTGACCTTACAGCATGGCGATTATTATAATATATTGTTTGTAAATGAGTAAAGAAAAAGACATATTAAAATATATATTAATATGTATTTTATAGCTTATAGCCAATATCCCGTAGTAATTTTTTTCTATGGACAATATCATCTTTATTTTCTATGCCAACCGGGCTATGTCCATCAATAACCCCAAGAATACCACGCCCGGGTTGATCTTTATTTGGAGCACTTGCAATAATCACACGTGTGGGATTTGCTGTTGCACAGAAAATACTGCAGACTTCTGGAACTTGTTTAATATTTCGTAATATGTGGAGTGGAAAACATCCTTCCATAAATATGATGAATGAATGGCCGGCTCCAATGTTCATTGCATTTTTTTCAGCAAGTTTTTTTAGTTTATCATCGTTTCCAATACTTCTTACTTTTCGGGCAATACTAGCTTCACAGAATGCAATTCCAAATTTCGCGTTAGGTACACTATTCATAATAGCTTCATATAAATCTTCAATTGTTTTAACAAAGTGAGATTGACCCAAAATAAAATTCATATCCTCAGGTTTCTCAATGTCAATAAGTTCCAATGTCATCTCATTCATAGCATGTTCACCTCTTTATAAAAACCATATTAAAAATGATTATACTATATCCTTATTTAAATGTCATGGAAAACATTACAATTAAAAAACTGGTCTTTTGGTTAATACTGATATCATTTTCAAAGCAGTAAAAAATGCAATAATGAGAGCCATTGAAAGTACAATCAACTCAATATGTGCTTCACCATAACCATTAATATTTGCTATGAACATGAAATTGTTATAAAAATATGCATGTAGAAAACTAAGATATAAAACAATCGAATTAGCAAGTAAAATAAGTATGCCAAGAATACAAATGCTTAATTTTACATGTTCTTTCGTATTGTCACCAATATAATTGGTAACATTCCTCATTAATTACCGTTCTTGAACAATTATTATCTAAAAAAATAAAAAAGAGAGAAAATGGTGGTTGGTTTATTCTTCTTCATGGTCAAAATATAGATATCCCATCTTAAAAAGAATAATAAAAGCGATAATTGCTGCTGCGATGATACCTGCAATGATTATAATCCATGGTATTTCACCTACGTTTTCTGTACCAGATGATACTCCAATAGCAAATGTTGAAAGTCCGGGAGTTATTGCATCATAGTAGGTATATGTTTCATCCTTACTGGTAGCGGTTGTGGATAATGTTTGCCAGTTATTATTATGATATCTTAGAAGAACAATATTTTTTTGATCAATATTATGATTTTCTAACCATTCATTTTCTACTTTTTATGAAAGAGTAAGACTCTTTAAATCTTCATCCGCGACATTTGTTGATATATCTATGTACATGTATACTGTGTTTGTTGGTTCTGAAATTCCCCCTGGTTTGGTATCATAGTTTTCATAATGATAATATTTGTCATCAACATCCTACGTTGGACTTCCATGTGCATATGCGGTCATTTTTATTGCAGTCGTTCCATCATCTTCTGCACTAACTGAAGGTAAAAAACGGCAGAAAATATTAAAATTGTTATCATAATCGCTAGAAAGAATGATATCAGCTTCCTTTTAATTTTAGAGATGTATTTGATTGAATTCCCATCATCCTCGCCTCCTATTACAGATATAAAAATTCTTATATATATCTATCAGTTTTTAAGGCATAAAAAACAATATAGAATTACTTAAATATATTTCGATATTATGGGAAATTTTTAATATAATATAGATAATATTAATAAATTAATCCTATAAATTTATTTTTTACATTCAAAATATGATGTTGATCCTCTAGGGGAGACAAGAATAGATGCGTTTTTTCCCGTAATACTGTATGCTTTCCTCAATGCATCCTCTGGAGTTTTAGCTGGAATAAAACCAAGTTTATCCTTAACAAAACCATCTTGTAATTCAGATACGAGGATGACGGTATTTTTTTCAATTGCTTGTCTATGATAAAATGCCTTATGAGCACCTAATTTGAAATTCTTTTCAAGTAATACTTGGATTTCAGCAGCTGAAGAATGATTTTCAAGCCAGGTTGCATAGAGATCATTTCCTATTCCTTCGGGGCATTCTGCTATAAGGATAACCACGCCCTTTTCTCTTACTATTTGAGATGCGGTATAGAGTGCTTTTAATGATTGATATAAATTTATGTCATGGGGGCTTCCATCTGCTGCAGAAATTACAATATCTGGTTTCTGACACAGATTCATTTTAAACATCTCATCAACAAGGGCAATTCCTTTTTCCATCACAAGTTTTGGATCACCGGCCCATAAACCAACGATATCATGATGTGAATTCAATACCGCACTTAATGCAAAATCGCATCCAGCCATATCCATGGCCTCAATCATTTCCTTACTTATTGGATTGGTATCATATATGCCCATGACTGCATCTGAGTGAAACATCATTGCATGATTTGTTTGAATACTTTCTGCTGAAGAAACGCCAGGTAACACACTTTTCCGTGTTCCTCCATACCCCGCATAATAATGATATTCAATATCTCCAACAAGAATTTTAATATCTGCTTGGATATATTCCTTCAATACACAAATTTTGTTTCCATATGATGAAGTTCCTAAAGAAAGATATGCTCCATTTTTTACATCATTACTGATAACCGCATAATCATTTACAATTTCTTTACCAAGGATTTGAATCATCTTTTCATAATCTGGTGGTGTATGAGTTCCAGTTGCAATGATAATGGTAATATCAGTTTTGTTGATACCACATTCAATTAATTCATTCAACAAAGGTGGGAGTAACTGTTTTGTTGGTGCTGGTCGAGTATAATCATCAACCACAATAACGACTTTCTGACCTTTAGAAACAACTGTTGATAATGGACCAACCCCCAGTGGATTTTTTATAACAGAGGTGATAAATTTATTTATATTTTCTATTGCTGGAGATTCTTTTGGATGTGCAACAATAACACTATCATTATCATTTAAAAAAAGCGGAAGATGCGATTTTCCATAGGGAAGTGCAATTTCCATAATAAAAGAGAATAAAAGAAGGATTACTTAGTGTTTTGCGTAGAATTTGCTCCAACGTACTCTTCGAGGAACTCGATTTAATTTCAGCATGTTTTTTTGACATTTGCTTGTACAAAAATGAAAAACACTTCCATCTCTTTTACAATATAGTTTTCCAGTACCAGGTTCTATTTCATTTCCACAAAATGAACAAGTTCTTCTTTCAACCATGCATTATTACCTTCTTTATTTTATCTTGGACCACCAAGACTTTTAGCTTCACGTTGGGTTTCACTGAGCATCAATATGTCGCCTAATTGAACTGGACCCATAACGTTTCTTGTAATTATCTTCCCTTTGTCCATTCCATCGAGAACACGCAGTTTTACTTGTTGGGCTTCGCCAGCCATACCCGTGCGATGGATGATCTCGACTACTTCACAGGGTGTTCCTTCAACCATGGTATATCACTATTTTCCTTTCAATTCAGCTGTTTTTTTAACCAGTGTTTCAAGTGTGTTTTTATCTTTTCCAGGATTTAGAATTGCGATAGCTGCAGTGCTCACGTGTAAACCTGCGGCAGATCCTAACTCATCTTTACTTGGGACGTAAGCATAGGGAATGTTTTTTTCTTCACATAATATTGGCATATGAGCAAGGATTTCCTCTGGTGAAATATCTTCTGCCATGATGACAAGTTTTGCTTGTCCTCGTTCTACTTGTTTAGTTACTTCATTTGCTCCTTTGCTTATTTTGCCTGTATCTCTAGCTTTTTCGACAAGATCATAGGCTAAATCCTGTACTTCTTTTGGGGTTTGAAATTTTACATACATTGCCATTCTTTTATTAGCCTCCTTTTGAAGCCGTCATTGATAATATCCTCTAAAGGATTTAATTAGGGGTGAATAGAGGAGCTATATAAATATCTTTTTCAGTGAAATGAGGCATAACGCCCTCTGTTTATTAATTTAATGGAATACGTTCCACTTCTAGATTATCAGCTGTGGGGTACTGTTCTGAGATGTAACAATCATATAATTCCTTTGAAAATCTATCCGCATATTTTTTTAAAAATGAGAGGGAAACTTGTATTATCTGACGTTCTTCATTAATGGTATAATCTTGTTTCGATAAATGATATAAGGTGTGTAAATTTGCGATAGTATGAGAAATATTGTGAGGTTTTTTTACATAAATTATCGCTTTTAGCATTGTTCCTTCATCTGTTATAATATCAAGATGATTTGCGATACTTTCTGCTCTTCGTTTTAATCTATTGGTAAGTTGTATACCATCCTTAAAGGATGATGAACAATAATGAACTCCTATCGATAATGAATCATTAACAATTTTATTAATGATTTTATATGCATCTTCTTGACTTTGAAATACAGCTGAAGAAGCATCATTTTTTGGAGTAAATCCTCTTTCATATAACGCTTGTTCATTTTGTTCTGAAAACTCTAATTCATTTAAATTAATCCAATCTAAATGATTGTTATTTGCCCATCTTATGAGATGGATTATTTCTTTTATTTTATGTGGTATCATTGGAATTTCAATAGTTGTTTCAACGTTATTTTCCTGGGCGATGTTTATAGCAGCTCTTATTTTACTTTTTTCAATAATGGACCATTGTTTAGGTGATGGATGAAATCTTATTTCATCAAGCCCTACATCAATAAGTTGTGGAACTACATGTGCATTTTCTAATCCTGATGTATAGAGATGAATATGAAAAGAAGGTCCAAATGTTTCCTTGAGTAATTTAATATAATTCATAGTTCTATCCCAGACATGTAAAGGATCTCCCCCGGTGATACCAGCTCCTTTTGCTTTGATCAACTCAGCTTCTTTTAACAAAATGTTTGTATCTTCTTCATTTGATAATTTCCATTCATTTGCATAAATGACATCTTTGTTTATTTTTTTTATACTTAAGGGACAATAAAAGCAATGTGCTGGGCATAAACCAGTTATAAGGATCACCATCTTTGCCCCTTCTGCACATAATTTGCATCCAGTTGATAAGGAATTTATATAAATACTATCATTTAACCAATGTTTTATTTTTGTCATAAATAATCCATGATTTATTCTATTGAAGTCCTGTTTTGGTTATGGTAAAACCACATGTTTTTCCTTCAGGCTCAGAACGATGTTTAATAATGGTTGCTTTTCTAATGCCAGTTCCAGTTTTTTCTAATTTAATGATACTTTTCACTAAATGTTCAACGTCTCGGCTGGTAAAGGGTTTTATATCTCCATTTTTATCGGTATATACTTGCTCTGCAATGATAACATATAAATTATGTTCACGAGCTGCTTTTTGTAAAAGAGCTGTCTGACGGGAAAATGATCGAAGACTTCCTTCTTTATCCTCTTCGCAAGTCAACCTGTAAAACATATTTAATGTGTCAACAATAATTAATTGAAGATTTTTTATTTTGAGTGCATTTTGAATCATTGTTTCCTGATCTTCAGTAGATGTTGGTGAGAAAATGAGAATCTTAGATAATATTTTTTCTTTTTCATAATCCTGACAGATTTGATCAAGTCGTTTTATTGAAACTCCTTCTGAATCAATGTATGCTACCTTTCTTCCATTATTTGCGCATTCTCTTGCAGCTTGCAGACAAATATTAGTTTTTCCTGTTCCAGCTTCTCCAAAAATTTCAGAAATTACCTTTGGTTCAAAACCTCCTCCAAGAAGTTTGTCTAAAGGATTACATTTTATCGGTAAATAATTCATTATAATAACAGGTTAGCTGTAATTCATTAAAAACCTTTTTCATTGGATAATATATTTTTTAATTCATAGAAAACGTTTATTAACAATTGATTGATACAATGGCCGCCTTTGGTGGTTTTATTATGGCAAAAAGAAGCAAAGAACAAGTAGAAAAGGACGAAAAGAAAGTTATTATTAAACTTCAATCACAAGCAAAAGAAAGTATTGATGTACTTGCTGATGAATGTGGTTTTTCTGGTCCAAAATTACGAAGAATTATCAGTAATCTAGAAGAAAAAGGAATTATCTGGGGATACCACGCGGTAACAGATTTTGATAAAATTGACCTAAATGAATATATTTTATTAGTGAAAAAGACCAATAAACCACTGGATGAACTAGCAGAAAAAATTATTAATAGAGATATTGAAAAATTATCTGAGAAAATGGGAATTATCATTGGTTCTAGTTACTACCTACATGGTATTTTTGACTGGATCGTCTGTTTTGCAGCTGAAGATTTACGTCATGCAAAGAAGTTTGATAGTGAATTTTTAAAGTACTTTAAACCCTGGGTACAAGAAACTCAACTGTTGGAAAATATTTTCCCAGTTAAACGAAGTGGCATTTCTAATCCAAATATTGAACGATTAAGAGAATTTATTTAATCTCTTTCTTCTTTTTTCATTGTAGTTTTTTGCGGAATTTCTTCTGGATTTGTTGTTGATGTTGGTGTTTTTTCTATTAGATTATGAAAGCATGGAAAGAATTTTTCGAGTGAATCCATTCGTTGCAAAATGAATCCAATATCTGTTTCATTTATTTGTTTTTGATTTTTAGAATTTTGATCTTCCATGAGTATTATTTTACCATCAATAATACTTATATCTTTTGTTTTTTTTTATTTAAGTTGCTTTTAAAAAACAACTTTATATCAATGATAATTGACTTTTTAAAATACAGGTTTTACAGAGCTGTTGTATAGTAGGTTCCTGGCATTTCTGACAAGCATGAAGGGAAGCGGCAGGATATTTTTCGATTAATAACTCTTTTATTGCATCATAACTTTTAATAATACTGTGTCTTGTACCAGGATTTCTTTCTTCAAGCTCATAAATAATCTCTTTGATATACTGTCGAGATGCTTCAACAGCGTATGGGCATTCTGCATCATGAACTTGGTAGCCTTGAATAAATGCATATAAAGCATTTTCTTTTTCAGGAATAACCCTTAATGGAATGATTCTTGGTACCAATCCAGGTTGTATTTTAATATGGGGTCCAAGACGAGCTAATTTTTCCATATCTGCATTTACAAAATTCATTAAAATAGATTGGGCCATATCATCTAAGTTATGGCCTGTGACTAAGCGCTGTAAAGAAAGTTCTTTTGATATCGTGTTTAAACAAAATCGACGAAAAACCCCGCAGTAACTGCAGGCACCAAGTTCTCTATGTGGCAGGTTCATGATCTCATCCATAGTTTTCCCAATTTTCTCTTTGAAGGAAATGATTTGATGACTGACATTTAATTTTTTACACTGGTCCTGGGCTATCCTGAGACTGTCATCCCGATAGCCTTTTATCCCTTCGTCAATACTAATCCCGATAAGTTCTATATCTTTTCTTTGCCCATATAATTCAACCATGATATGCAATGCAACGATACTATCCTTGCCTCCAGATATAGCAACACCGATTTTGCTATTTGAAGGAATATTGCCCTGCTTTCTTATTTCCTTTTTAACCCTTCTTTGATAATATAAGATAAAATGATCTTTACATAGGTGAGTTCCATTATATCGAATAAACGTAATGGCAGGTTTTGAACATTTACTACAGATGGCAGACATAATCCCATGACATAAATCGATAAAACAAAAACTTTGTTGTTACAAACATTTTTACGAAGGCAACATTTTTAGAATAGAAGAAGATATGTGTGAAAACAGTTCATACAAAAAATAAATGACTTTGATAGGGGAGATTTCTCATGACGGTTATATTAAACGGATCTGGACTAACTATTGAAAAACTTGTAAAAATAGCTCGTTTTAAAGAAAAAGTTAAACTTGATGATCAAGCCATAAAAAGAATAATTAAATGTCGGAAACTAGTTGAAAAAAAGATAGCTGATAAAGAAATAATGTACGGAATCAATACAGGTATAGGAGAATTTTCCGAGATTGTATTAAACGATGATCAGATTAAACAATTTCAAAAATATCTTATTTATAACCATGCAGCGGGTATTGGTGATCCAGCACCTATTGAATACATTCGTGGAGCGATGGCTGCTCGAATAAATGTACATGCACATGGTCAATCAGGAAATCGTATTGAAATCACCAAAACATTAGTAGAAATGTTGAATAAAGATGTCGTTCCATATGTTTGTCAAAAAGGAAGTGTGGGTGCTTGTGGCGATCTTGCACCTATGTCCCAGATAGCACTTTTACTGCTTGGTGAAGGAAAAGCGTATTATGACGGTGAATTACTACCCGGAAAAAAAGCCATGGAGAAGGCGGGCATTATGATTCCCGGCCTTCATGCACGGGATGGTCTTGCAGTAATAAATGGATGTAATGTATTAACAGCGATGAGTGCAATTTTTTTATATGATGCAAATCGATTTTTAAAACAGGCTGAAATCGCCGCTGCTATGAGTCTTGAAGCGTTAAAAGCGAATATGAAGCCATATACCCCAAAACTTCATGAGGCTCGAGGATTTCCAGGGGCTATTCGAAGTGCAAATGCTATCTGTAAATTAATAACAGGTGGAGATTTACAGAAAGAAAAGATACAATGTAAGGTGCAGGATGCCTATAGCATGCGTTCTACTCCGCAAGTTATTGGTGCTGCTCATGATGGCATTCGATGGGCAAAAGAGCAAATAGAAATTGAACTAAATGGCGTAGGTGATAATCCTGTTTTTTTCCCGGAAGAGAAGTTACAATTATCTGGTGCTAATTTCCAAGGAACTCCAGTTGGTTTACCGATGGATATGGCAGGCACAGCGATTACCATGGTTTGTATATTAAGTGAAAGACGGATGAATCGGTTGAATAATCCAGCCTTAAATGTTGGATTGCCTGCCTTTTTAACTAAAGGGGCTGGAATGTTTTCAGGTTTAATGCTTAGCCAATATACTGCTGATCATCTTATTGTTGAACAAAAACTTCTCTCGTCACCTGCATCAATTCAGTCCATTCCGGCTGCTGCAGATCAAGAGGATTTTGTATCAATGGCTATGAATACTGCCATTAAAAATATGCAGATATTGGAAAATGCTTATGGAATATTAGGAATTGAATTTATGGCAGCAGCTCAAGCATTAGATTTTAGAGAGTATCATTTCGGCAAAGGTGTACATACCGCGAAAGAAATTGTCAGGTCCTATGTAGATTTTCTTGATGAGGATCGTCCATTATATCCTGATCATACAAAAATGAGAGAACTTGTAAAATCATGCGAGATCCTAGAAGCCGTAGAGAAAAAAATCGGCCCATTAGAATGATACAATGTTTAAAGGATGCTTTTAAGAATTTCGATATTCATCTCGATTGCAATAATCGGATGTTCCAGTTCAAAATTGATGATTGTTTGTGGATGTAATTCACCAAAAAATCCAATTTCTTTCTCATGTACTTTCACTGATGCACAGCGTCCTTTTACAAATGCATTATGATCTTTTTCAGTGATAATATATGGTTGGATGCCTAATTCCCTTAGAATGCCTTCAACATATGATTTACATTCTGTGAAATGTGATTTTGCACTTGTTTTTAAAACACCTAAATGGTATATATTCTTATATGTTTCATTAACTATGATGCCCACTTCGAAAATTTTTTGTGGTAAGGGATGATGTTTATTTTCTGCTAGTATTTTTAATAGAGAGGGAAGTAATGTGGTTCTGATACAAGAATAATCTTCACTTATAGGATTTTTCAGTTCGACTTTTTTTCCCGATTCTATACCAAGTTTATGATACTCATCTCTCTCATTTGTGATAGTAAAGGTAGTAACTTCATTGAATCCAAATCCTATCATAATCATTCGTAAATTATCAAAAAGATTCTGGTCTGGAAGATGTTTTCCAAAGGTAAATACTCTAGGTAGTTTTCTATTGAATTGTTCAAAACCATATCCTATTGCAACATCTTCAACTAAGTCAATTTCGTGTAGTATATCTGATCGCCAAGCAGGAATGGAAATTGAGAGTGTTTTATCATCTTTAATTTCACAATTATATCCCATTTTTTCAAGGGATTGAATAATTTGATCAGAACTAAATTTTGGCCCAAGGATTTTTCGGACATAATCTAAGGTAAGAGTTCTTTTTTGAGGAGATAGGTTTGGTGAAATAATTGTTTCATTTCCATCTTTTATAGTTGTTGAATATATTGTGCCGCCACGCTCTGCAAGAGCAGTTGTAACAATATTTAGCGCGACATTAACCGCTTTCACATCCGAGCCGGTAACATCAATGAATAAATCCTTTGTATAAGGAGTTACCTCTGTGAGAATACCATTAATTATCGGTGGAAACGATAGTACATTATTATATGCATCTGTAATTAATGGATAAGTGTCGTAATCTTTTAAAAGATGTGCATATGCAATTCCTTTTTCATGTTTTTCTAAGATTTCTTGTAAATCCATTGAATCAACTTTTGCTAATGGTACAAATTGATGGGATCTTGGATCAACTGCTTTATAAATAAATGGTGATTGCACTGGTTCATAATTGTGAACCCCGATAGCTACTTTTTTTCTATTTCTTCCGATACCAAAATGAAGCTTTTCTTGAAGATCCATTAAAGATGCGATTAATTCATCGCTCATCGTGACATTTTTCACCATTGCGCATCGAATGACTGGTCGAACTTTTTTTACTGAAGGATCAACATCAATAATAATATCTGATTGATTTATAGGATATGTCGTTAAACCAGTCATATAGGAAAAAAATGCTCTTGACGCTCTTACTATCCCTTCAACAGATAGAAGATCTGGTCTGTCTGGAAAAAACTCTATACTAATCGTATTATCTTCAACCTTATCTAAATCAGCACCGATCATTGGAAGTTTTTCCAGGAACTTTTCTTTTGATAATGGTTGTTTGAGCAATTGAATAAAATCATTGAAATCAAATGTTACTAATGGCATAATAGTCGTTGTGAATAAATTTGTAGTATATTTGATTTTGGACCGATCACTTTACTATCGTAATTCAAGTTTTTTTATTATTGAGGATAAAATGATTTTAGGATAAACCAAAGTTTAAAAAAATGGGTAAAGAATAAATAATATTATGTTATGGAATGATACGAGAGGTGCTCATTTCATTGGAAATATTTCCATATGGACATTAAATCTTATAAAATATTTCATTATACTGATATTTACTTTCGAAGATTAATGATTATAAATTGTATGTTTACGATAGGAAGATTGTGATACAATGGATTTGAAACAGGAAAGAATTACTACCTTACATCAGTTTAATGTCAATAAAAAAACATTATTTAAAACAGTTAGCGATTGTACTATAGAGCGTCCTGTATCTGTTGTTATGCCTATGTTATATAGAGAAATAACAAGTGACGCTCTAATTAACATAAAAAAAGGATTAAATAAATGTACCTTCTTAAATGAGATAATTATTCCTTTAGCTGCACAAAATAATAAAGAATTCAACCATGTTAAAAAATTTTTCTCAGATTTACAAATCCCTCATTTAATCATGTGGTGTAATGGTCCAAAAATAGATCAACTCCTGTATGATTTACAAAATGAGGGTATTAATCTTCAAAAATATAGGGGAAAAGGAAGAGATGTTTGGCTTGCATTGGGAATTGCTGCATTACGTTCATATGCTGTCGCATTGCACGATGCAGATATTATGTTATATGATGAAACGATTCCAGCCAAATTAGTTTATCCCCTTGTTGAACCTGAGTTAGAATTCAAATTTAATAAAGGATATTATGCTCGAGTAAATACGGAAAAGGGAATTATGTATGGTCGAGTTGTTCGGTTATTTTTATATCCCTTACTTGAAGCATTTGTAACAAAACAACAATGTCAATTACATTTTGTTGAATTTTTACAATCATTTCGATATCCATTATCCGGAGAGTTTGCCTTAACAAGTGACCTGGCTCGAGATGTTGATATTCCTGGAAATTGGGGTCTTGAGATTGGTATCATGGCAGAAATGTTTCGAAATGTCATTACAAAACGAATATGTCAGACGGATTTAGGCTTTTATGATCATAAACATCAGTCAATTGGCAATGAAGACCAAGGTCTGGTTAAAATGGCAGGTGATATCCTTGAAACTCTTTTACGGGTTCTCATTGAAGAAGATCAAGTTGAAATATCATCTGAGTATCTTATTGCAATAAGAGTGCTCTATCAACGATTTGCACAGGATTATATTAGAAAATATCATGCTGATGCTCATTTCAATAATCTCAATTATGATCGACATATTGAGGAGCAAATGGTAGAAGAATTCAGTAAGCAAATCGTTATTTCAGGTGAACATTATTTGAAAAATCCTGTTGGAGCACGAATCCCTGATTGGCTTCGAACGATATCAGCCCGAAAAAAAATACGAGAACAATTATTAGATATTGTGATGATTGATAATGAAAAATAGTATGAGGAAAGGTGGGATGAAGAAATGAATCAAGAATGGAATAAAGATGTATGTTTACAACAAGATACTGCAGAAAAAGCAAAACAGATGAGAGATATTGATATAATGGTTGGCGTCTTATGTAAAGATGTTGAAACCACCGTGTTGAATGTATTAAATGTTGTCAACGAAGGCTTATATAAATATTTTCCAGATTATAACATGGCGATAGTAGTATCAAAAGCAAAATCAACAGATAATACTGATGGGGCGATTAATTTATTTCATCCTTATAGTAATATACAATTTCTGGTAGCAGATGATATCACTTCTGGTGGAAAAGGAGCGGGGGTTATGACTATCTTTGAAATAGCAAATCAAGCCAATGCAAAATGTGTATTGCTCATGGATGGTGATTTACTTAGTATTAAACCAGAATGGATTCAAATGATGGCAAATCCAATTGTCTATGGGCGATCTGATCTTACAGTCCCTTATTATATTAGAGATAAAAACGATGGAGTGATTACCAATAATCTGGTATATCCATTTACTCGAACACTTTATGGGGTAGATATTAGACAGCCTATTGCAGGTGAATTTGCATTATCTAAAAATCTTTATGAACTACTGAGAAATCATCCATTGTTTCCTCCTGATTTCGGTATTGATATTTTTATTGTGACCTGTGCAGCTGCTGAAGGTTTTTATGTAAAAGAAGGACTTTTTTCATTAAAAATCCATGAATCCACTATGCACTATCTGAAACCTGAAAAATTTTTAATACCTATGTTTCGCAAAGTTACGAAAAGCATGTTTGAACTTGCAAAATATTATGAAGCATATTGGAAAAAAAAGCCAAATCGATGGTTTTCCAAACATCCACGTGATAATTTCAGTAAACAACCAATTCCCGTCAAGGTAAACATCTATGAAATGCATAATTCATTCAATAATGAATATCTAGCTTCAAAAGAGGTCATGAATCGATTTTTACCTAATGAGATCATGGATTTGGTTGAAAATGTTGTTCATCATGATGCGGATTTTAATGCTGAATTATGGACAAAAGTCGTGTTTCATTATGCTGCATCATACCGAAATTTAACGAATGATGCTGAAATTTATTCACTATTGGATACCTTGAAAACATTATGGCTTGGCCGATTTGTCAGTTATGCAAAACAAGTGGAACATATGGATATTAGTCAAGCGGAAAAAGTTATTCAATCTCAAGCTGATGTCTTTGAGAATAATTTTGAGTATTTAAAAAATATATATGCTGATGAATCTCAACTTACTATGCTAGATTCGAACAATGAGTAACGTAGGATTAATATGAAGATTTATGCCGCTGCGGATATTCATGGAGCTCAGTTCCGAGTTAATGAAATGATAGATGCCATAACTGCCAATAAACCGGATATTACTGTAATTTGTGGTGATATCACCCAGTTTGGCCCGGGGGATATGGCATATTATATTCTTAATCAACTACCAGAACCCATCCTTGTTGTGCCTGGAAATATTGATACCGAAGATGTAAACCAAGGAATACAACGCAGCAAGGCAATTAATATTCAATTTCAAAGATATGACTTAAAAGGTATTTCGTTTTTAGGTTTGAACGGAGTATCGGAACGACAAACAAATGCTTTTTATGATTATGAAGATAATAAAAAATTATTTTCTCATTTGGATGTCCTGGTCACTCATGTTCCCCCATATGGTTTTCAAGATACTATCTTTCTTGGAAAACATGGGGGAAGTAAAGCATTGCTTACAATTATAAATGAGATCCACCCGAGATTAGTTCTCTGTGGCCATATTCATGAAAATCCAGGATTCATGAAAAAGAATGATCTTACGGTTATTAATTGCAGTATGGGTAAAAGAGGTAAGGGTGCTATTGTGACCATAGAAAAAGATGATATATCTGTTGAGATGATTAGTTAGCTTTTTTGGTTTGTTGTTGAATCTTTTTCCAAGTATCTTTTAATGATACTGTTCGATTGATGATGAGATGGGTGGCTGTCGAGTCAGGGTCAATACAGAAATATCCTTTCCGTTCGAATTGAAATCGGTCAAATGCTTGTAATGATTTGATTGCTGGCTCTACTTTACAATTTTTTAGAATTTTTAATGATTCTGGGTTTAAAAATGTTTTAAAGTCTTTTTGTTTATCCGCAGTTGGTTCAGGCACTGTAAATAACCGATCGTATAATCTAATTTCAGCATCACAAGCATGGGCAGCTGAAACCCAATGAATGGTTGCTTTGACTTTTCGACCATCCGGTGCATATCCCCCTTTCGTTTCAGGATCAATGGTACAATGAAGTTCGGTTATTTTATCTTCAGTTTTTTTAACATCATTGCAGGTGAGATAATATGCATAACGTAACCTAATTTCTCTCCCAGGGGCTAGTCGATAGAATTTTTTAGGGGGATTTTCCATAAAGTCTTCTTGGTCGATGAAAATTTCTTTTGAAAATGGGATATTGCGTGTTCCCGCATTCGTATCTTCTGGATTATTTATTGCCTCTAATTCTTCAAAACCAGCCTCTTCATAATTATCAATAATCACTTTTAATGGGTGAAGAACTCCCATAAAGCGAGATGCTGTTTTATTAAGATCTTCTCTAACACAATGTTCAAGAAAATCAATATCAATAGTACTATTAACTTTTGCAACCCCAATTCGTTTGGAAAAATTTCGTATTGATGATGGGGAATATCCTCTTCTTTTCATTCCACTTATAGTTGGCATTCGGGGGTCATCCCAACCATTGACATAACTACCATCAACCAATTCTTTTAACATTCTTTTACTCATAATAGTAAACGACAGATTCAACCTTGCAAATTCAATTTGTTGCGGATGGTAAACTTCTAATTGATCAAGAAACCAATCGTATAAGGGTCGATGATTTTCAAATTCTAAGGTACAGATAGAATGTGTTATTTTCTCAATCGAGTCTTCTAAACCATGAGCCCAATCATACATTGGATAAATACACCATGAATCCTTAGTGTTATGATGAGACTCATGAAGAATTCTATAAATGATTGGATCTCTCATATTAATATTAGGATGAGCCATATCGATTTTAGCTCTAAGTACTTTCTCACCATTTTCAAATTCCCCCTGTTTCATCCGTACAAAAAGATCTAGATTTTCTTCAATTGAACGATTTCTATAGGGGCTGTTTATACCTGGTTGAGTAAGACTTCCCCTTGTTTTACTTATTTCATCTGGTTGTTGATCATCAACATAGGCTTTACCTTTTTTAATTAAATCAATAGCATAGGTGTACATCTGATTAAAATAATCTGAAGCAAAATAGAGTCTATCCCCCCAATCAAATCCTAGCCATCTTACGTCATTAATAATTGATTGAACGTATTCATCTGTTTCCTTCACGGGGTTTGTGTCATCAAACCGAAGATTACAGAAACCATTATAATCTTCTGCAATACCAAAATTCAAACAGATTGATTTTGCATGACCGATATGCAAATAACCATTTGGTTCAGGAGGAAATCTCGTATGAACTCTCCGATTATATTTATTTGTTTTAATGTCTTCATCAATGATATCACGAATGAAATCTTTTTGTTTTTCTGAATCATCCATACTCAATCACCATATAATTTCTCACATTTTTTAAATGGTTTAAATGATAAAGTTGTAGAATCATGGTACAACTTTAATAATTAACATTTCGTAATGAAAAATGCAACACATAAGGTTTTTGTTTGAAAAAGAGAATATTTCATCATTATTTAGAAAAAAATTGAAGGGAGGGGAAAAACTAAAAATGAGAATATATAGGGGACAAATAAAATTCAACTATTGTTTTTCCCAGTTGCATATCCTTCGACCTTCTTCTCCCTTTATTATATATTTTGTTTCTTCTATTATTTAATATTTCTTGTTATTTTATAACACGATTATATAAAGGTTTTGCTTATCAATTAAATTGACAATATTTTGTTTAGAGTATTTTCAAAAAGCAAAGTATTTGATTACATCCAATCGATAATGAACTATTAATATTTTTTAATAAAAAGAAATGATAAAAAAGAAATTGAGTATCTTAGATATTTTTATTAACTATTGTTACTTATTACTATATAAAAAGGGGATAATCGTGAACGGTTTAAATAGAAAGAAAGCTTTTATTATTTTATTATTTACAATTTTTATTATTCCAAGTGTTCCAAGCTATGCCTCTGATTCAGCTGATCAATCTTCATTAAGTACACATACTGTACTTGTTGAAGTGGCATCATCTCAGGGATGCTCTGGTTGTAGTAGTTGGAATGCGATAATTAATAATGAATTTTTAAATGGCATTTATGATTTTGAATTTGTGGAAATGATTGTATATGATCATTTATGGGATGTATTGAATAATGTAACCTATGATTGGAATGAAATGTTTGGAATATCAAGCTACCCCACATCAGTTTTTGATGGTGGATTTGATTTTCTTATAGGTAGTAATCCCACGAATTTACCTGAAGTTTTAGAAAACAGTCAGAATAGAACAGTATCGGATATTGATGCGCAAATTCAAGTATTATGGTATCACCCTGCTACATTGAAAGTCAGTATCAACATTACCAACAATGAACCTTATACATATGATGGTTCCATCCGTTCTCATATAGCAGAAATAGAATCTCGATATTCTACATCACAAGGCCATTTCTATCATAATGGTTTCCTGGATTTTGCGTTTAATAAAAATATCTCTATTCCTCCCTATGGATCATATACTGATACAAAAAGTTGGGACGCAACGTTACATAAAGATGCCCATGGAGATTCATTTGGTGATATTGAAAAAGATAATATCAAAGTTTACTTAACAGCTTTTGATAAGAATGGATTATGTGATGAGGTTGTTATCACTCAACCGGTCTACGCTCCTCAGTATGAAGAAATAAACCAATCTGTACATAATAGAGGATTTCCAATCCGTCATGCTGCTGATGGTGATTGGGGTGCTGCTCAGAATTTTACATCAACACAGGATTCGCTAAGTAGTATGCAGATTTATCTTCGTAAATTTGGAACTCCTGAATTCAATTTAAGTATTGAATTACATGAAGATGCGATTACTGGACCAATTGTGGAAACCTTTACATTTACGCCAAGTGAAATTCCCAGTTCTTGGAAATGGCTCTCATTAAATATGACCAATGATACAGTTGTGAATGGAAAAAAGTATTTTATCACCATTCCACCAGCAACATCTGGAATATCTACCTCATTTGGTTATGAATGGGGTTATGCATTTGGAAACCAATACGACAACGGTGCATTCTGGTTCACTCGTGACGGAGGAAACTTATGGAGAGATCTTCCGACCATGTATGAATTTACCTTTAAAACTTTTAGATATTAAAAAAAAACAGCCCTGACCAGATTTGAACTGGTGTCTAGAGATCCAGAGTCTCTGATGCTAACCACTACACCACAGGGCCAATTTTTTATATCTTTTGACATTTATTTTTAATGAATACAGACTATTTTTCAAGGAAAATCGTTTGAGTTGGAAATGCCATCTCAATTCCTTCCTTTTCAAACGCTGCTTTCATATCAAGGTTAATCTGCTGTTGAATATCCATATATTTTGCGTAATCTTGACTATTGATATAATAGACGATTTCAAATTTAAGACTGAAATCACCAAATTCTTTAAAATGTATCCGGTCAACTTTTGTAAGTTCGATATTTTCTATTATTTTTCTTACCATCTCGGGTATCTTCTTTAGTTTTTCAGAAGGTGTTCCGTATACAACACCAAAACCGAAACTAATTCGTCTTTTTCTCATTTTTTTGAAATTCCGAACATTTGTTGTAGTCAAAACGGAATTAGCTAAAACCAGTTCTTCACCCTGTAATAATTGAACCCGGGTCGATTTCATACCAATTTTTTTTACAGTTCCAGAATAATCTCCGACAACAATGAAATCTCCTATTTCAAACGGTTTATCAAAATAGATAGAAAAAGCGCTAAATAGATCACTTAAAACATTTTGTAAGGCAAATGCAATTGCAATCCCGCCAACTCCAAATCCGACAACTATTCCAGATAAATTAACATTGAATATATATAAAATTACAAAAAATGCGATTAGATAGATAAAGGCATTTATAATTTTCTTTAGAACAAATAAGATATGTTCACTCATACTTTTTTTTGCACTTTTTTTAGAATACCATGCAAAAAGAACATTAACAACTCTCGTAATAACAAATGTAATCAGTAAAATTTCAGCAATGGTAAATATTATTCGAATGTATTCTTGATAATTATTAAGTATTTCAAAGGCACTTATTCCAAAATAAATACCGACTAAAATAACAAAAAAATAAATCGGTTTTTTGATGTTTTTTAATATTTCATCATCCAGTGTGGTTTTTGTTTTTTCTGCCCATCTACAAAAATATCGTTCGAAGATATGATAGACAATCCATCCTAGTATAATAAATGATACAAAAATACTAATCGCAGTTATAGATTGAATTATTATGGGGTCCGCATTTATACCAATACTTCTGAAAAAAGATTCAACGATTTCTAATGTATTTGTACTAATATTCATATGAATCATCTTCCCCCTAAAAAAATAACCCTACTTTAATGTTTCATTTTCTCAATCAACTTCATTTATTATAACATAGGCATATGTAGATCTGATTTTTTCACTACATCAATAGCTTCTTTATATCCTGCATCCGCATGTCTAATAACACCTATTCCAGGGTCTGTCTTAAATACTCTTTTTATACGTTCATCTGTTTCTTTCGTTCCATCACAAACTACTACCATCCCTGCATGAGTAGACAGGCCAATACCAACTCCTCCACCATTGTGGATTTGGACATTATCAGCGCCTGCTGCACAATTTAATAAGGCATTTAATAACGGCCAATCAGCAATAGTATCGCTTCCATCCTTCATCCGTTCGGTTTCTCTATAGGGGGATGCAACACTGCCAGTATCTAAATGATCCCTTGTAATAGCAATTGGGCCAATTTCACCATGCCTAATCAATTTATTAATTCCAAGCGCAAATTTTTCTCGTTCCTCATATCCAAGCCAACAAACTCGTGCAGGCAGCCCCTCCCATGGAAGATGTTTTTCGGCCAAATTAATCCAATTTGATAAAATAGTATCCATTGGAAACATATTCATTACTAGTCTATCTGTTTTCAGGATATCCTCTGGATTTCCAGTTAATGAAAGCCATCTAAAAGGTCCGCGCCCGACACAAAGCATGGGGCGTACATAAGCGGGAACAAAACCGGGGTAATTAAAAGCATTTTTAAGTCCTGCTTTTTGTGCTTGGCCTCTTAAATTATTACCATAATCAAATACAATACTTCCCTTTTTCTGAAAATCAATCATTGCTTGACAGTGGATTTTCATACTTTTCAGTGATTCTTTCTTATATGCTTTTGGATCAGATGTACGTAATGCTATTGCTTTATCAAGACTATTGCCATAATATCCTGCAGGAACATAACCGTTTAGTTCGTCATGAGCAGAGGTTTGATCAGTTACAATATCAGGCTGGAATCCTTCCTTAACCAATTGTGGAAGCACATCTGCACAATTTCCTAACAGTCCAATTGCTATTGCATTTCCACGTTGTTTTTCTTTTTCAGCCATATCAATTGCTTCATGAATATCTGCTATCTTTTTATCACAAAATCCTGCTTTTATTCTCCTATCTATCCGTTTTTCATCACATTCAACATCGATACAAATACCACCGGCCATTTTCACTGCTAATGGTTGAGCACCTCCCATACCACCCATACCACCAGTTAAAACAATTTTTCCTTTCAGGTTCTTATTAAAATGTTTTTTTGCTAGAGCTGAAAATGTCTCATATGTTCCTTGAATTATGCCCTGTGTTCCAATATAACACCATGAACCTGCAGTCATCTGACCGTACATAGTTAGCCCTAATTTTTCCAGCTCATTAAACTTATCCCAATTACTCCAATGAGGAACAATATTTGCATTTGCCATTAGTACTCTTGGCGAATTTTCCCACGTTCTAAAAACACCAACTGGCTTGCCTGATTGAATAATAAGCGTTTCATCATTTTCTAATGACTGTAATGTTTGAACAATTTTATCATAACATTTCCAATTTCTTGCTGCCTTTCCCGTTCCACCATATATAATTAAATCTTCTGGTAATTCAGCATTTTCTAGATTATTTTCAAGCATTCGAAGAATCGCTTCTTGTTTCCAACCTTTACAGCGTAATGTTGTTCCTCTTGCAGCTTTTATTTGTTTCCCCATAAAAATCGGAAGATGTTATTTAGGAATCGCTACTTAAATCTTTGTTCTAATCTAAAAAACCAACCAACTATTCAACCATTGGAAAAGGAAGGTAGGCTGGCCTCACTAGGAGGGGATGGGATGCACTCTAACAAAAAACTACCAGCCCGATTCCTTCCATCACCACATACGATATTGTGGTATATATGCTTTTCGAATCATTTATAAATACATGTAAAAAGGTTCATTGTTTTTGCATTTAATGAAATAATAGAAAAGTATTAATTGCTCATAAATAGAATAATTTATGCAACTGAAATACTAACAACATTGTTTCCTCTAAGAATGATTGTCCCAAGCCGACGTTTGTTTTCATCATTCGTTTCTTCAACGTCATTTAAAACCATGTTCATATACTCATCATAACCGGAAAGAGTGCCTTCAATCACACGGCCATCTTTTAAGAGAAGAGCAAGTTTTTGATTGACAGATTTTTCAAGAACATCTAATGGTAAAGCCATAGAGAGGGTGAAACATATCCTCCTTTTTAAATCATTCCCCCGAAAATTGATATTTCTTAACTCATGAAAGCATAATAATTATAAAGATGGGATTGATTACACAATCGCTCTGAATTGGGGAGGAGTATCATATGACCGATGGAAAAATTATACATGTCGTGGGAACAGGAACAATAGGGGAACCTTTAATTGGATTATTATGTGATGCCAAAAAAGATCTTGGCATTGATGAAATAACTTTTTATAAACATTCAGCAAAAGAAATTGATAGACCTAAAATAAAAGGGTTAGTCAATCGAGGAGCTGAGTTATGTGTAAGTGAAGGAAAAATTAAAGATTTCCAAGAGCTTGGCGTAGAACCAGTTTATAATTCTGAAGAGGCAATTAAAAGAGCAGATGTAGTTATTGATTGCACTCCAAAAGGAACTGGCTTAATGAATAAAGAAAAATATTATAATAAATTTAAAAAAAAGGGAAAAGGATACATTGCTCAGGGTTCTGAATTTGGTTTTGGAAAAATGTATGCAGTTGGAATTAATGATGAAGTTATAGATCCTAAAGATCAATTTATTCATGTTGTTAGCTGCAATACACATAATATTGCGGTATTGATTCATACACTTGCTATGGAAAATAAAAAAAATCATCTTAAAGAAGGAAAATTCCTTTGTATTCGTCGAGCAAATGATATCAGTCAGGTAAAAAGCTTTGTTCCTTCACCTGAGGTTGGTACACATAAAGACCCGCAAATGGGCACTCACCATGCTGTTGATGTTTATCATCTTTATAAAACGCTTAATATTGATCTTAATGTGTTCTCAAGTGCATTAAAACTGAATACACAATATATGCATTGCATATGGTATAATTTAAAGTTGGATAAAAAAACTTCTAAAGAAAAAGTAATTGAAAAATTTATTGAAAATCCACGAGTGGCTGTCACTCAGAAACAAGCTGCTAATCTTGTTTTTTCATATGGTCGAGACCATGGCCATTATGGTAGAATTCTTAATCAGACTGTAGCGGTTCTTCCCTCTGTTCACGTGATAAATGATAATGAAATATTTGGATTTTGTTTCACTCCTCAAGATGGTAATTCCATTATGAGCAGTATTACTATGGCGATGCGTTTTCTTTATCCTGATTCATATACGGATTATATGCAGTGTCTTGATGTATTCTTATTGCAGGAAGTATAAATACATTTGGCGATGTGATATTGAATTAAATAAATCAATAAATTTATTCTCATGAGAAAGAAACACAAAATTATTCGTGATTCCATCTATGGTGATATTCGATTAGATGGAATATTTCAAGAGTTACTGGATAGCCCAGAGATTCAACGACTAAGTTCTATTAAACAGCTAGGTCTTGCACATCTTATTTTTCCTGGAGCTCATCATACTCGATTAGAGCATTCGCTGGGGGCATTTTATATGGCTTCAACAATGTCAAATAATCTTTCGATACCATATGATGAAAGATTACATGTTCTTGTTGCAGCGTTACTTCATGATATAGGTCATGGGCCATTTTCTCATACATTAGAATCATTATTACGGGAACAATTCAATGTAGATCATGTTGACTTAACCCTTCAACTTATTAATGGTGATTCTGAGATATTCCAAGATAATGAAAGGTTATCATTAGCCTCTTGTGAAACAGTGGCAGATTTATTAACATCACATCATATTGATAAGACTCAAGTTTCTAAAATTATCAAAGGAAAACATAATGAAAAGCCGTATCTTGGTGAATTATTAAACAGTGTTATTGATGCTGACCAAATCGATTATCTTCTCAGAGATTCTTACTATACGGGTGTTGCTTATGGCATGATTGATAGTCAACGTTTTGTTCAAACATTAGAAATATATAACGATCATCTAGCCCTTAAAAGGAAAGGGGTTGGCGTTATTGAAAATGTTCTTATGGCTCGGGCTTTAATGTATTCATCAGTTTATTTTCATAAAACAGTTCGGATTGCAGAATTAATGTTGTCAAAAGCATTTGAACTTATTGCAGAAGTTAAACCATTTGAGTTTTATTTCATGACTGATGGCGAATTAATTGAAGTGTTAAAAACTAAAGGTTCTTTTCAAAGAGATATTGTAACTCGCCTGAAATACAGGCAGTTGTTCAAACAAGCATATCATTATCGATGTATTCAACATTCAGATGATGAAAAAGCCATAATTATTAAAAAGTTGGAAGATTCAGCATATAGACGCAAAATTGAACAATGTTTTGAAGAAACATTAGATATTCCACAAGGTCATATTATAATTGATGCTCCATCATTTGATTTACATCAAGCAGAACCGAGAATTCAAGAAATTGACATGCCAATAATTGAAAATGGAACTACCAATACATTAACTTATTATACTCCAGTTGCAGAAGCAATAAGTATGCGATCGATTCCTGATTGGGATATTATGATAATTACTGATGAGCCATACCGAAAAAAAGTAGAAAAATATGTTGAAGAGATTTTATATCAATAACGATTTTAACATACCTTACAATGAATGTCATTTTTATAGAATGAAAATATTAACCTTGTGAATAAACGATATGTGATATATGAGGTGAAACAGAAACCATGTCTGATGTTCCAATTGTGACAATAAGGGAAATATTACAAGGATCTTTTACAGATAAAGAAGTTATAATCAGAGGATGGATTTATCGAACGAGAAGTAGTGGAAATATCGTTTTTACGGTGATAAGGGATGCATCTGGCACGATTCAAGCGACAATGAAACGAGGAAATTTACCTGATGATGCATTTGAAGACATAAAGAAAGCCTTGGTTGAATCCTCTGTAATTATTAAAGGAAAAGTAGTAGAGGATAATAGAGCTCCTAATGGATTTGAAATCAGGGTTTTTGATTGTGAGATCGTGCAATTTGCTGATGTGTTTCCCATCGTTGAAGATCAAAGTGCTGAGTTTTTATTAGATCAAAGGCATTTATGGATCCGATCTCAAAAACTGAATGCAATTTTGAAGATAAGATCAACAGTTACCGGTGCAATTCATGAATTCTTTAGAAACAAAGGATTTTTTGAATTTACTGCACCAGTGTTGCAGCCTAACCAATGTGAAGGAGGATCCACATTATTTGAAGTTAAATATTATAATCAAAAAACCTATCTTTCACAAAGTTGGCAATTATATGCGGAAGCTGCTATTTTTTCTCTTGAAAAAATTTACAATATTGGTCCTACCTTTCGAGCTGAGAAATCGAAAACATCCCGTCATTTATCTGAATTCTGGATGGCGGAAATGGAAGCTGCATGGATAGGGCTTGAAGAATTAATAACCATTGCAAAAGAAGAAATTCATTTTATTATTAAAAAAGTACTTGAAAACAATCAATTTGAATTAAACGTATTAAAGCAGGATATTGAAAAATTACAAACACTTTCAATTAAACCAATTCCAACTATTACCTATGATGAGGCTATCGATATTTTAAACGAAAAAGAACACATGAATGTGGAATGGGGAAAAGATTTACGTACGATTGAAGAAAATAAATTAATGAATCATTTTAGCACTCCAGTTGTTGTTACAAATTATCCATTAGAGATTATGGCTTTTTATAAACCAGTTGATCCAGGAAAACCAAATACTGCATTATGTTTTGACATGATTGCCCCCAAAGGATATGGTGAAATTATTGGAGGCTCCCAACGAAGTACTGATATTGCATATATGAAACAACGTTTATTAGATCAAGGAGAAAAAATTGAAAATTATGAGTGGTATTTCGATTTACGAAGATATGGATCAGTACCACATGCAGGATATGGTCTAGGTGTGGAACGATTGCTTGCTTGGATCTGCAATCTTGATAATATTAAAGATGCCATTCCTTTTCCACGTACACTAACTCGTTTTGCTCCATAGGTGAAATTTGAATGAAAAAAACGGTTCATGTATTAATATCAGGAAAGGTGCAAGGAGTTTGGTTTCGAGCAACCATGAAACAAGAAGCAGAGAAACGATCTATTGTTGGTTGGGTTCGAAATACTGTTGATGGGAAGGTTGAAGCAGTTATTCAAGGTGATGATTATCATGTTGAGGATATGATTAAATGGTGTTATGACGGTTCTTCGTTAAGTAGAGTAGATGATGTTCAAGTCTCTTCTTTAGATAATACGGAACATTACCAGGGATTTAAGGTTCGCTATTAAATCATATTTTTTTTCTATCAAAAAGAATGGTGTTGTTAAGTTTAATTTTAAAAATTCGATGATGTGGTATGGTTGCATCATTGGTTTGTAAAAAAGTTTTGTCAATTGAAATAATTTCTTTTCCAGTTATTATTTTTGTATTGTTTTGTGCTCCTCGATGAATATACCAGATTTCAACATCCTCTAGGTTTTTTTGATTCCATTTTAATTCATTAAGTATCTCTCTTATTTTATTCATGTCAGATTCAGCCATACATTTTAATATTTTGATAGGATGATCTTATATGTAAATTACCTTCTCCTTCAACGATATTTTCATGGCCAGGATATAAATTCTGGATATCATATGTTGTTAATTTTTTAATTGAGTTGATTAATTGCTGAGTACTTCCTCCTGGAAAATCAGTTCGTCCAAAGGATCCATTTGAAAAGACCGTATCGCCTGAAAATAATGTTTTATTTTCCTTGTTATATAAACAAATGCAACCTGGCGTGTGACCTGGGGTATGAATGCAAAGATATGAATCATCTCCAATAATTAATTGTTCTTCACCTTTGAGTTTTTGATCAACAGAAATTTTTGGCATTTTCCCACCAAGCATGTGAGCAAAAATACTTACGCCGCGCTCTATTTTTTCTGATGCTAATTGATGGGCAAAAATTTCTGGTCGGGAACCAATCATTTCAATCATTTTTTTTCCCCCTCCACAATGATCGTAATGTTCATGAGTTAGAATAATTTGTTGAATGGTTGAAGGATCAACAATCTTTCTAATTTGTGATTCAATACGTTGATGAAAAAGCCCTGTTCCACAATCAATAATTGTAGATTTCCTTCCTGTTACCAAATAAACATTTGAGTCATATTTATATCCTTGAATTACATAGATGGTCATATAATTGAGACTGATAATTTCACCACTACATAAGAATATCGGAACAATAGATATTTTATTTTTTAATATTAAGCATACTGGCACCGTTTATTTTATTATATTTCGCTACATTTATATTCTATTATCTAATAATGATTTTGGGATGATGGGATGCAGGAAAATAAGTTAATATTTGGCAGAAGGATAAAAGTTAGATTGTTTTTTGCCTTGTGTTCAATTATTATTGTATTATTTGTACCAACATATGAGGTATTTGTTTTTGAACATGCAGGTTCATTTATTAAAATGACAATTTCAATGATTTCTTTTATCTTATTTTGGATAATTTCATTTAATGTTCTTTCACGATGGTATTTAACAGATGATGAATTTGAAAAAACTCTTATCAATTCTCTGGATAAAGAGACAATTACAAGATCCTGATCTATTGGTAAATTGATTAAATTAAATATAATGTCAAAATTTGAATATAAATAATTATATAGATTAATTTTATTTTTTCCAAAAGTTATTTATTTCATTTTGCTATATGTTTTTCTATTGGGGAGGCCCAAAAGATGGAAAGAAGATGGATTATTCCGCTCATATGTTTAGGTTTGACGATAGCGTTATTTCAGGCAATAGCTGCTGAAGAGTATTCTGTTACATGTTCCCCAGAGGTTAATTTACCTGGGGAAATTATTCAATTTATGGTAGTTGAGGGAGTAGATAGCTACTTTGATATAACCATTAATACACCCGAAGGTGATCTAACAAATGGACCATATAATGGATGGTGCGTAGAAAAAAATGAACAAATGTCTCGAAATGTAAATCACACTGCCCATGTCTATTCAAGCTATGATATAAACATGCCAGCTTTTTTCAAAGATGTTGGTGGGATTGAACGTTGGCATAAAATAAATTATCTTCTCAATAATATTGATTATATTCTTGCTCAAATAGATAATCAAGCAGGTAATGAGACCTGTGATGTAAATAAACATGATATTCAGGATACAATATGGAATATCTGTTGTGGAATATCTTATGAAGATGTAACACCCTGCGCTCAATTAATCATTGATTATTTATCAAATGAATCAAATCAGGAAGAAATTTATGCATATTGCCCTCAAATTGGAGATGTACTTGTTGTATTAATTGATACTCAATCTGATGAAGTTCAGGTGCAACATACAATTTTTGAGCTACCCATTGTGGAACATGAAGATGACGACGATAATGATGAACCACCAACAAATTTAGGAAGACCTGGGGGAATAGTCCTTAGTGGCAATGCACCACCAACTGCAGATGGTTCAAAGGGATCTCCCTACCAAGGTGTTGTTGATGAAACAATAACCTTTGATGGTTCATTAAGTTATGATAGTGATGGAGATGTTGTTGAATGGTACTGGGATTTCGGTGATGATTCAACTAAGGTTGGAGAAATAGTTACACATGTTTATGATCAGCCAGGTATTTATACGGTTATATTACGGGTAACTGATAATGACGGTTCAACAGATTCCTATGCAACATCTGCTGAGATATTACAACCAAATAGGGCTCCCAATATGCCAAATGTTACAGGAAAAACGAATTGTGATCTATCAAAAAATTATATATATAAAGCAGTATCAACTGATCCTGATAATGATACCATTCGATATATTTTTGAATGGGGTGATGGGGGAAGTAATACGATTTCAAGTTTCGTTGAAAATAATTCTACAGTTACTATCAATAAAATTTGGAATAAGGCAGGATTATTTTTACTGAAGGTGCTTGCGGAGGATGAATTTAATGTTCCTTCAGATACTTTTCAGACCTATGTTTTTGTGGATGTTGATGTTGTGTTTCTTGATGAACAACTCAATGGATATCTTCTTGATTTTGGGCGGGATGGTAACTATGAGTCTTTTCATAATAATGAAACAGGGGAAGATATTTCATTAGGCAAAAATGATAAAGGTTTGATACTAATAGATAGTGATGATGATGGAGAATGGAATTGGTTTTATGGTGAAACAGCGGGTCTGCAAGTCTATTCATCTTCCTCTGAAAATCAACAACAATCTGAACTTCCAGTTCAATATTTGGCAATTATAGGTATTATGGTAATTATAGCAATTATCTTCCTTGTGTTTATGATTAAAAGAAGATAATCAATCTTTTTCTTTATAATAAAAAAAGCTATTTATGTAAAAGAATGATGTCACTTATACAGTTTAAAATATTATAATGAAATTAATTGGAGACCCACTATACTATGCCTGGATTTCTTCCACACTTTATCATGGGAAATGTTTTCTTTTTTATTGGTTGGCAATATCTGAAAAATTTTTCTAATGAAACATATTATGGAAGAGATTATTTATTACTTTATATCGTATGTATTTTCGGAAGTATAATACCAGATTTTCCTTTAGGTTTGTATTATCTTTTTGGTATTAGTTCATTCACAACATTGTTGAGATATCATGTTATTTTGCATTTAATAATAAGCCCTTTGGCTGTAATTTCTTTCATTATCTTAAATAGTGTTAGTAATAGTCGATCAAAGCCAATCTGGCTCTTTGGTGTGATATGCGTCATTGTCCATGTGTTGATGGATGCAACTATTGAAGAAATGGGGGTTTGGATTTAGCGATTAAATGAATCAATAATTTAGTTCTAAATGGATATAATTAATATATATTTTTGATAAAATATCATTTCATCTTTTTTTCACCATCTTTTTAAATACTTTTTTTCAAAAAATATTGGTAGAAGATGGTCTAATAATTGCTCTTCCATCTATATGGAGAAATCACCATGATTGAATCGAAAAGAAGAAATGAAAAGGCGGGTTTTATAATTAAGCTATTAATTGGTATTAGTACAATTGGAATAATCTACTTATTGCAATATGCTTCCTTTTCTCAGTTCTCATATGATTCCTCCCTTTTTCAAAGTGCATTTTACTCGTTATTAATGTTATTATTTTGGATTGGCGCAGGTTGGATATTAAGAAAACCATCACATTCAATAAAAACTGAATAAGATTTGTAAATCAGTACAAAATAATAAATATGTTAGGTTTTTTGTAGGTAAGTAATTTTTCTTCTATTCTAATTGGAGGGTAATATTTTTATACATATGTTGCTTCCCTTCTTCAGGAGGCAATTGATGAAAGATTCTCATATTCTTGTTACTGGGGGAGCAGGTTTTATTGGTTCAAATTTAGTTCAAAGACTTGTTGAACAACAAAACAAAGTTGTGGTTATTGATAATCTTTCCACTGGAAAATTGCATAATATTAAACCTTTCATAGATGATCAATCCATTCAATTTATAAAAGGAGATATTACCAATTATTCAAGGGTATTAGAAACAATAGAAAAATATAATATAACGCATATTTTTCATTTGGCTGCGCAGGTAAGTGTTCCATTAAGTGTGGAAAGGCCAAGAGACACACATGAGATTAATGTGAATGGAACCGTTAACGTGTTGCAAGCAGCAAAAAATCAACATGTCCAAAAAGTAGTATTTAGTAGTTCATGTGCAGTTTATGGAAATAACAACCAGGAAAATGCAATAAAAGAAACTGATGTAACTCAACCATTAAATCCCTATTCATTAAGTAAACTTATAGGTGAACAATATTGCTCTCTTTATTCTTATTGTTTCAATCTACCTTGTGTATCATTACGATATTTTAATGTCTATGGTCCTAAACAAGATCCAGATGGAGAATACGCTGCAGTCATTCCGAAATTTATAGATAGGTTACAATCTAAACATGCACCAATTATTTATGGCAATGGGGATCAAACAAGGGATTTTGTCTATATTGATGATGTTGTAAATGCAAATTTATTAGCTGCAGAGAAAGATATACAAGGAATTTTTAATATCGCAACAGGCAAACAAACTTCTATTAGAGAACTTGCCCTAACAATCATGAGAGAAATGGATGATTTTTACGATCCTGTTTACATGAATCCTCGATTATGTGAGATATATCATTCTATTGCAAACATTTCAAAGGCATCAATAGAGATTTCATATGAGATTACCCATCCTCTGGATAAAGGGATAAGGAAGACAATTGAATGGTTTAATAAAAATTAATTACAAATAAATTATAATAAAGTATATATTCATATAATGAATTGATAGCTTATCCGGTATCATCAATAATAATTCAGATTACTAATGAATCCCTGGTGGGGGATAAAAAAGGTGTGGAATCAATCAAATAAAATTCAACGACATTTACCCATCCAAATTCTTGGAATTATTCTTACCTGCGTTGGAATTATGCTTCTAATAAATCCCACAAATTTACTGGTGAAAATAAGTTTCGGTCTGATTATAATTGGAACATTTATGATAGTTATGACTGCGGGAAATTACATTCCAAAACAAACAAGCGATTCAAAGATTAAAGGAAATATGATTCCTATTTATAAATTAATTATTCAATTGAAATTAAAAGGCAATGCCGTCTTTATCCCAATCTCAAAAAAGCTCAATGAAGAAAGGATTTTTATTTCCCCTAATGAAAAAGGTAACATTCGCATTCCTGATATTAAAAATGATAAGGTCATTTTATATGACAAAAATGGGGAAATTTTAGGCATTGCTCTTCCTCCATCAGGTTTATCCTTATTAGATGAAATAGATAAAGAAAAGGATTTTGATAAAAATAATTTAAAACATATTGAAATGAACCTAAAAAAATTCGTTGGTATTGATTTAATCAAATCTGTTTCCCTAATGAAAACAATAGTTGGATACAAACTTGAAATTATCCTAAATAATCCTGAATTTTGTTTTAAAAATCAGCGTTTATGCAGACAATATCCCTGTCCAACATGTAGTGCTGTTTTAACTGCAATATCCCGGTCAACTGTATCAACAAAAAAAAGATTATGGATAAAAAATATTCAACGAAGGGGTAATTCAGTAGTTTATTATCTTAATTTTATCGATCAAAATACTGGAAATGAGGGAGAATATGTTGATAACTGAGAAAATCATTTTATTTATGTGCATATGGATTTCGGTAAGTTTGTTGATTACAAATGAATTACAATTTGAAATTTTCTTAATCCTTATTCTTATTGGTTTTGTAATTATTAAAGAAATTACTAATCCTTTTATTGTAGGAAAAATAAAATTTAAATTAAATTTCTTTATTTTGATTTTTTTAATAGTATTCAGTCTCGTTATATTTAATAGAATTATTGGCTACGTAACAAGTTAAAAGGATTTAGATCAATTATGACAGAACATCGATTACTTCCATGGCATATTATTCTTTGTTTTGGATGGTGCATCTTCTATTATATTTTATACCTATTCAATGGAAGCACTCTTCGGATCCTTTTTGGAATACCCTTTCTTTTTTTCATTCCTGGTTTTCTATTTATATTAAGTTTATTTCCTTCATCCCGCATTGATAAAAAAATAAATTTGTTTGAAAGGTTGGTACTAAGCATTGTTTTTTCTTTGGCCATTGTTTCTCTTATTGGTATTGGTCTAAATTTTACTCAATTAACCCTATCTCTTTTTTGGTTTGCAACGTTTCTCCTTGGGTTTAATATCTCTTTTAGTATTATTTCATTATTGAGATGGTATCAACAAAAACCTACTGAAAGATTTATCATAATTTTACCGAAAAAAATTAAAAAAGTACGAAAACCGTTTGAATCTGTGTTAAATATTATTCTTTTCCTAGTTGCTCTTTCTACCTTTATCGTGATAATTTATGTTACTATTTCTTCGTTTGTATTGTTATCTGAAAGAGGCGAATTTTTTACTGAATTTTATATACTTGGAGAAGGAAAAAATGCAAACAACTATCCTAAAAATATTACCGTTGGAATCCCTCAGTCATTAACAATTGGTATTACAAATTATGAAAAGGAAGCGATGGATTATACTATTGAAGTATGGTTAATTAATCAAAGTACAGATTCTGATCAAAATCAAAACAATACTCATTCTATATATTATGAGATGTATTTTCTTAAAAAAATAGAAGTATTTTTGCCTGTATACACACTAGAAGTTGAAAACTTATCAAATCCACAGTGGCAATATCAATATCAATTCAATATCAGCAATTTATCTGGTCGATATAAAATGCAATTTCTCCTATATGATCATTCCACGGATGATTATTATAAGGATAAAAACTATTATTATATAGCAGATGAAAAGATTGGTACTGCCTATCGATCTTTACATCTATGGATGAATATTATTGATGATTCATTATAATTTAATTAGAAAGAGGATTAAGACGTGAATAAAAATATTGTTTTTTTAGCAAAATTACCTGACACTTTATTGTCTTGGTTATCTCTTCAAATTTTTCGTGAAAAACCGTCCTTGATTATTTTCACCCTACATGGATTATTTCAAAATGAAAAAGAGATGCTTTTAAATCATGTTGATCCACAATTGGGTATTACTTTACATCATTTCGAACAATTTATTCGCTATTTTTTACAATCGGATTATCAATTTATTTCACCAATTGATCTTAATAATGGTTTAGATCCAGAAAAATATTATATCATGCTTACCTTCGACGATGGCTATTATAATAATACTTATGCTCTAAAATATCTTAAAAAATATCAAATTCCTGCTTCATTTTTTATATCTATGGATCATATATTAAATCAAAAATGTTTCTGGTGGGATGTTCATTATAGACGGAGAAAACAACAAGGATTTTCTACCTCTCAGATTCTTATTGAGCAAGATCAATTGAAATCATTATCAAATGCATCTATTGAAAAAAAGCTTATCAGTTGGTTTGGCAAAGATGCTTTTCATTCATTTGGGAATATTGATAGACCTTTTTCAATAGAAGAATTAAAATCTTTCGCTGCAGAACCTTTGGTTCATATTGGAAATCATACCAAAGACCATTCGATTTTGACGAATTTAACTGAACAGGAAATTAAAAATCAAATAGTAATAACTCAAGATTTCCTAAAAGAAATAACAGGTGGTTATCCAATAATGATTTCCTATCCAAATGGTAATTATTCTGAAAAAATAATATCAATTTCAAATAAGGCAGGGTTGAAAATAGCTTTTACAACAGATGAAAGGAAAAACTATATGCCTTTCCAGAATATTTCATCAACAAAGTTACTGCATCGATTTGATTTAACAGAGAATGATATAATACTTCGTCAATGTATGTTATCTAGATCTGACATAGTACTTTATAGACTGTTGATTAAATTAATAAAAAGAAAATATTAATTTAATATTATATTAAATTATTAAAAATCATATAAAAAAATAATTCTAATTTATATAGTAATTTGCTATATTTTTACTTCATATGATTAAAATATTATTTTTGGAAATAGGGTTTTTTTGTGAAATGAAAAGGGTATTGTATATAAATTAGAATAAATCTCAATTACTTCTCTGTTTATTAACATAAAAATTTAAATATTTAATACTGTTTTACAGTAGTAGATGGCATGGAATTGGGGGAGAATTTAGATATTTCTACCAACAACAAGCGCACATTGGCTGCTATTCCTTGCTTCAATGAGGCAACCTCAATTGGGAGTGTTATACTTAAGGCAAAACGCTATGTCGATGAAGTGCTTGTTGTTGATGATGGAAGTACAGACGACTCATCAGAAATTGCCCTTTATGCAGGTGCAAGTGTTTTAAAACACGAAAAAAATAGAGGTTATGGAGCAGTTATTCAGAGTTGTTTTAAATATGCTCGTGAACATAATTTTGATGTAATGGCAATTATTGATGGTGATGGACAACATGAAGCTGATGAATTACGAACGGTTATGAAACCGGTACTTGATAACAATATTGATATATCCATTGGGTCTCGATTTGTTGAAAATAATGGGAAAAATATCCCTAAATATAGGCGTTTTGGAATAAATGTATTAACCAAAATAACCAATGCAGGTTCGAGTGCTTCTCATAAAATATCCGATGGGCAGAGTGGATTCCGGGCATATTCAAAAAGAGCGATTGGTACTCTAAATCCGAAGGATAATGATATGGGAGTTTCTGCTGAAATTATTATGCAAGGAAGAAAAAAACAATTATCATATGCAGAGGTACCAATTTCATGTCGGTATGATCTTAATGGTTCAACCAAAAATCCCGTTGGTCATGGGATTGGAGTCATATTGTCAATCGTAAAATATATGGAAGTAGAACATTCATTGTTATTTTTTGGTGTTCCTGGATTAATATTGTTTGCTCTTGGTTTGCTTGTGGGTTTCAATGTATATTCGAGCTATTATGGAACCGGTGAACTTGCTATTGGAAATGCTTTGATTACTATTGTTCTTATTATCGTGGGATCTCTTTCAGGAATGACAGGATTGGTTTTACATGCTGTTATTAATGCAAACCGCAGATCATAAGAATAATAACTGTTCCAGTTTTATTTCAGTTATCGTGGCGATTAAAAATGAAGAAGATTATATTGAAAAATGTTTAGATTCATTGGTCAATCAAACAATATCAAAAGACGTGTATAGAATAATGATTGTTGATGGTGGATCAACAGACAATACGATAAACCTTATTACACCTTATATTAAAAAATATCCTGATTTCATTACTCTTTTTCATAACCCAAAACAATGGCAATCTTGTGGAAGAAATATTGCTATTGCTCATGATGATAAGAGCAATCTCATTGCTTATATTGATGGTCATTGTATTGCTGATGCTTATTGGCTTGAAAATTTATATCATAGTTATATGGAAAGCAAATCTGATAGTCTAGCTGGTATTGGATCGATTCATTGCAGCCCAGATGATGAAACAAAAATTGGAAAAGCAATAGATCAAGTATTCTTAACTCCTCTTGGGGGAATGGGTACCTCTTATCAACCTCAAAAAGAAAAAAAATCTGTTATGACTGCACCTTTTGTATTATATTCAAAAAAAGCTGTTCAACAAGTTGGCGGCTATGATGAAGATATGAAAATAGGTGAAGATTTTACATTAAATTATAAATTAAAGGAAAAGAAATTTTCATTATTCATTGAACCAAAAGCTATTGTTTATTATTATAAAAAACAATCATTTATCGCCTTTTTTAAACAAATGTTAAATTATGGATATGCAAAGGCAATTATTGCAAAAAAATATCCATCGTCGATTTCTATATTTCAATATATTCCTAGTTTATTTTTATTAGGTTTATTTGTAAATGTCCTGTTAGTATTATTTTTACCAATAGTAATTTTTTTTATTGGTGCTGTAGTACTATGTTATCTTATTCTTATTTTATCATTCACTCTCCTAACAACTCTTAGAAAGCAAGAAGTATTCTATTGTTATTTTATGCCGATTATTTTTCTGTTACAACATATTGGTTTTAGTATTGGATTTCTCATTGGCCTATTTAAAAAAGGGTGGGCTCAATGAACATCTGTATAGTCTCGTTTATAATTTCAAAAGCATTTCAGTCACCACTTTCTAATCTTTTATCTATTATAGATCAAAAGGAAAATCATATCACTCTCATTTGTAGTTCAATTGAGAAAATTAATCAAACTGAGCATATGCAAGATATAAAATGGATTGAAAAACCATTTCAAAAACCTACAAATGTACTTCTATATGGATTCCGTTATATGTTATTACAAATACAAATATGTCTTTATCTTTTAAAACAGGCAAAAAACAATGACTGTTTCCTTTTCTTTATGGAGGGAGTGGGCGTTCTTCCAATGATACTTGTTAAAATATTACATAAACCTCTGATTTGGATGCTTCCTTCAAGTATTCTTATGGTGCAGTCTTCAAAAAAAACGATTATTTATCAGGTTATGAAAAATTTACAATCGTTCTGTGCTGGTTTATCAACCGTTCTGATTTTATATTCCCGTAATTTAATTCGGCAATGGAATCTTGAAAAATTTGAAAAAAAAGTACATATTGCCCATGAACATTTCCTTGATTTCTCTCATTTCAAAAATTTGAAACCCTATGAATCCCGTTCACAAGTTATTGGTCATATCGGTCGATTAAGTGATGAAAAAGGAACATTGCAATTTCTAAATGCTATCCCTTCTATTATTAAAAATGATGCAGATTGTACTTTTTTTATTGGAGGCGACGGAGTATTATCTGAGACTGTAAAACAATTTATTGAACAAAATAGATTACAAGATAAAATAAGGTACGGTGGATGGATTTCACGTAAAGACCTACCTGAGATATTAAGTAGTCTTAAACTTCTTGTAATACCATCAAAGACCGAAGGACTTCCCAATATGATGATTGAGGCAATGGCTTGTGGAACCCCTGTTTTAGCTACATCTGTTGGATCGATTCCAGATATAATCAAAGATGAAGATACAGGATTTATCCTTTCAGATATATCCCCTGATAGAATAAAAAGTGATATTAAACGTGCTTTATCCCATTCAAAAATAAATCAGATATCAAAAAAGTCCTCTGATATCATTCAACAACAATTTAATCGAAACCAAACAGTTTACACGTTTCAACAGATATTGTCAATTATAAAAAATTCATATTGTCAAGATTAGGAGGCTATCAATATTAGAATAATACTCGGTACTCAGTTTCCAGATGTTAACGAGCAAATTTGGGGCGGTGTACAAGCAGTAAGTGTAAATTTATATCATGGATTTAACCAATTTAAAAATGATGATGATTTTCTTGTTGTTAGTGGTAGTAAAAAGAATCAGGGATATTCCAAATCGTTAAATGATGTGTATTTTATAAAAAAACCATGGTTTAAATTTGGAAGCATTTTTTTGTCAACCTATCCTTATCGAATTAATAATTTTCTTAAAACAAATTCTTTTGATATAATAAATGCTCATACCTTAGATTTTGCCTCTGTTCATAAACAGTATAAAAAAAAGTTAATTTTCACACCACATGGTTTTAATTGGATAGAACAGAAATATATTCATCCACTGAAAAAGCCATTTTGGAACTTATTCTATGTAAGAAGATTCTTTTCCATTCTAAGACATGTTCAGTATTTGATTTCAATTAACCCATGTAGCACTGAAGAATTCGAACAATTTACTAATGCTACAATTTTTGATATTCCAAATCCAGTTTCTGATTCATTTTTTGATATTTCCCAAAAACCTTCTGTAAATTCATTTCTATGGATGGGTGTTATTTCAAAAATGAAAAATTTATATACTTTACTTAAAGCTCTAGTGATTATAAAAGAAAAGAAAAAAGATTTTACCTTGTATGTTGCAGGAAAAATCGATGATATTGAATATTACCGGCAATTAACATTATTTATAGCGCAAAAGGGACTACAAGACCATGTGGTATTTCTAGGCGTTATTAACAATCATAGAAAAATTGAATATTTTTCAAAAATGTCCTTTTTTATTTTAACATCTTTTAACGAGCATGCTCCAATGGTTATATCAGAATCATTTGCAGCTTCTCGACCAGTGATCGCATCTAATGTTGGAGGCATTCCTTATATGATAGAGGAAAATAAAACTGGTTTTCTTGTTGACCCCAATAATGAACAGCAGATTGCTGATAAAATATTATTTTTATTAGAAAATACCTCAATAGCAGAAAAAATGGGATTTAATGCAAGGCAAGTTGCTTTAAAACAAAATGTATTATCACTTGTTATTGAAAGATATAGACGAGCTTATAGTTATGTTTATGAAAATCTATAGATGAATGTGTATTAATTGAACTAAGGTAATTAGAATGGAATTCATTCAATGGCAACAAGTAAGAAAAATCCAGCTGATTATAGGCTATCTGTTATTACTTTTTGCTAGTATTATTATTTTTGAAACTTCCAAGGCGGCGGGATATGAAATATCAATTTATGCTGCTTTCCCGTTATCATTCTGGTTTTGCTTTATTATAAGTTTGGGGATTGGTTTTTTAACTATCTTTCAGGAATTAATTTTGAAAAGAAGAACAAAATTATGGATCTATGGGTTCTTGATTGTTTTTTTTGGCAATTTTCTTTTTCTTTTTCTCCCATTATTTCGTGGTTATTGTTTTGCTGGTGGAGCAAATACAGATTTATTTTCACATGTAGGTTTTATTAGAGAAATCATTCAAACAGGGCATTTCTCTTCTATGAATTTTTATCCCTCGATTCATATTATGTCATATGTTTCATCTGGACTTTTGAATTTTTCATTTATTGAAACTCTCTGGTTTTTTCCTGTTTTTTTTTCAATGCTTTATACTATTGGAATGGTATTGCTTGCGTTTGTTTTTTCAGAGAAAAGAAAACAATTCCTTTTAATTTCACTTTTATCTTTGATATTAATTTTTGATGGGTTTCATTTTTCATTTCAACCTTCATTTTTTTCTTTCATACTTCTTCCCGTATTGATGTATCTTTATCAAAAAAGAAGATTTTTCCATGGTAAGATTGAGATGACAGTGCTCATTGTTGTCATGAGCTTTTTCATCGTCTTTTTTCATCCTATGACCACAATATTTGCCATTATAATATTTTTAATTTTTTATTTAGCAGAAGTTATATTGAAATTATTGAAGCCTTATTTACATAATTATGTTGATGTTATCACATGGGATAAAACCACTAATATTGTTATCATATTAGTAGTGGCATTCGCGACTTGGTATACCTCATTTGGAGAAGGATTATCAGATATAAAAACAATCATTCAACTCCTCTTAAATAAACCTGAATGGGAGATAACAAAAGAATTCATTATGCCGCTTATTAATGCTCAATTGTCAACAGTTCAAACAGTACAATTATTTATTCTTCGGTATGGTACTATATTGATATATGGTTTTATTTCTCTATTGGGCTTTTTATATGTAATAAAGAAATTTATTTTCTCTCGGGAGATAAAAGAACTTGAATTTTCTTATAGTCTTGAATTAGTGGTGCTATTTATCATTGGCCTTGGTATGATGACGGGTTATTTTTTAGTAAATGATCCGATTAGAATATTACGTTATTTTTTAATGATTGCAACGGTTTTCAATGGAATTGTGTTATATCTCATTTTTAGAAGAAATATTGCTGCTAATATTCACTCGATTAGACATTCGATACTAGTGGTTCTATCTATTATTCTTATTTTATTTTCCAGTTTTGTATGCATTGGTAATGTTTATCCTTCTCCTATGATTTGGCAGCCAAATTATGAATTTACATATATGAACTATGCTGGTTCTGAATGGATGGTAAATTATAGAGATTTAAATGTACCTATTGGTCAGGATGTTGGAAGTAATATTCTTAGAATGGAATATTATTTTTATGGTGTCGAAGAGGGAAATATGCGAATGTTTTTTCCACAAAGAGGTATTCCTGCTCACTTTGGTTATAATTCGAATATATCGTTGGAATCTTATTATAATTACAATGATACTTACATGGTTATTACAGAAAATGGTAAACAAGCCTTTAAGGCCTTTCCATCTTCGGTTCAAGAAATGGTTCATCAATATTCATTAAGCGATTTTGATCTGTTGAATAGAAATACTATTGTTGATAAGTTATATGAAAATGGGGAAGTAGAATGCTGGTTATTAAATATATGAAATGGTATATTAATAAGTATTTAGAAATATATATTAATGATATTATGTATGAATATAAAAAAGGATATAAATAAATATATTTTTGATGATCTTTATGAATAAAAGGTATGTTATTAAAGAAATTAATTCATGGGGGGAATTCATAAAATTAGAATCCGCATGGGACCATCTCATTCAATTACAATCAAAACATGCATTATTTTTGTCTTTTCCGATAATGAAACATTTTTTTAAAGTAATATATGATTCATATGAAGATATAAAAATTAAAATTATTCTCATAAATAATGATAAAAATGAGCTGAAAGGAATTATCCCATTTACAATTGAAAAAAAACGATTTGCACGAATCATTCCTTTCTATAAATTAGGTATTAAGGATAATATTATCGGTCTGTTTACTTTCCTTTTAGACCCAGCTGAGAATATTTCACAAATGATGGATGAATTGTTTAGATATCTACGAACACACAAAAGCAAATGGGATATTCTTTCTTTACATCATGTTCCTTCTGATATGAATGGTATTGATGATTTTTTATCTCTTGGTTCAAAAAATTTTAACATTAAAATAAATGAAACAAAAACACTTGTTGTTGCTAAACCTGTAGAATTTGCTGACATTCTTTCTCAAATGAATGGCAAAAAAAGAAGGGAAATGAAACGCAAGATACGGCGACTTTCTGAGGATGGTGACCTGGAATTGGTTTCCATAAATGATCATACCAAGATAGAACAATATCTTCCAACTTTTTTTGATATTGAAAATAACAATTGGAAGGGTAAAATGGGCACGTCTATTCTGAAATCACCCTATTTACCATTTTTTGAACAAATGGCTTTGTATCTCTCAGAAAGAAAAAAGTTTCATTTATATCTATTAAAGATTAAAAAAGTGTTCGTCTCAGGAATTTATGCTGTTATCGATAATGATACATTATATTTTGTAAAGATTGGTTATGATGAAAATTATGCAAAATATTCTCCCTCGCTGGTATTATTTTATTTAGTATTTGAACAATTAACGAAACAATACCAGATTCAATATATTGATTTTTTTGGCCCTATTGATTCCTATCAAACTATATTTGGTAAAACCACCAGAACATCCTATGACCTTACAATATTTAATAGAAAACTTGTACCATCTTTTTATCATTTCACTTTAATGTTATTTAATAAAATACAGAATTATTCATTTGGGAAAAGGGTTATTAATACACTTTTAAAAATTCCACTTCTTAAAGAAAAAATAAATAATATATATGAATAAATGTATATTTTTATATATCATTACTATTCTATTTTTTCCAACCATGCTTCTTTCCAAAACAGATAACATGATCGGTTACATATTGGTCCAGCAACTGATAATTTCCCAGAACATGTAATCCCATCTAATAGCACAATTCCTTTTGCTTTGAAAAACTTGCACATCCGTTCATCAAAAAAATTATCTATTCTCTTATAGACAATTTGTTCGGTGTCGCAATATTGTATCATTTCATCCATAAAAGCACATCCTTCATAACGATGGTTATTATCGAGAGTAGCAAATATTTCTTTCTTTGATTTTACTTTAACATGGTCGCCTGGTCTTAACTGTATTGGCTTGATTTCGGTCATTTCATTTTTTGTAGCAGATATAAAATTTCTTGTCTCTACATGTTTTATAAGTTGTTCAAGGGAATTGATAAAACCTTTTTTTAAAACATATATTATTAATTTTATCAAAGAAATTATTTTGCTTTGTATTTTAGCTGTTAACTCTTGCTGTTGAGCCATTGAATCAATATGATTTATCTGACATATTTTATCCATTTCATTCACATTTTTTCCAATCTTTGAATAAATCGTTAGATTGGATATAAAGTGGAATCTATTATGCTTTACTCCTTTTAATATAAATGCAAAATAAAAAAATATATGTTTAAGGATTTGATTTAAAAAAATTTGTAAAAATTATTTCAATAAATATTATAATATATCAAGTATTTCAGGTATAAATAATAAAAAAATTAATTGAGGGAACTAAAGGTTAACAATATGCATTTGGGGGAACTATGATTGACGAATCTTTCTGTTTCTATCCTTGAATCGATTCATGATGCTGATAAAAATCAATGGAATAATCTTATCAATCAATCAAATGTAGGTTCAATATTTCAAAGATACGAATGGTTAAACGTTTTGGAGAAAGGATTACAATTAAAACCAAAACATATCTTGATATCGAAAGATAATAATCCATTAGGTATTTTCCCCCATTTTATTATCAATGAACAAAAAGAACCATTTCAAAAATTATGTTCTGTTTCCCCCGGATTTGGAGGTCCAGTTATTGGAAAAGGCGAGGATGCGATTCTACCTTTAATGTTCCAACAAATCCCTAAAATATGTAAAGGTAAAATAGCACTTCACACCATGATTTTAAACAATTTGAATTATGTAAAATATGGTAAATTTCTTTTCAAATCTGGTTATCAGATGTCGCTTGATGGCCTTCGTTTTTATATAAATCTAAAAAATTCTTATGATGAACTTCTTAGCAATATGGATCATCATAAAAGAAAGGAGTTTAAAAAAATAAAGAAAACATTATATTCTGTAATTGAGCAAAAAAATAGTATAGATTTTATTTCCAATTTCTATAAGGATTATACTGATTCATTAGAAAAAAATAATGTCTCTTCTTATCCATTTATCTTCTTTGAAACACTGTTAAAAGAAATGAAAGATAATGTAAAAATATTTACTGCAATTGTCGATGATGTTGCCATTGGATCTGTTCTATGTATTCTTGATAATGAAAAAAATGTGATTCATGGATTTTTTTCAGCGATTCCTAGTAAATATTTGCATTTAAAACCATGGATTATGCTTCATGATTTTATTGTCCAATGGGGAAAAGATAAATCATTTCAATTCTATGATCTCGGTGAAACACCTGCAGATTTTCTTGATTCAATATTCAAATATAAACAGGGGTTTGGCGGTTCCATCCATCCAATAATGTTGTGGGAAAAAAATTACTCATTTATAAGATGGAATATATTTAAATCAGGTAGATATATATATCGTAAGTTATCTTGATCCTTGGATAAGATACTAAAGGATACCTAAAACAAATGGTGATATGTAATATAATACTATAAGGAAACGGGAGTATTTGATATGAGGGCAATTATTTTTGGTATTGATGGTGCAACATTCAACATTCTTCTTCCCATGATAAAAAAGGGGCTCGTACCCAATATTAGTACTTCTTTTCATCATGGAGTCCATGGAAAATTACGTAGTGTATTTCCTCCTATAACGTTTCCAGCATGGACTTCTTTTAAAACTGGAAAAAATCCTGCAAAACATGGAGTTTTTGATTTTTTAAAAGACGTTCCATATATGGATGATAAACCCTCAAAAGTATCTATTGCTGATAAAAAAGAACGATCATTTTTTTCATTATTAAGTGATTATGGGTATAAGCTTGGAGTACAAAATGTTCCTGCCACGTATCCGCCTGAAAAAATAAATGGAGTCTTTATATCTGGATTTAGTACGCCCAGCCTGCAACATTCTTTCACTTATCCGGAGAGTTTAAAACAGATACTGATGGATCAATTTGACTATGAATTTGATATTATCGAAAAAAGAATTGTTGGAAGGGAAGAAGAATTTCTACAACGATTAAAGGATACGACAGAAAAAATTGCAAAGACTGCTTGTTATCTTCTTAAACAAGATAACTATGATTTTTTTATGGTAAATTTTATGGCAGTTGACCAAATCCAGCATTTTTTCTATGGTTATAGAGATGCCAACCATCCGTTATATACTCCTGAAAAAAAGAAATATGGATTAAAAATTGAGGAAATGTATCAACTCATTGATGAACAGATTGGAATAATCCAAAATCAGAACCCTGATCCCATTAACATATTCTTTGTTTCTGATCATGGGTTTGGTCCATTAGAAAAAGTAGTTTATTTAAATGAATGGCTGCGAATGCAAGGGTTATTAACATTAAAAAATCAACAGCAACCTCATCATAAAATAAACGCGGCAATTACTCAATTTCTTAATTCAATTGTTGAACATTTTCCAGATAGTCTTATTCGATTTGTTCCCCAATCAATGAAAAATAAAGCAAATACGATTGTCTCCTGGACACAAGTGATAGATTGGAACAATACCAAAGCATATTCTGGAGGATATCCTGGAAAGATTTTTATTAATATTAAAGGAAGAGAAAAAGAAGGAATTATTGAAAGGGGAAAAGAATATGATCAGCTGATATCAGAGATAAAAGAAAAAGCATGGCAGATGAAAGATCCTGAGACTGGAGAACTCATTGTCAGTGCTATCTATCAAAACCATGAAATGTATAATGGTAAATACTTTGATATTGCTCCTGATTTAATTATCATTATGAAAGACATGGCCTATTTAAATAAACCTGGTTTTAATCATGGCAATATGATAGTGCCACCACCACAAGGAGGAGATCATAGGTTACATGGGATTTTTATTGCCAGTGGACCAGACATTGGTTATCAAAAAGAACCTTTGCATGATATTCACATCTGTGATATTGCACCAACAATACTACATATGTATAATGTTCCATTACTTTCAGATTTTGATGGAAAGGTATTAACTCAAATATTTAAAGAAAGTTCGCATTTCTTGGAACCATTAATATCAACAAAAAAGAATGATACTGAGAAAATCCTATTAGATGATACAATTCAATTATTAAAACAAAAAAAGAAATTATAAGTATACTACAAAAATAAACTATATTTTATTATATAATTATCAAGTGCGATATCAATCTTATTGATCATTCTCATATCTATTAGTTTTTTATAAACTAATTAAAAAAATATTTAAATAAATATTAAAATGTTTAGAAAAATTGATAATAGAAGGAATGATTACTAATATCATCAATTAAACTTTGATATTAATACGAATGAAATTGATTGGTATAATACTAATGATTCATGGATGGTTAATGGTGTGGAAAAAGTAACCGTAATACTGGCGACCTATAATAGAAAACAATTTTTAAAGACTGCTTTAAATAGTATTTTACAACAGAGCTATCCAGTACATGAAATAATTGTTGTTGATGATCATTCAGATTATGATATTATCTCATTTCTCAAGGAATATGAAAAGAAGATAACAATAATTATTAATTCCAGTCGAAAAGGCTCAGCATACACATATAATAAAGGAATTAGACAAAGTCATTCTGAGTATATTACAATTCTTAATGATGATGATATTTTTCATCCTACTAAAATTGAAAAACAATTAACCATTTTACAACAAAATACTAACCTAGGTTTAGTCTATTGTCCGATTGGTTCCTTTTATAACAATAATATATTGTACGAACCAATAACAAAGCAAAAAAATAGATGGATTGGCCTTCGTCATCTCAATAATATCGGTATAACACCGCTTATTAAAAAAGAATGTTTTGATAGGTGTGGATTATTTGATACTGATTTATCTTATAATGAAGATCGAGACCTTTGGTATCGAATAGGTAAACAGTATGCTTTTGGTTTTCATCCAGATCCATTATACATCGAATATAATCATAATATCCCTCGTCTCTCTTCCTCATTGAAAGATATTTGTGATGGAAGAATTGCACTATATAGAAAACATGCACATGATTTCGATTTAAAAAGTGAGTATTATTCCAATCTATTTTTTGAATTAGCTCAAGAACATCAATTATTTGGCGATTATACCAATTATTTATCATATCTGATAAAATCATTACAATATAAACCTTCTCAATTAATTGAATATTTACAGGTTCCGATTGAAAAAGTAATAGCGAAAAAATATTATAGTTCTGATGAAAGCATCATAAAATTATTAAATAATGGGGGGAAATTATATTAGTACTGGTTTTAAGAGTAAAAATTGGTTAGTTCTTAATTTACCGGATACTCCAACAAATGTTATTAGTAGGAGTTGGGCCGGTACTTTTGGAACAGCTGAGATAAAAACACAACAAAAAGTACGAAGATTTCTACCAATTTGGATGCTCTATACAATTTCAGCATTAATCAATGATAGCGCATCGTTTCGGGTAATGGATGCTCAAGCTGAAGGCCTTGATAATAATCAAACGTATGAAGCAATCAAGAAAATGAACCCAGATGCTATCATAACCCTCATCTGTCTTCCATCTTATCATAATGATTGTGCATTGATAAAAAAGATAAAACAATCCTTTCCAGAAACAATTATTGTTATCCTTGGAGGTCTTGTATATATTGATCCACAAAAAATGTTAGAACAATCAGATGCTGATATTCTTTTACACGCAAGATTTCCATTTTATAACTCTGTTAAAGCATTTCTTTCAAAGGGATTTGATGCAGATGGGATCATATATAAGAAAAGAAATAGTATTGAAATTAACCCTGCGATTGCAGATTCAAATGATCTTGATTATATTAATATACAAGCGTATGATTATTTACCACTTAATAAGTACATTCTCAGTGCAACAGATCGGGAGGGAAACACTATTTCATGGCTTCCTATTCTTACTGGTGTAGGATGCCCTTATTCCTGTACTTATTGTGCCTACCCGATTGCATATGGAAAAAAAATTCATTATAAGACTATTGATAAGATCATTGATGAGATACAACATATAGTAAAAACATATCATATTTCTGGATATTGTTTGCGAGATGTTGTTTTTACCAAAGATCGGGATAGAGTCATTAGTTTTTGTAAGAAATTAGAAGAAAAAAATCTTAAGATAAAATTTTTCTTTGAAACAAGAATTGGATTGCTAGATAAAAAACTTATTGATATCTTAAAAAAAGCGGGCTGCTTTCAAATGAATATAGGTGTAGAATCTGGAAGTCCTGATATTCTCAAAAAAGTAGGAAAACCAGGGATAAATATTAATCTGTTAAAAGAAACATTTCATTTATTAGACCAGGCTGGAATTAACACTATGGCTCATATTATTATTGGTCTACCTGGTGAAAATAAACACACTATAAAACAAACCTATAATCTATTGAAAAAAATACATGCGACAGAAGTAAATGTAAATTTTATTACTCCCTATCCTGGTACGAAATTTTATGATTATGCAACAAAGAATGATTTGATTTTAGATTATAATTGGGATAATTATACCAGCCATAATCTTGTAATGAAATCAGAGTATTTATCCGGAGAAAAATTGAAAAAACAAGGTATGAGACTTGAAAGAAAGCTATTTTTTTATAAATTACTTCATAATAAGCAATTTAGAATACAATGGATAAAAAATAGAAGAAACCATGACTAATAATTTTTATTTCTCTTTTTATCTTTGCTTAAGTAGCGAAATCATAAATTTCATTTCTTCTTTTTTCAATCCTTTTATAAGATATAAAATAATGAAATATGCAATCATACTTAAAAAAATACAGGCTATAAGACTAAAAAATGATGCTGGTTGCCATACATAACAAATAATTCCAACAATGGCTGAAGCAAATAGGGTTTTGAATAATGTTGTTGGTTTTATTCCAAACCGCATCTCTTTCATAGAAAAGATTATGATAATTATAGCTGAAAAACAATAGGATAGTAGAGTGGCAACAGCAGCACCTAAAATACCATAATAGGGGATAAGACCAAAATTTAAGATGAGATTTAAGAGAGCAGTAATTGTAACAATAATACCAATTTTTGATGTTTTTTTACTCATGCGCAAGGTCTTATCATAGATTACGAAGAGACCTGAGAAAAGTGAACTTATTGCAATGAGGGGTGTGATAAACCAGCCGTTTTCTGCTATGTTAGAAGTTGTAAAAAAAGATAATATTTGCTTTGATAAAAAAGAGAGACCTACAATTGCAGGCAGGGCTAATAATAAATAAATTTTAAGAATAAAACGAAGGTACATTTTCACTTTTGAAATATCTCCCTCATCAAAAAATTTTGCAATTGTGGGCATTAAAACAAAATCAAATAATTCAACAACCATAAAAAAAAGAAAACCAACATTATATGCAGCTGCATAAATACCAACATTTGAAAATTCCATATAAAAACTTATTACATAACGATCACTAAACATGATTATCCATAGGGAAATTCCGGTTGGAATCAGTGGAAGACCATATTTTAAATATGTTTTTAAATCATGAAATCGGGGGAGTGAAATCCCAATTTCTGAAAAAATAATTACTACATAAATAAAAACAAAACATATTTCTACAAATAAATAACCCTGAAGTGCACCAAAGATGCCGTTACCTAAATAGATCATATAAAATGCAAGGGCGATTTTTGCATAGTTATCAATAATTCTAAAGAAGGAATATAATTTAATTTTCCGTAATGAACGAAAATAAAATTGGCAAAGAATATTTGTTCCACCAATGAGAAAGATAAATCCGGTTATAAACACAATATTTGTCTTATTATCGAAAAAATAATATGCAATTGTATCAGAAAAAATTATAAACAATAATAAGATAATAATTGAAACAATAAATTTAAAAACTAAAATAGATAAAAAAAGTTGCTGTTTTTCACGTATTTTCTTTTTTGCTGGCAGAAAACGAACAAGAGCATTGTTTAATCCAAAGGATGCAATAGGACTTAAAATACCAATAGTTACCATAGCCTGTTGCCACAATCCATAACCATAGGCACCAAGTGTTTTTGTGATGAGTGGAATAAGAATGATGCCACCAAGGGCAACTAAAATTTCAGCGATACCAACAAAACCAATATCCTTGATAAAGGTACCAATTTCAGAATGAGAAGAGTTATTATTTTTTGAAGATGGAATCGTTTCGTTTTTTTGTTTCATATTTCCCTACGTTTTTTATTTGAATAGTTTTATTCTATTATTTGTTAGCCCAGAGAATGGAATGGATGAGAACCGTTATCTTGTGGTTATTCAAATGCTTTTTTATTGATATCTAACCGGATATGGAAACATTTCTATTTTTCCACTTGTTTTAATTATTTTCTTTTAAATTTAAATTCAAATATATACTAATAATGATTTTATTCTATTAATTTTTATAATTTAATTAAAAAATTATTATCCATCGTAATTTTTATAAATTATTTTAGCATACTTTTTAATTAGGATTATGAGGAATAAATTTTACTACTTTATGGTTAGTTTTTGTCTCTTATATATTATTATAAATAGTTCATTTGTTCTTGGATCTACTCAGATTGAACCTGATAGTTTGGATAGTCCGATAAGAAAATATTTCAACAAACAAAAAATTTTATGGACATTTGATGATTATTATATATGTTATGATTTTCCACCCCATAGAGGTTTTTCTAATCTCACTAAAAGAATTATATCCTATGGCGGGCATGTGAATATAATGACAATTTTATTTCATGTTAATGAAGCAAAGGATATTAAAAACTATTCCGTTATTGATGACTTAGGATGGGAACCACAGGAAATAAATAGAAGCTTAACATTTTTTTCACAGGAACATGTATATCCTGCATGTCATGGATGGGATGCAAGATCTGAACTATTAAACAATGCTTCTTTGGAAGAGGCATATGAAATTATAAACCATACACTTTGGAACTGGGAAAATAATTTTCATATACAACCAACGTTTTTCCTTGGTGATAGCACAAGTGGAAATTATAATATTACCCTTGCGTTAAAAAAATTTAGTGAAATATATTGGCCGGTTTATGGTGAAAATTTCCGCTGGGATCAAGAGGAACTTTTTTCTCCTCCAACAAGAGATACCCCTGCAATATCATACATAGGTAAAGAACCATATATAGCAATGTTTGATCCTTTATTTGGACTGCCTTGGGGCAATCCATGTGAATCGCTGGAAGATGCGCAAAATTTATTCATTAATCAAACTGAGAATAAGGAGATAATATTTATCCGTGGACATCCATCTTCATTAAATAAGTCTGAAACAACTCCATACTATAGCCTTTGGATTGAATGGATCGATTGGATTTATCAAAACCACGAATTAACTAACATTAATCATACCGAAGCAATTTATTATATTGCTGATAGAGAGGCATTTAAAATAGAACGGCAATCTCCTGACAAATTTATTATAAATTTATCTTCATGTTCTTTTGATCATGATATTTTATTTTCACAACCTTATGATGGGTATTATTATAATTGGACATTGTATAGGGGGCAAAAGGAAGTTGCATCGTTTTATGACGATTACACTATTCATTTATCTGCTGGTCAATCATACACAATGGAGACAAATGATAAAGTTGAGATTCCTTTAGAGAAAAATGCACAATATAAGAATATTTATGAAAGAATACCTGGTTTGAATCTTATATTTTTGCTTCTTTGTTTTATTGTTATAAGCATTTTCATTAAAAAAATTCGAAACAAATCATAAAAAAATTATTTATACAAATTATTTATTCCAAATGTTAATAATTTAATAATAAATATATTTTAAAAAGAATTCAATTTAGAAATATTTATTAAGAGCCGCTTGCTAATATGCTGGGATATAGAAAATAGTGGTGAAGAGAGATGAAATTGCCTAATTTACTCGTGTTCTCGAGTATAATGCTATTAGTATTGAGTAGCGTATCATTTATTAATTTAGTTTCTGCTGAAACAGAATGTTCAATTACCATTAATTTACCAAATAATCCAGTTACGTTAATCGTTAACAATGGAATTAGTAGTTATTTTCAAATGAATCTTACTGGGTTTCATTCTGAAAATGATATTACAAATGGGTCTTATCTTGGTTGGTGTGCCCAAAGAACTACGAAAATCAGCAGGGGCGTATCCCATGGGGTATGGGTTTGTTCTAGTTATGATTTAACTTCGTCTTTTTCATCTTTTGAATATGTATCATGGGATAAAATCAATTACATAATTAATCATAAGGACTATTTTGATAATGATCCAATAATAATTCAACAATTAATTTGGAATTTGACAGATAACATTTCGTATTCTGATCCAATCATAAATGGTTATTTGCAGGATATTAATATTAATGGATCTGGTTATTGCCCATCTGATGGTGACATTATTGCTATTCTTGTTAAAAGTGGGGATAATATAATAAATCCTCAAAGAACTTTTTTTGAAACAAATGTTCCTGATCAAAACGAGGATGAGCCATCTGAAGATGATGATGAAGGTGGTGTGGTCTATGGCAACCATCCACCAACGGCGGATGCCACTGCTGGAGAACCTTATCAAGGTTTTGTTGGGGAATCAATTCTCTTTGATGGTTCATTAAGTTATGATGTTGATGGATGGATTAGAGCCTACTATTGGCAATTTGGTGATGGTCAAACAGGGACAGGTAGGACGTATTCCCAAGTTTTCAATGATGAAGGTATTTACTCAGTTTTATTAACAGTTGAGGATAATGATGGTGCAACAAATGGGTATTCTACTTCAGTTGAAATTCTAAGTGCAAATCAACCTCCAAGAAGTCCCACTCTTACCGGGCAAAGAGATATAGAAATTGATACGATTACGCCCTTCACGGTAGTAGCAATTGATGAAGATAACGATACGATTCGATATATTATTGATTGGGGTGATGGAACAAATACTACTACTACAGATTTTTATGAAAATAACACCCCTGTTACTGTTTATCATTCCTGGTCTTCATCTAATTTATATTTAGTAAAGGTATTTGCAGAAGATGATTTAGGTAGTCCTTCTGATACAACTCAACAATTTGTTTTTGTGAATGTAACTGTAATATTCATTGATGATGACATAGAGGGATATTTAATTGATTTTGGAAAAGATGGGCTCTTTGACTCATTTCATAATAATGGAACTGGCATGGATACAGATGTTGAAAAGAATTCTGACGGATGGTATTTAATCGATAGTAACAATGATGGAGAATGGAATTATCAGTATAGAGCAGATATAGGATTATTACCATATCAAATAGAACAACAAAAATTCAATTACACCTATATTATCCTCATTCTGGCTGCGATCATAATAATAATCATTATAGCTTTCTTATATAAAAAAAGAAATATTCTAATCAAATAATCATAAAATTTTCTTTTTTAAATTTCGTAAAATCTATATAAAAATATTTTATTCAAATATTGCCACAAAGCCTAATATAATTGATCCTATGCTGAGGAATATTAGTAATCAATTGTTGGGAGGTAATTGAATTCATATGAAGAAACAATGGATTATATTATTAATTGTAATGATAATAATTTTTCTTCTTTTTATACAATATTTTCAAATGAATTGTAATATTCCGCTAAAACCTAATGAGTCTTTAAATCCTGATGAATGTGGTGGTTTTATTGCAACAGGTTCAGTCTGTATAAATAATAGAAGTATGCTATTAAAGAATAGACATAGTGATAAACCAGGAACCATGAAACCTTTTTATTATCAGGGAACTAATTACTCATTTATTGCTTTTGGAACATATAGCAAAGAGGTTGGAAGACCATATTGTCGCATGGGCATAAATGAAAAAGGTCTTTCTATAGGAAATTTTGATCAATCCGAACTTATCTCCGATGGGAATTGGAACTATATTTCAGATCATATTAGCGAAAATGAAGATTATGATATGTGGTACATATTAGGAAATTTTGATACAGTTAAAACTGCTGCAACATGGCTTGTTCATCATGCCTCTTATCCTTGCCAATGGGCAATTGTAAGTAAAGAAAAAGGGGTGGGGGCTATTGTTGCAATGGATAAAGAGTATCATGGGAATATTTCTTGGATAAATAATACATATATGGCTCTTGGAAATCGATTGTATTGTGAGCAACAATTTAATGCTCAAATGAGGAGAACTCAGTATCTAGCGGATCAGATATATTATCATGGGATTGGCATAGAATCAACCATACCATATGCATTTTCGATAAAAGATATTGCCCTCATTTTAGCAAAAGATATCAATGCAAGTAATAACCAGTATCCTTGGTTACAAGAACCAGCATCAGGTATATATTCAGGTTACTATATCATTGGCCAAACCGGCTCAATATGCCCGACTAGTTCCACATCATGTATGCTTGCAGTTTCAGGTGATGACAAATATAATGACTCAACAAATCTTGTTTTTTTTACTTCAGGTTATAATCCACATATAGGTCTTTTTGTTCCTATTAGTGCATCATATTTAAAAGATCAAGATGATATTCCTTTAGTATTCAGAACTGAAATTGGTATACAACAATTTACTAATGTAGCTCAATCATATGCAGAGAATATCCCGGGTTACTATAATCGATCAAGAACGCACTATATTCATAATACAACTGATAAATTAGAAAGTGAAATGATAGAATCATATGAGGCCATTGTTAACTTAATCCCTATCAATGAATCATATACAAATGTTCAGCATATAATACAATCATATTGTTATAATCAGACATATAATGCTTTATCTCAATATAGAGATCTTTTTATTAAATCAATCACCCTTATTATACCCAATGAATCATATGTTTGTGGCAATGTACAATATGTGTTTAATAAAACGTTACCATTTTATCCTTTTGAGCATACATCAGATGTCTTGATTTTAAATTCTACTGTTTGTAAAATTGATGCATTTGAACCATTGAATATTACTATAACTTATCTTAATGAGAATACACAGATAACTAAAGATGATGAATTATTAATGGAATGGTATTCAACTCCTGCAGGACGACATGTTATTTTCAATTATTCAGGATTTAAACCATATTGCTTCTATAAAATAATTCATAATAATCAAACCACTATTATTCAATCAACATCAAAAGGTCATATACTATATTTTTCAGTATTAGAAAAAGAAAATCATTTTCAAATACAAACAGTAAATTACACTGATAAATCTCCGACAGCCGATTTCACATTTACACCATCGAATCCAATTGAAGGGGAGAGAGTTAGCTTTAATGCATCAATGTCATATGATGATGGAAATGATATTCAATATTACTGGGATTTAAATGATGATCATATTGTGGATCAGCAGGGTAAAAAAATTCATCATGAATTCACAACGGCAGGGACTTACTATGTTAACTTAACCATAAAAGATACCTCAAATCAATCTGATTGGATAGTAAGAGCTATCGTTATTCAAAAACCATCAAATTCAAAAAAATCTGGATCTGATAGTTCAAATCTACCAGAGTATAATATTAATACTCCTCCCAAATGCATCTGTTCGATGGAACCGTTGCACGTATCAATCAATGAAACAATTCTTTTTAATGCCTCAGAAAGTTATGATCCCGATGGAACAATTGTCAGTTATTATTGGGATTTCGGTGATTCACATAATGAAGAAGGAAAAATCTGTAACCATACCTTCATGAAAGATGGAAGATATATGGTCATTTTAACAGTAATTGACGATGATGGAGCAATGGATACAAATACAACATATATAATGGTACATCAACAAAACTTACCCCCCTCTCAATTAATCATTCAAGGTGAAACTTGTCTAGAAATAAATGTATCTTATCCTTTTTTCTTTCATGCAATAGATGTTGATGATGATTTTCTCAATCTTACTGTTGATTGGGGCGATGGAACACGAGATTCTACATGTATTTTGAATAATATTACATTTCCTCTTAATCATAGCTGGCAAAAAAGTGGAGAATATATCATTAAAGCACACGTTTCAGATGAATTCAAGTCTTTATCAGAATCAGTTGAATATAAATTAATTGCTGGAGAAATTGTATGTAAAATAGATGCTGAGATAAAGGGATATATTCTAAAACTAACATCGGAACCCAGATCGTTAATCTTTTATGATAACGAAACAAAAATTCATTATGATGTAAAGGAAAAAAATAATGGAACATACATAATTGATTATGAAAATGATGACTCATGGAAATATGGTATTGCCTCAAATGGAATAGTTTATCTCAATATTCAATTTGAACAAAAAGAGACATCAGCAATAGAATTCAAATGGGTGATACTATGTGGGTTGATTGCTAGTCTTTGTTATTTTTTTATGATAAAAAAAATGATTAAAAAATAAGGGTTAATTAATATAATAAAAATATTAAATTATACAAAATATATTTATATTATTTTTTATTTAGTTATCTTGAATTTAATCTAAAGAACTCAAAAATAGAAAAGTTACTTTTCAAAAAGATGGATAAAAAATGCTGAATAAAAAAAATGATAATTTTATTTCAAAAAACATTAAAACAATAAGAAATATGATAGAAACTAATAAAGAAGCGGTTCATTTCCTCCTAAAATTTTGTATTATTACTATACTTTTTTTTGCTGTTTTTTATGTAACAATTGGTTATTTTGAAGGATTATTAATTGGTACTGCATGGCTTGCAGGAACCCTTGCAAATCTCTTTGGTATGTCAGTTACTATCAATGGATCTTTGATAAATATAGGGTCAATGAATCTTGAGATAATCCCTGAATGCACAGGAATTTTCGCACTCTTTGTAACCATTGCTTGTATTCTATCTTATCCTGCAGATATTAAAAAAAAAGTAGTTGGAATACTTCTTATCATTCCATTTATTTTCCTCCTCAATCTTTTTCGTCTTCTTATTTTGATTCTTGTTGGAAAATACTATATTGATATATTTGAATATGTTCATTCTTATCTTTGGCAAGCAACATTCCTTATTTTTATTATTTTAGGATGGTTCCTATGGATTGAGTTGGTGGTAAAGAAATGAAAGATAAAATTTATTTTATTGGAAAATTTCTTATCCTTTCTTTTTTTCTTTTTCTTGTTTGGATAGTAGTTGGAAGATATTATCTTATATTATTATCCTACATCTCACAATTTATTTTATCACTTATGGGCTATAATGTTTCAATTGTAATAAATGAAAATATCATTTTTTCCTATTTGGGTTCTGAGATTAATCTAACCCACGCGGAGCTAACTAATTTTAATATTATTCCTTTTATTGCATTAGTACTTGCATCACCAATAACTTGGTTTAAACAACAAAGATCCTTAATGATTGGCATTCCAATCATTTTTGTTTTTCATTTACTAAATCTCATTGCTCATTTTCCATATTATTATGAAGGAAATATGATCGCAGGTTTTATCATTAATTTTTCATCAATCACTAGGTTAATCATACCATTTTTGTTGTGGTTTGCATTAACATATGATTCCATCCTTCCTTTATTTCGCATGAAAAAAAAGGAATATATCTGTCCAATTTGCTCGGAGAAAAAAACTGGAATTATTGATCATATCAATAAGAACCATAAAAATCTTAATGCGGAACAGAAAAAGAAAATTCATCTATGGTATAAAAAACATCCTGAATTAATTCAATCTGATCAGAATAATAATGGCCATTCTTTTTATTTATATATGAGAAATTTATTTGATAAAAGTAGATAAAATTATTCTTAAAATATTATCATCAAAACAATTATATAATAAAATTTGTATCACAATTCATAGAAGAGCAGAATTCCTATTTGTCTGGGTGAGTTGGAGGAATTGAAAATAAAGTATATTATCCTAATTCTACTGGTATGTATCCTATTGAATGGAGTATTGTTACAACCTTTAATAAAAGCAGATGACGTAGAAGTAAATTCAGTAAGAGAATATATACATAATAAAACAAAAGGAATATATAATTCAGAAGGCTTTTTTTCAAGTGATCTAACCAGCAATACGGTTCAAATAGCTATTGATAACTTGAAATCAAATAGTGGAACAGTATGGGTTACGGGAAATATTCATCTTGTATCAACAATTCATCCTCGATCATATGTATCGATAAATTTTTTAGGTAATACAATTGAAGTTGAAGCTAATGTTCCCGTTATTTCTTATGCTCAAAATACATTATTTTCCAATGTTAAAAATGCAGTCATTCTGTTGCCAAGTTTTTATGACCGTCCAGTTTTTTTGATGGATAATAATGGGATGGATGGCGGAAATGATGCAATTGATTTCAATAATATTGAAAATATCATTATCAACTGTGAAAAATCATACCAATATACCGGCATTCATATGAAACTTGATGGAATAAATGAAATGTGGAATAATGTATTTAAAAATATAATAATGAATGGTCCAAAAACCGCGATCTTAATGGAAATGACTCCAAATGCAAAATCCTCTCAATC
>CAZWQV010000005.1:0-21075 GCA_964636235.1 uncultured Thermoplasmatales archaeon
ATAGAGTGGAGGATAAGACAATGAAAAAAAATGTTTGGTATATTAATAATTTTATTAATTGCAATTTCATTTTCAAATATGGAAAATTTTGCAATTGGACAAGAATCATCACATACGACAAATGCATCAGTTATAGGCAATGCTCCTTATATTGAAGTTTTGGAATGTTATGTGGTAATTTTTGATGAAGCAGAAGGCCAATATTGGAATTCTAGTACTGGAACAGGAGTTAGATCTGATTCATACATGTATGAAAGCGAATATTTAGAAATAAACGCATATATAACTGATCCAGATGGATTTTTTTCTCAAGTTCCAGGAGCTCCATCCCATTCAGTAGAAGGGATAATTAGAGACATAACAAATTACCATAGCACACCTTTAAATTATGTTGATATGGTAGATGATGACACCGCATTATTTAGAGGAAACATATATCTTTATAATTCAGGTATGCAAGATATAGGAAGAGTCAATATAACCTGTTATGATAATGTTGATGATACTCCTGCATCAAATAATGATCCAACAATTTATTATCCATTATATATCAATCCATTAACAGCTGTTTCTTTTATTCCTGATCAAGTAAACTGGACTGGATTAACAAAAGGAACAGAATTACAAATTGCTGATGATAATCCATATTTATTAAATTTTGAAGCTACATGTCTTGAACAAGATGTAGATATTGGTTATGACTTATTAATTCGGGGCGATAATCTTACATCTGATCCCGGGCCAATTATACCAATTGCATTCATGAACTGCACGTTAAACGAAGGCAGTTATCAAAGTCTTTCTGATGTGTATACCGCAATAAATATAGCCAAGATAATTGCAAATACGGGTCAAAACTTAAACTTTTATTTATCAATCCCAAGTTCTATTTCTGCAGGAGATTATAGTGGAAATATTGACATTCAAATAGATCCTGAACCATAGACATCGAAAAAAATTTAGGTATAAATGATAATTCATTAATACCTAAAAATCTTATATTTTTTATAACTATGAGGATTCCAATCAGATGAATAAAAAAATTAAATCATTCATTATTATCTTTATTCTAATAAATTCAGCAATATTATTTACTTCAACAATCTGTCATGCTACGGTTTGGCTGACACCATTGAAAATACATGCTTCTGCAAATGTTACGACAAATGAATCTGTTTTTATTAATAAATCAATTTTTTTAAAAAATGATGAAAATCAATCAGTTATCGTTTATTTTGAAGTTACGAATAATACTGTTATTTTTGAACATAATTCAACAATATTGGAACCATTTGAAGAAACATTTGTATACCCTTTAATCCAAGTAAGTGAAGGAATAAATTCAGATTCAATTATTGTAAAATCTTCTCAACAAGATTCATCAATAAATGGCTCTGGAGCTCATGTAACAACATCAATGGTGATTAAAGTCAGTTCAATTGGTACCTTAGTTAATACAAATAACAAAAATGAGAACAAAACAAATAAAATAAGTGGAAATAATAGTATTTTAGCTAGTAATAACTATTTAATATTCATCCCAATAATATTAATAATTATTTTTACTATTTATATCATGTTCATAAGAAGATTAAAGAATAAGAATTAATAATATCCCTTCATAGAAAAAATGATACATAATTGGAGTATCTTTCTCAATGAAAAATAAGAGCCATAAGACCAAAATAATTTCATACAAAAAATATCTACTATTTATGACAATTTTTTTTATAAGTATCTCAATCGCCATCCCAAGTATACTTCCACAAGAAAATACCTATAATGTTAACGTCAATATCATTGAAAATCATGCCCCATATGTGGATAAATTAATTTTTCCATTACATGGCCAGGTTGATGTTGAATTAAATCCAAAATTAACCGTTCGTGTTTTTGATCCTAACAATGACACCATTGATGTCTATTTTTATAACGCGTTTAATGATGAACTTATTGGATATAATACAAATGTTTTAAGTGGAAATGAATCAAGTGTTATTTGGTCGAATTTGACGTATGATACATTTTACGAATGGTATGTTATTGTAAATGATTCATTATTGTTAAATACCTCAGTGATATGGACTTTTACCAGTCTTAATAAACCAAGTTCTCCTTCAACTCATAGACCAATAGTCAATAATCCACCGGTTGCAGATGCTTCCAATAGCCAACTAATCGGAGCGGTTGATGAAGAATTGCGATTCGATGCAACAAAAAGCTTCGATTCTGACGGTGTGATTGTTAATTACTCATGGGATTTCGATGATGGAACCTTTGGTTATGGCTCTCAAATAAAACATAGTTATCATGAAGAAGGTAATTATCAAGTATCATTACAAGTAAGAGATGATTTCGGTTCGACCAATAAAGATAAAATCCAAATTGCCATCGTTCAACAAAATTTACCACCGTCAAAACCATCATTTGATGGTATAACTATGGGCCATCAAAATATTTCTTATTCATTTGAAACAAAATCCACTGACCCAGATAATGATAGGATTCAATATGTTATCAACTGGGGAGATGAAACCAATCAAGAAACCAGTTTTCATCTAAGCGGAGTATCTATTAATCAATCTCATCAGTGGAAGAATTATGGCGAATATACAATCATAGCTTATGCAACAGATAATGAAACACAATCAGAACCAATAGAAAAAACCATTTATATTGATGTTCTTCCTATTGATGAAGAAGAAGTTAAAGGTTATTTAATTGACGAAAACAGTGATGAAATTTATAATTTATATGATAATTCAAACACTGGAATAAAAACCATCACAAAACTAGATAATTCTACTTATTTAATTGATATCGATAATGACAATAAATGGGATTATGCATATAGTCTTGATTCTGGTTTATCAATCTATTATCTTTATCTTTATAACAAATATTATAATATTTACCTTGAAACACCCGGTTTTGATATTATTTCATTAATGGCAATCTTTTCCATAATTCTCGTCTTTTACTATAAAAAAAGAAGATGAAAATGATTATTTCATTTTCATTTCCCAAATGCCATTCCAATCTTTATCTGGTGGATTATCTATAAATGCCGTACACCGGGAAATCATTAATTCTGAGCTAAGGTCTTTTTTAATTTTTTGTGCTTTCTGAAATCCCTCAATTGCTTCTTTAAATTGCTGTTTAAAATAAAGATCTAATGCTTGTTCATATTGTAAAATGAAATCAATTATTTCTTTATTTACCTCATTCTTTTTCCCAATCAATTCATAAATATAAAGGGCAGTTTTTTTTCCTTTTACTTTTACGGCATCAAGTTTCCGACAATAAAAAATATCCTTAACCAATTGATAGGTTTGATCACTAATGATAATGTTAGTTTCATATATTTTATTTAATCCTTCCAACCGAGATGCAAGATTAACATTATCCCCCATTGCAGTATAATCAAACCTTTTCTCAGAACCCATATTTCCAACAATTGCTTCCCCAGAGTTCAACCCCATTCCAATGTTAAAAGAAGGAATCTTTCTTTGTTTCCATTGTTTTTGAAGCTCTTTCAATTTACCAAGCATTTCAAGACTGCTCTCACAAGCTTTGATAGCATGATCAACTTGCTTCATTGGTGCCCCCCAAAAAGCCATGATAGCATCTCCCATATATTTATCTACAAGCCCCTCATCTTTAATGATAATAGAAGTCATTGCAGTTAAATATTCATTTAATAAATGGACCAATTCTTCAGGTTTTAGCTTTTCTGAAATAGCTGTAAAACCACGAATGTCAGAAAAGAAAATAGTAATATTTCTTTTTTCACCACCAAGGTTAATCAGATCTGGATTTCTAATCAGATTTTCTATTACCATAGGTGATACATATTTAGCAAATACTTGGGTAATCCATTTTCTACTTTTTTCCTCAGTTATATAATAATATATCAGTAAAACTACGTATACAGCAATCATTGAAAATAAGGGGAAAATGATATTCATTATTATTCCCATGTCAAATAATTGTATTGAAAATACAATAAAAATGAACCCTGTAAAAGCTGTGAGAGTTGTTGCAATATGAATCTTAAATCTATATAAAAAAAGGCTTACCAAAAAGGCAAAAAGAAAAATAAGTAAAACTGTTGAAAAGAAATCTTGATAATAAATATAGTCTCTAAAAAGAAGCGATTGAACCAGATTTGCATTGATTTCAACACCAGACATAACCTGATTGGATATCGGTACAATAGCATCATCGTGAAGATCGGGTGCTGTTGCACCAATTAAAATAATTTTATTTCGAAATAATGAATTATTGATGTTCCCATTGTATACATCCGAAAAGGATATTGTTTTATATCCACCAGGTTCTGAAAAATAATGAATTAACATTTTTGATTGTTCAACTGGTGGTAAAATACCTGTTATCTTTTTTACAATCATCATTGAGAAATGATAATACTGTTTTTCACCTTTTATAGCTGGAGAAAATGTTCTTGTGACCCCATCTGAATCTGTATATAAGTTAACATAACCAATTGAATAATCCACTCCTGCAAGTCCTAATGTATCTGAAGGTTTGAGAAAATCTTTACCATATAACTTATCGTCGATAAAAGAAAAGTTCGTATATTCCATAGCCAAAACAACATTATGGTTACTAATTACCGATGCAAATTCTTCATCGTTTTCAGCAGGTTCAAAAAAAGAAACATCGAAACCAATTACGTTACTGTTATTTAATTTATTTAAAACAGATGCAAAATACGATCTCGGCCAAGGCCACCTTCCTAATTCTTGAAGACTCTCATCATCAATAGCAATAATTACAATCTCTTCAGATACATTTCCGGAATTATAAAATGCATCAGAGATTTTATATTCCCAAGTATGAAGAAATCCAGTAATTAAAAGAATGGTAACGAAAATTGGAACAATGAAAGAAACAAAAATAGTGGTATTTTTTTTATTTTTTAGGATTTTAAAAAAGGATAACATTATCGTTTCACCAATATTAATTAATCTTTATGATATCCCGTACCCAGTCAGGTGTTTCTGATGGTAAATCATAATATCCTCTAAGATACCCTTCTAATAATGCTTCTAATTCTTCTTCGGTTATTCCAAATTTTTCTTTTAATTCATCTATATACGGTTCGATTCGAACCCATAAATCAGTTTTTACAACATTAATAAATTCTTCATCTTTTAAAATATTTTGAACAATCCAATCCTCAAGAGTCAATGGCTGTGAGTTTAAAGGTTCCTGCATCCTTAAAGGATCAATATATATTAATTCATCCTCCTTCAACTCATAAGTATCAATAGATTCATTATTAAGAATCCTGGTAATGGTAACATTACCATGAACAACTCCTACTGCAGTTGATCCATTTTCAAGTACTTCCACAAAAAATGAAGTCCCCCTCACACTTGCAATTGTATTTGGGGTTTGTACTTCATATGAGTCAATTCCACTAATTTTCAATAATGTATTCCATGTTCTACCAGATACTTGTTTAATTTTAATTTGTGTCTGCTTAGCTATATTTATAATTTCTTCTAATGTAATCTCAGTATTGTTATCAAGGCGAATAATACTACTTTCAAATAAAATGACAGAGGCAGCAGAATTATTACGAGTTCTAATTGAATCAGTTTGTATTAATAAAGTTCCATTTTTTGCAGTTTGCCAACTCTCCCCCGCATGTCTTATTTGAACAATTCCCATTTCAACAACAAGTTGAGCCTTTTCAACATTTTCTACATTAGTATAATACCAAAAAATAGCACCAATCGATCCAATAACAATAACTGATATAGTGAATATAATAATAAATTTATTATTTCCTTTTACAAATAATGAACTATTATTATTTCTTTCAATACCCTTTTCTTCCAATACGCCTCCCTTTTAGTATTGAAGTTCCCTATAAATATTTTTTTAGGATTAGAATTCGATTATATTCATAAAAATTCTATTTTTGTTCGTTTTTATTTATTTAATAAAAATTAACCATTTTCTTTCGTTATATGATAAAATTTTAAATTAATTTTGAATAAAGTATATAAGAGAACGTAGCCTTTCAGATATGAAAATTTACTAGATAGAATCAGCATAAATTAAAAAACTAATTTCCATAATTGGGCGAGGTAATTATAAGGGGAACAAATGAGAATGGAAAATTGTTTTTTATATTCAATAATGTAACAAAGTTAATCAAATTAGGAGTTTACTATGATTGAGGAATTGCTTAGAGATATCCATAAAGAATTAGAATCAAAACAAATTGATCAACAAACCGAGCAAAGATTTATCGAATCAGTACTCGACAAGATTTACCAATTCTTATATAAAAGTGGTCAACCAATTCATACCCTTGGATTAGGTATTCTCAGAGGATCTACATTTGATATGTTTTATAGAGGCAGAATTTTAGATCAATATGCTCAATTATTTGGAGCAATGTCTTATGATACAACAATTGCAGGAAAAGCATGTGAATTATATAAAAAAGATGGACAACCTTTCTTACATTTATATTCAAAAAAACAAATTAATGCGAAATTTACAGAAGCAAGTAATGAATTGAAAAAAGCAGGGCTTTTAGAAGAAGCGGAAGCTTTAAAAAAACGGGCAAATACAACTATAGATCAGGGCATTGGAAGCTTTCTTCTTATTCCTATTACATTCGGAAAGGAGGTTGTAGGCATTTTTACACTTAGTTCTGTAAATGAAACTACCTCTGACAAAATCCTCGGTCAAAAAATTGAGGAAAAGTTCATCCCAATTGCCCAAATGCTAGGTTTAATTCTTTTTATGGAAAAAATTTCCTATGATAAAGCAGAAGAAATGAGTCGTTTACTTATCTCCAGTATTGATGCAAAAGATGAGTATCAAGCAACTCATTCATTAAATGTTAGAACAATGATTGATATGTTTATAGATGAATTATCAAGAGATAAATCATTGCGTGAGCGTGTGGAAAGTATTGGATTTAAATTGACTGTTGATAAGATCGAATCATTACGATTAGCAGCACTTCTTCATGATATGGGGAAGGTATTCATTCCTAGCAGCATATTAAGAAAAAGTTCCTTGAATAGCGAAGAGATGCTTATTAGAAAAATGCATTCCTATTGCACATATAATATTCTTGCAAAAAGTAAAACACTTGGCAATATTGCAAATATGGCATCAATGCATCATGCTCGATATTATATCCCTGTTGATGTCGAAGGATTAGATGAATATGCCAAAGTTGAAACTAGCTGTGTATGCTATCCTTTTGATCTTTTTTCTCATGATGGGTTTTTACCAGAAAGTCAAATAATTGCACTTGCAGATACCTTTAATGCAATTATTCGTTCAAGGCCTGAAGGGAAAGGATTGAGTCTTCAGCAAGCAATTGAAATTATTGAAAACGATGAAAGCAAATTTCATGGTGGACTTAAGGATATTTTTTTAACCATTGTTAAAAGGGTTGAACAAAATCTTTCAAAGGGAATATATCCACCAAAACTAGCAGAAGAATACAGATATGCTTTATGGCTTGATACCCCTAAGGAAAATAAAAAAGAGACGAAAAACAAACTAAAAGATCTGAAGCAATATTTACAAAAAATCAACTTTAACAATTTAGGAGTACTCGTTCTTATGCATATAAATGAGGTACATGACCTATTGAAAAAGGATATTAAAATTAATAAAAAATCAGTCAAACTATTCAAAATTGATGATGACCATGTTGTATTTGCATTAATTAATATACCAAAAGAGGAAGGATTCATTTGGATCAAACATGTTTTTGATTATTTTAAACATCTCTCCTTAACACATAAATTGGCTTTTTCATTAATCACTAATAGTGGTTATGATGCAAGTATTGAACAAATCTGTCAATCACTAATTAATGGTCTTGATACTATTAGAAATGAACCAGTTCATTATTACTTACAACCAGAAATGTTTAGATGCATTTAAAAAGATAAAATAAAAAAAATTGACAATGGGGGTTTGAAATGAAAACAAAAAATAATAAATCTGACCAACATGATGAGAATAGTCCTTCAAATAGAATTGATGCAAAATGGAGGCAGCATATCAAAACAATTCAAGCTGCATTTCCTTCACCATGGAAGGAGGAAGGTGATGATCAAGTTTTTGAACATACATTTTTAAGCGCAGTAAGTCAACTGGATCAAATGAAACATCCTCGTATGTATCAAGAACAAAAAGCATGGCAAGGATATTTAGGTGCTCCAGATTTACCAGATTATTCAGATTGCAAAAAGGTATCTTTGAAAGAAAAAATGACACCTCTTCCAGAAGTTATCACTAGTCTTGTGGGTTTTTTCAATGGTATGCCGAATTGGAATCATCCTCAAACCATGTGTAATGTTGTTCCCCCATCAAATACTGCTTCTATTATCGGTTCAACTTTATCACAAGTATTTAGTCCGAATATCCTTGAAGGAGAATACTCATGGAACATTGCAAAAACAGAGATTGAATCTGGTGCAATGTTATCTCAACTGATTGGATGGGATCCTCAAAAATCAGGAGGAATCTATACATTTGGTGGAACAGGGTGTTATTTTTATGGGCTGAAACTTGCGTTAACTTCTGTTCTAGGTAAAAAATCTCGATTTGAAGGCATAAGAGAAGATGGACAAATCCTTGTCTCCAGATCAGGTCATTATATCAAACAGAATTGTTCAGATTGGTCAGGACTTGGTATGAATAATGTAAGAGAGATACCAGTTGATGAGCATAATAGAATGGATGTTGCTGCATTAAAAAAAGAAATGGACATATGTAAAAAAGAAGGGAAACCTATAATCATGATTGTTTGTACTATGGGAACAACTGATGCATTCGCAATTGATCCCATTGAACAAGTAAGAGAGTTAATAGATTCATATGAAAATGCAAAAGGTTATCCTAAACCATTTCTATATGCAGATGCAGTAATCGGATGGTCATGGCTAGCGTTTAGAACGTATGATTTTAGAAAAAATCATTTACAATTTTCAAAAAAAGCCTTGAAAATATTAGAATATAATTTTGAACAAATGAAACCATTAAAGTATGCTGATGGAATTGGAATTGATTTTCATAAAACTGGATGGGCACCATATAATTGTAGCTTTTTCATCACAAAAGATTATGAAAAATTCGAAGAGCTATTGAGTCGACCATTACCAGGATACTTGCAAGATAGAACACCATATAACCCATTTAAATTTACTTTTGAGACCTCAAGAACTGGTGCATATTCAATGGCTGGATGGGCAACCCTCCGACTTTTCGGTTATGAGGGATATCAAGTGATGCTTGGTCGCATTATTGAAGTAGGTATCTTTTTCAGAGAACTTATTCATAAGGATAATAATCTGGTATGTGTAAACCCTGATAATAATGGATTCGTCACACTTTTCCGTGTTTATCCCCGCCATATCAATGCTGAAGAACAATATGAAAAAGAATTAAATGATCCATCATACAAAGATCATCTACGAGCCTATAATTTATTACAACAACGAATCGCAAATAAATTATTTGCTATGCTCCGTGATCCAAACCAAAAAGTACCTGGCTGGGAAAATCCCCCCTATACTAGTTTTACATCCGGATATCGAGCAACTGAGTATAACCCTGATGAAAAGGATGGAAAGCATTTGGTTTACGCATTGAAATCGTTTCCGATGTCACCAAATTCAAATGAAATTTCCATGCAAGTAGTACGAAACTATGTATTAAAAGCAAGAGATCTTGTGCTCGAAGAGTTGATTGCTGAAGCTAAAGACTCAGAAGAATTTGAAGAACATGACACCGATCAAACCAAGGTTCGAACTACTGAAAATTGGTTTGGCGATAATGAATACATTCCACTAAAATATCTAGTTCCTTCAGAATCAGAATCTGATTCAGTGGAAGAAACCTTAAAAAATATTCCTTTTTGTGCTCATTTATCAAATTCACAAATAAAAGAATTGATAAACCATGGGAAAACAGAATCATTTGAGCCTGAATGTATCATCTGTTCTGAAGGTGAATTTGCAGATAACGTCTACTTGATATTAAGAGGGAGAGTAAAAGTCTTTAAAGTAGATGGGGATGGAAATGAAACAGAGATTGCTACCATTGAAAAGGGAAATATGTTTGGAGAAATGGCTCTTTTTGACAAAGGAGTTCGCTGTGCATCAGTAAAAAGTATTGATCCCTGTGAATTTGTTATATTTAAAGGAGATAAATTTTTGGAATTACTTTTAGGTTAATTCCTTTTTTCCTTTTTTTGTAATTAAATTACCTTGTGAATCGATTTCTTGATTTAAAATCCTAGTAGCACTAATCGGTTTATTGTCTTCTGCTAAAACATGAGGGATGGTTATTATTCGTAATGGGTTCTTATTATTCTTCTTTCTTTTTTCATTTATCATTTGTGCGTTATGTTCTGTTTCAGGAGAGACAATAATCACATCATATGATCCATCAACAGCTAATCCCTCCTTACTTTCAATGGGAATTATTTCATAATTGGTGATATTTTCATGATCTAAATATCTGCGTAATTGTTCCTTTCGCTTTTCATATGGAATCTGAAATGTTTTATGTTCGAGTAATTTACCTGTAGTAATACCAATGAATAATTTTCCATTATGACCTGCTATTTGATTTGCTGTATCAATTAATAATTGATGTCCTTTATGAATTACATTAAATGTACCTGCGAAACAAACCTTCATTAGGTAATAGAATCCAATAAATTATATTAAACCTTATCCTGTTGCATATATTAACATAAAGCCCACTCTCTAAATGAATCGTTTTTAAATGAGAACGGCTCATAAGAACATAGAATGAAAAATCTAAACGGTATATAACTTAAGTAATTAGCATGGTGATTTCGTGATACTAAGATTCTTAGGTACCCATAACGCAGAATCAAAAGATACAAGATTAGTATCAATTTTAGTTGATAACACCCTTGTTCTAGATGCAGGTTGTATAACATCAGCGTTGCGATTTGAAGAGCAGAGTCAAATCAAAGCGATTCTTTTATCACATGGTCATTATGACCATATTCGATCCATTCCATCATATGCGTTTAATAATTTTTCAAAAACAACTAATATATACGCTTCAAAGAAAACACATCAGATTTTATCCACTCATCTAATCGATGGAGTTATTTATCCTAAGTTCAATGAGAAAACTTCTTTTACAGAAAATCAGCCTTTAAACCAAATATCAATTGAACCAAACAAAGAATTCAACATAAATAAATATAGCATAGTTCCAATCCCTGTGAATCATATTGAGGGATCATTTGGTTATGAAATTACTTCCCCTGATAAATCAAAGATATTTTTTACAGGTGATACAGGCCCAGGTCTTGAATCGGTTTGGCTTCAAATTTCACCAGATGCCCTTCTTATCGATCTTACATTTCCAAATAGATTGAAACATTATGCAATAAATGCAAACCATCTTTGTCCAGAATTATTAAAAGAAGAATTACAATCCTTTAAAAAAATCAAGGGATATCTTCCAAAAATAATGCTCATCCATCTCAGTCCAAAATATAAAGAAGAAATAAGAGAAGAGATAAAACAAATATCTTCTGAATTACATCACAGCATTAAGATAGCTGTAGAGGATGAAAGCGTTCTTGTGTAATTGAGTCAAATCCAAATTTTTAATCAATGTTTAATCCATATGCTCTGAAAGCAAAATCATAGGTTGATGGAAGAGCCCGCCAAAGGCTACCACTGTTACGTGTGAACCAGAAAGCACCTGGTTTAAAAATATCTCCAAAGGCATAACCCCATTCATACCCAAAGCTGGTGCTAACATTACTTGGTGCTGGTGGAACCACAATAATATAGTTTTTATTATGATCAATAATCAAATCCTTAAATTCAATATCCACCCATTGCCAATCAGTACTGATTTCATCTGGCTGGAAAGTAATGGTATAAAAGAGCCCATCTTCAGGTGTTTCTTCACGGATCTGTATAATAAGATTAAATTCAGGAGTTCCAAACTTTCTAAGATATATCTTTGCTCTTGATAAAATATCATGATTTAATGTAAAATTCTGTGCTGCTCCCCAGTCACCATCTGTCGCGTGTCTAATTGGAAATCCTCTATCTGAAATACTTTGATCCAGAACAAGAACATCAGTTAATGGTAAATAATCTCCCCCAACCATAATATTGCCATTAGAGGTATGAGGTATTTGAGTATCTCCGATACCATCCTCGTTAAGATCTCTTCCAATATAATTTCCCCAATAATTTCCACCAAGATAATTTGTTCCAATGATGTTTTGACCTGGAGTTTGTGAAATATTCCATTGATTTACACCATGATCTATAGCAAAATCCTGAAAAATATTGTTAAAGATTAGATTATTGGTACTATTTTCTGTTAAATAAATTCCTTCTCCACAATTTCCATAGACAATGTTATTCTTGATGATATTATTACTGGAATTTACGGAAAAACCAAAATTACTATTTCTTCTGATTGTGGTGTTAAAAATTGTATTATTTCCTTGTAATATGTTAATTCCTGCAAATTTTTCAGGTGAACAGCCTTCTCCACCATGTTGAATAGTAAGATTAGTAATTAATACATGTTCAGCTGAAATATTGATAACACTACCTTTAGAACCACCATCAATAATAGTGTTAAATCTATTTTCTCCACGCAGATCAATAGTATAGTTTATAAAAATATTTTCAAAATAAATTCCTTCATATAAATAGACAGTATCGTCGATAGTTGCATTATCGATTCCTTCTTGAATCGTTTTGACATGTGTTGCATCGTACCATGCAGGGTCTGCATCGTCATCTACATAAATTATGCCTTTGCTATTATCAGGTAAACCATGTATTGGTGGAATCACCATGATTATTACAATTATCAAAATCAACATGTTTGAAATTTTTTTGAAATTTTCTCTCAGCATATAACCAACCCCATTATGTTATTAAAGTAAAAATAACAATTGTTATTATAAACATTAGGTATTAAATAAAAAATGAGTAGTAAGGATTATTTTAAAAAAAAGTGAAAATGTATTCATAATTAGGTGCATATGCACCTGCAAATAAGACTTAAAAAAAGATAGTACTTTCATGATATTATTACTCGGGGGAGTAAAAAATGTCTATGAGTTTTCAAGACCATGTAGATAAAAGAATTAGAGAAATGAATGAAAGAAAAAGAAATTTCCGGGGGAGAAAGAAATGCAATGCAAAGCGTGGGAATTAAGATCTTTCGATTTACTATATTTATTGGATAAATATTAGAATTTCTCTTTCTTTTTATTTTTTTATTTAAATAATTTATAATTTCTTAATTAGTTACTAATTTTGCTTCATTTTAAAGCAATTTACTTATAATAGAAGTAACAAATATAATATGAGAGGTGAATGGAAAATATGATTACCATAAATCATTGCTTACATTGTGGATCTAATTTTATGATTCCTGCAGAATGGACTGACGGGTTGGATGTAACATTTTTTGTCTGTCCTGAATGCAGTAGTAGAAATTGGATAAAACTCTCAGATAGCTCATTATGCCCTGATGAACAATTAATATCTGAACATCAATTTAAATCATAATAAAATATATAATATCTATCATTTATTCTCCATTGAGTAGAATTCCTATGAAAACAAAAAATCCTTTTCAGATATTCAATTTGGTTTTAATATGTGGATTTTTTACCATTAGCATTACCACAGGACTAGGAGTTCAAGCATATAATGTTGAACCAAAATCAACAATTTTTCAAGATGAACTTTTAATTGATACATATTTTGAAAGTAATGGTACTATAAACGTAGGATCTGCAATTACGAAAATTACCCCAGATTTAGATAATTACAACGATATATTTTTAGCTGGCTTTGATAGAAACAGAAAAGCCACAGGTATTCATGACGATTTATGGGCAAGGTGTTGCTGTATAAAAATTGGAAATGTTACTATCGCATTCATATCTGTTGATCTTATTGGAATTATGTATCATGAATATCAATCAATAATACAGTCAATACCAGATGATATATCCATTGATCAAGTATTGTTGACAAGTACACATAATCATGAAGGACCAGATGTTATTGGTCTATGGGGTAAAGGTTTTAGATGCGGTATTTCCTGGGATTGGTATGAATTTGCATTATCAAAAATAACCAATTGCATTATTGATGCCTATAACTATATGCAACCTGCGGGTCTACGATTTGGTCATTGTTTTGCATCCAATTTTTCAAGAGATAGTAGAAATCCAAAAATAATGGAAGAACAAGTTGAAACTTTACAATTTATCAATACAAATCAGGAAATAATTTCAACTCTTGTTTGTTATGCAAGTCATCCTGAAGTATTATGGAGTAAGAATACGCTCATAACATCAGATTATGCACATTATTTATATAATTCCATAGAAGAAATGAATGGAGGAAATGCCCTTTTAATGACTGGACCAATCGGAGGATTAATAACACCAAATGTATCTAATCACACATATGATGCAGCACGATTATTTGGCGAAAAACTTGCTAATCTTTCCATATCATCGATGAATGCTAATGATATTATTTGGGAAACAGATATCTCAGTAAAAACAAAAGAAATATTCATTCCAATGACAAATCCATTATTCCGATTTGCATCATTTCTAAAAATATTAGATAGACCCTTATACCAATTCAATCGCTGCTTACTAACTAGTGTTAGTGTAGTAGAATTAGGAAAAGACGGATCATTAATGCAAATGATAACTGTTCCAGGAGAAGATTTTCCTGAGAACTGGTTTGAAATAAAAGAAAAACTACATGCCACCCATCGAATACACATCGGATTATGTAACGATGAATTAGGCTATATTGTTCCTTATGAACAATTTGATAGAACAGAGTATGAGGAAAGTATGAGCGCATCAAAATGGTTGGATCCCCTCATCCATCAAACTATAGAAGATATGCTTAATCTATCATAATAAGAAGGTTTCTATTTTCCTTAAAATTGCCTGATATCTTTTCCTTTCAGGTAGATTTTTTTAATTTTTTATTTTTATTCTTTCATATCTGTTTTTTCTAAATGAAATATATAGTTTTTCATGTTGAATTTTTTTGAATTTTTAAAAATTTTATAATTGTATATAATCCTCATTTGGTTTATATATTAAAATAAATCTTTTTGAGAATTTTCCATTATTAAAATTATTACAGCAGTTTCTACAGGCAACTTTCAGCCGTCTATTACGATAATAGTTTTTATTACAATTGGGGCAAATTCCAATATATTTGCTCATTTGTTTTTTTGTAAATGGAACAGTTGATTTACCATATCCTCTAGAAGAAGGCACGCATCCAACCTCTCTAGCAATTTGTTTCCAGTGCTTATCATGATTTGAATAGCCTCTATTTTTAAAATCTATTGCATGAGATATTTCATGAAGAATAGTGTCATTTATTGCGTTAAAGTTTTGCTCATATATGGCATGAATCCTTGAAATTGATATTATTTTAGAGGTTAAATTGGCTTTTCCATGCAGTTGTTTTCCATTACAAAATTGAAATGTCCAATCCTCAAGACCATATTCATTCATTAATTTGATAGCATGTTCTCTTATAATTGAAGTACTGTTTTTTATAAAGTCCATTTTCTTTGGGTTATATTCAATTAATAATTTTTATCATTTTTTATATCCAATTGCCAATGAGTATCAAAATATGATTTCAAAATAAACTTATAAGATAACCTAGTTGATTAGAAAAAGATATCATTTTATATGAAAAATTATATATAGTAGTGTTACGTTTTGTAACATATAAGAGGATCTGAAGGAAATTATCTTTTTTTCGATTACTCTATTTACTTTCAGATCTTCTCCCTCCCTCCTATTTTAATATTATAATGAATAAATTAAGAGTGTGATGAAAGGAAAATTAAAAAAAGAAATGAAATAATTATATTATAATTTATTTATATTAATATTTCCATTGGATGTATGAACATAAATTAGTAATCCACCGTTACCAAGTTTGCCCGCCATATGTTTTGAGCTTGAACTGGTTAAATTTAACGTTAATCCATTAATATTAATATTCCCATTAGAGGTCTGAAAATCCACGTCAGCATCAAGCGATTGATTAATATAAAGATTAATACGACCATTACTTGTTGTAATAGATATATCATTTATTATATGATTTATTTCGGCAGTAACTTCACCATTTGATGACATCAAATCTATAATACCTTTGGTGTCTGTTACTTCAATTTTTCCATTACTTGTTACTGCAGAAACAAATCCATCCACATCATCAATAATAATAGCTCCATTTGAACTTGTTGCAGTAATATTCCCTTTTAATTCAGAAATTTGAATGGCCCCGTTAGAAGTTATTACTTCCTCTATCCTTACAAATGAAGGAATCTTAATATTCATATCTACACTTGGTGTTGAAAGCCGGGTTCCAGTATACTTTGCTTCAATTTGAATTAAATTATCAACATCATTTATTACTAATTCTATTTTATCAAGTTCTTCTTGTCCAAACCTTGATTTTTTCACTCCATCGACAGTAATCTTATCGTCTGTCCATGGAGATAATTCAAGATTACCATTTATTGTTTTAACATTTAAAATGCTTTGTTCCGTAGGTGAAATATCATCAGAAAAATAATCAGTCGATACCGGATTTGTACAGCCACTAAATGCTATGATGAAAAAAAATAGCATTATGAATATTATTAACTGAAATTTTTTCAAATTCTCATCCTCCAAATTAATTTAATAAATTATTTGTTTTAATAGGGAATTAATATCATTATTTTATAATTATCTATAAAAAAAGGATATAAAATGAAATAAATATGATGATTTGGGGATGTGAAAGAGATAGGATTTTTATGTACCCATATTTAAGAGGTACCCCTACCTCTAACAATAGATTTCAATCTAAATGGAGAATTTAAATCTTCTTAAAAAAATAATGGAATGTTCATTTTTAACAAACAACGTTTTTGTATAAATCATGTTTATATAATCATATGCATATGTATCAAATGCTACAACCACTTCTATTCGTGCATCCTATGTACAAAAAAAGCATATAAAGTGATAAATACTCTGTTTTTTGAGGATGGAAAAACGTAAGATTCATTGGATTATCAGCATGCCATCTGGATGATCATCTCTTACGTTTTTTCCCTCTTTTTAAATGAAAATCTTATGGGTTAATAATAATAGAATATGATTTTACTTGAAAAGGATTTTCATAATCAAAAATATAATAATAACACAAATAAAAAACTTATTTTTTCATGAAAACCTTAAATACAAGAATATACTATGATTTATTAAATAAGGGGATAAATATATGAAAAACACATTCATTGTAATGTTGAATACATTCATTTTATTAAGCACTTCATTGGTAAGTGGAATATATCTTTCAGATCAAATAAACCAAACATATTATTTTGATAATCCTTCAATTGATACAATCGATATTGAAGGAATTACATATCATCAGATTCACATGTCCGGATTGCAAACAGTCGAAAATCCTGGCAAACCATGTTTACCTGTTAAAGGAGTGTATTTACTACTTCCATATCAATCAAAAGTAGATAGCATAACTATAACTGTAAATAATCCCATATCATTAGGAAAGAATTATTTAGTGAAACCTGCAAGTACACCTGTTCCCCTTTCATATATTAACTTATCAGAACCACCATCTCCAGATAGGAAAATCTATAATTCCAGTTCCATTTATCCTGGAACATTATATTCAATGATTGGAACCTATTGGTTTAGAGGTTATCAAATACTAGTTTTAAATTTACATCCGGTTCAATATAAACCAACCACGGGTGAAATTCTTTATTATTCTTCCATGACTGTAAATATTAAATTAAGTGAAGAGTCATCGGACACGTCCAATTTAAGGAACAAAATATCTGACTTAAATGAAATTAAAACAAAAATCGATAACCCTTCACTACTATCCACCTATCCAAACTTGTATGAAACTAGTAATGAGGATAATTATGATTATCTAATTCTGACTACATCTGATTTTCAAAATGATTTTTTACCGCTAAAAGAGGCACAAGATGAAAGAGGCATACGGACAAAAATAAAGACCCTTCGAGATATTAATATCATTCCTAATCAAGTAAATCCTGAGGATATCAGATCATTTATCAAGCAAGAGTACCAAAATTATGGAATTGATTATGTGCTTCTTGGTGGTGATGCAGATATTATTCCAGCAAAAATGCTTTATGTATATGGCCTTGATGAAGGGAAATGGCCTCAAGAAACAATTCTTCCATCTGATCTTTATTATAGTTGTTTAGATGGAACATATAATTATGATGGTGATGAATTATGGGGTGAGCCCACCGATGGTGAAAATGGTGAAGATGTTGATTTATATGCAGAAGTTTATGTTGGACGAGCCTGTGTAGATTCAACTGATGATGTCGCTAACTTTGTGGATAAAACAATCTCATATCTAACAATCAATCCATCGTCTCCTTATCTTGATAGCTATCTTATGGCAGGTGAATATCTTGGCGATTATGGAGTAGCAAGTTGGGGTGGAAATTATTTGGACCTACTCATTGATAATTCCTCAACTGATGATTATACAACCAAAGGCATTCCATCAGACAAATTCACTATTGAGAAATTATATGATAGAGATAACGAATGGAGCTCAGAGGATATTCTAAATTACATAAATAATGGTGTTCATGTCATTAACCATGATGGCCATTCTTACTATGGGTATAATATGAAATTGGTAAATGATCACATTTCCTATTTTACTAATGATGAATATTTTTTTGCTTATTCAGTTGGTTGTATGGCCGGAGGATTTGATGATCCTGAAGGCTATGATTGTTTTGCAGAATATATTACAGTAAAAACAAATCATGGTGCATTTGCAACAATTATGAATGCTCGATATGGTTGGTTTTGGTCATTTAGTACTGATGGCGATGGAACAAGATTCACAAGAGAGTTCTGGGATGCAGTATTTGGTGAAAACATTCCAGTAATTAGTAAAGCAAATCAAGATTCAAAAGAGGACAATATCTATATCATTGATCGATCCTGTATACGATGGACTCTTTATGAATTAAACTTATTTGGTGATCCCACCATATCTTTACATATTAGTAAACCACCAAATGTTCCAGATAAACCAAATGGCCCCTCATCTGGAAAAATAGATGAAATATACACCTTTACCACCAAAACAACTGATATTGATAATGATCAAGTATATTATCAATTTGATTGGGGAAATAATGATTATTCTGATTGGATTGGACCCTATCAAAATAATGAAATGATTGAAATGAGCCATTCATGGTCAAAAGAGGGAACTTATCAAATTCGCGTGAAAGCAAAGGATGATTGCGGAGCGGAAAGCGCATGGTCCGAACCATTAGAGGTAAGTATGCCAAAAAATAAAGATATTTATTTATTCTGGCAATATCATCTAATAGAACGCATATTGCAGATATTAAATCAATTCTTCATTTAATGGAACATTTTCATTAAAATTATTTATTTTCCATTTTTCCCTAATTTTATCTATAATGTTTGATTAAAGATGGGAAATAATTCTAATACACAGAAAAAACTCAGGATATATCATTTTCTAAAATTAAAAAATAGTAATAATCCGAGCAGAATTATATAAATAATAAATATGATGATAGCTGCATAAATAAAATATTCATTATTGGTCTGAAAATAAATTGCATATATTAATACATACCCTGCTAGAAGTAAACTGATCGTTCCCAAAAGTGTTGCGGTATTACTTCGTTTTTCATATGTATTAATTTTTGAAATAACCCGTTGATTTAGTAGTTTTAATTCTTCCATTTTACTATCAAAACTATCTAATCGCTCTCTATCCTCTTTATTCATAACAGTCCACCCAAAAAACAAATGGAGCTAACTATATTAAAACATATGTAAATTATTTAATATTTTAACATAGATTGAAATAATACATTAAGAATGAAAAGAAAAAAATAAAAATAATTTTTTAATTTATATATTTATTACCATAATTCACCATAGAGATTGTAAAGAACAAGTTGTCTGCTGTCTTTGACCATGTTACCTGCATAATCATATGCGATGACTTCAAATCGAACTTCCTGACCGATGCTCTTTAAATCAAGTAAATAGGTAAATGGTTCTTTTTTTATGGTTTCAAGATATAACCCGTTCATATAGTATTCTGTTTTTTGAATGCCATAATTATCATGCATATCTAGATCAATCACTAATTGACCAAGAATTATGGATTTGAATAAGGGTAATGGAAAGATTTTTTGATTAAAGGCATAAATGCCTCCATTTGGTTCTGCAATAGATAGAACAGGATTAATATCATCAGCATAAATTACGCAACTAGCCTTGATTTCACCATCAATAAGGATAGTGATAGTGATAGGGCCATGATTATTTTTTAAAGAAACATCTTTTACAATCCAGGTTGCTTCAAATGAATCAAAGGAATCAGCCTTTCGAATGCTATCACCAAAAAAGCGTAAATCTGCAGTGATATTTTCACAAGTAAGCTGATCGACAAGTGTTCCAGTTATGGTTGCAGTGATTTTTGCAGTGTCTTTCGATTTTATATACTCTTTATTATCAATGGTAATATCTTCTATTTCTGTAAAGGAAACTTGAATCCCTCTATTTTGATTATCAACATAAAATGGTTTGGTAGTATCATATGCAATATAACCACATGTATTCCATGTTTCACCCATAATAATGTATTTTCCATCTGACACCGTCCGTGTATCCCATTCATAGCTGCCGTGTTCAATATCAATATTATTTGTATGAACGGTTCCAATACGGCTCCAGGTTTTTCCATTATTGCCACTAATATATAAGAAAATTGGAATATCTTCATTTCTTTGTTGGTAATCTGAATTGATGGCATACCATTGAATGGTTACCATATCATACAAAGTGGTTACATCATCAGGGGTTATCATCTGAATAATAGGTGTTTG
>CAZWQV010000005.1:21175-47024 GCA_964636235.1 uncultured Thermoplasmatales archaeon
ACATGGGCATAATCTTCAGAATATGCTCCTTGATCAGTGTTTATATTCACATAATTATCGGCATCACCAACATCAGTGAGTTGTGCTGAGTAAAATATATCAAATGATTCACTCGTACTTAATATCGAGATATGCCATTCAATATAATGATCCATTTCCACGGTTGTATTGACAGTTGCATCATAATTATAAAGTAAAAATGATGGAAGCGTATCTTGAATTACAAGATTTGTCAAATCCTCATTTCCAATATTGGTTATTGACAATCGAAATGTTAGATTTGAACTTGTATAGGCCTGAATATTATTTTGATATTGACCTGAAGTTGAATTAAACACTTGCTTATCAATCTTTATTAAATAAACAGGTACTTCATTAGATGTAATATTAACAAAATCCTCAGATGTAACTCCTTCATTAGTAGTAACAGATGCTATGTTAAAATCATCACCAACACCGGTTAATTGTGCTGTATAAGTAAAGGTCTGATAATCACCTGGAGATAATGATGAAATATGCCATTCAATATAATGATCCATTTCCACGGTTGGACTGCCCGTTGCATCATAATTATAAAGTAAAAATATAGGCAACGTATCCTCAATAATAAGATTAGTAAGATCGATATTACCCATATTATAAATTGTAATATAAAACGTTAAATTATCACCAATAAATCCTTGAATTTCTTCTTCTAGTTGACCTGAACTTTCATTTATTACATATTTTGCTAATATAACATCAGGGTTAGGAACCTGATTTGAATAAATAAGAACACTATCTTCATCAAATACATCTTCATCAGAGGTGACGTTAACAATATTATAGCCCGCACCCTGAATTGCTAAGTATGCCGAATATGTGAAGATAATACTTTGCTGTGGTGCAATAGAAGCTATTTGCCATGTTATATAATGATCCTGTTCAACGATTGGACTACCGGTGGAATCATAATTATAAATTAAAAAGCCGGGAAGCAAATCTTCAATAACAAGGTTTGTTAAATCAGTATTACCCAAATTAGTAATATTAATTTTAAATGTTAAATTAGTGCCAACATAATCGCTAATTGTATCTTGCCATTCCGCATTGCTTTCATTCCATACTTTTTTTAAGATAGAAATATTATAAACTGGTTCTTCATCAACCGTAATATTTACTTCGTCTTCAGATGAAGTGTTTTGATCATTTATAACAGTAACATAGTTATTTCCGGTTCCAACTTCAATACATTGTGCCGAATAATAAAATATCATATATTCCTGTGGATTTAAGGATGATATCTCCCACTCAATTAGATGATCTTGCTCTTCAGTGGGGTTACCAGTTGCATCATAATTATATAATAGAAACGATGGAAGTGTATCTGTAACATCAATATTTGTTAATATCTGGGTTCCAACATTGGTTATATTTAACATGAAGGATAAATTTTTGTTAATGTTGCTATTGATTGAATCAACCCATTCGTTACTATTTTCATCCCAAACATTTTTTTCTATCAAGATTCCTTCTGATTGATAATTACCAAAATCATATCCTGAATAAATATCATCCCAAGAAAACATTTCATAATAAAATCCATTTGTTGGATATGTTTGAATCCAACCTGGTTGTAATTCTTCTCTTATAGCATAATTACCTTCAACAATTCCAATGATAGTATAAAATCCATTGACGTCAGTAAAATTATATGGTTCACCAAAATCATGTATAGAATTGTTATTATAATCAACATATATTTTCCAATTTTCAAGACCAGGCTCATCGATATCTTTTATCCCATTTGCATTTTCATCAAAAAATTTCATCCCGTTAATGGAAGCGGTGTCATAAACGGATACCCCCCATTCTTCAAATCCATCATTATTTCCACAGGATGTATTATCACCGCCAAATTTACAGTATAATACAACATAGGTATCACAAAAAGAATCCAAGTAAGAACAATCATCTGGGAACACGCTTTCTGGTATTAACGCTCTAAAATCTCTTTTCCCGCTTCCTGCATTGAGTGCATAATTTAAAATCAAGGTATGATTCTCTTCAGCATCTAATTCCCAAATTTTTGTTGCATATCCATTAAAATCAATACCATCATAACCATGAGACCAGATATTTGGACCATAGTTAGTATAATATATCTCTAATTCATCTAAACAGAGATATGGGTTTTGGTTTTGCTGATTAATATCCAACTGAAATTCACGATATAATCCCGTTCCTTGAGGTCCATCACCATCTGGGTCTCGGGTGATAGTTGGAACCTCATTTAATAACAATGAACTAGTCCATGCAAAATCCTCATCAAATTCTACTTGACTGTTAGTTCCATCACTATTATAACCTTGAATAATAGGATTATTAGATGAGATTCTTAAAAAAGTATTAAATACTCCAGTACCTGATGGATCCCCAGGATTTATATTTTCTAATATTGCTCCATTAATCATTTCAGAATGACCTGTGGCTGTATAATCATGTTGAATTGCCCCATCTACATTCAATAAATTGTCCTTCCTAAAATTACTTGTAAATGATGCTGTGGTAATAAATGAAACAAATAACATCATAACAACTAATAAACTTAAAAATTTTAAATAATTAAATCTATCTTTTTTTGATAGTTCCCTACCTCGCATAATTTTGCCTCCTAGGATTTCACTATATTTTTAACCCCCGAAATCCCTTTAAACAAATGGAAAATGAGTATTTAAATATTTGTAATAATTATATATTAAGTTTAAAAATAATTTTATATTAAAGATAATTTTATAAGGATGTAATGCATTTTAATAACGTTTATGTCAAAAATTGGGGGCTTTATGTGAGAAGATTGAAAATTATTATTAGGTTTGCAGTTGTAAGCTGTTTGATCATATGTTTCTTTTCGGAACCATTATTTGCATTAGAACTTGAAAAAGAAACATCAATTAATTCTAATGTGAGTCGAATACAAAACAACAGTTTTAATATTGATAAATGGGACTGGAGAAATGTGGATGGAAAGGACTGGACGACTCCGATAAGGGATCAGATTCAAGATGTCTGTGGAAGTTGCTGGGCATTTGGAGCACTTGGCGGTTTGGAATCAAATTATAAAATATGGATGAACAATGCAGATTTAGAAACGGATTTATCTGAACAGTATATATTATCTTGTTCTCCTGGTAGTTGCAATGGCTGGTATCTATCGAGAACTCTTAGCTGGATTCAACATAATGGAATAATATCTGAAAATTGCATGCCTTATGAAGCAGATGATACTATTCCTTGTGAATCAAAATGTGATAATTATAGGGAAGAATTATTTGGAATTAGAGAATACAAAAAGTTACCTCGAGAAGATATTGCAGCTATTCAAGATGCCTTGCTAACTTATGGACCATTACCCGCAACTATGGAAGTCTATGGTGATTTATATCCCTATTGGGATGGTGGTGTTTATCAGCAGAATAGTGATGAATATATATTTGGTCATGTAGTAACAATTGTCGGATTTGATAATACTTGGGGAAATGCAAATGAAGGATTTTGGATTGTAAAGAATAGTTGGGGGTCAAATTGGGGTGAAGATGGATGGTTTAGAATCGCTTTTGGTGAATGCGATATTGAAGATAATGTCTATTATCTAATTGGACCAAATTATGCACCATTAAAACCTTCAACACCAGAAGGACCTACAACTGGTAATCCTAGCACTCTCTATTCGTATTCATCCACAGGACTAGATCCTGATCAAGATCAGCTGTATATTTTATTTGATTGGGGCGATGGAAATGATTCAGGCTGGTTAGGACCCTTTAATAACAATCAAAAAGTTAATGCAAATTATTCATGGAAAGATAAGGGAACCTATCAATTAAAAGTAAAAACCAGAGATTTCTTTGGACCTATGATTAATGATTATGGTTTGGAAAGCGATTGGTCCGATCCATTAATTGTTGAAATGCCAAAATCAAAAGAAAGTTCAAGTTTTGATATTCAATTCTTTAATTTGATAAAAGAAAGATTTCCGATATTATCCGTATTTTATCATCTACTCATAAAAGAGAACTAATTAAAATCTAATTCTAGGGATTTTCATCCAATCTTTCTTTTTTCTTTTCTTAACTAAAGAAAAAAATTTTTGAAATAACAATTATTAACATATAGATGATAGTATGGACAAAGATTCCTTTAAATCAATAGTAATCTATTATTCATATGAAGGAAATACTCGATTCATAGCCCAAACCATTGCAAACGAGATTCATGCAGACATATTAGAATTAAAACCTAAAAAAGAAATGAAATCTAAAGGTTTTATGAAATATGTTTGGGGTGGAAAATCAGTTGTGCTAAAACAGAAACCAGAATTAGAATCATATCAATTTAACCTAGAGAATTACCATCTGATTATTCTTGGAACCCCTGTATGGTCTTTTACGTTTTCTCCAGCAATGCGCACATTTTTTTCTGAAGTTACAATAAAAAATAAAAAAGTCGCTGTATTTTGTTGCCATGAAGGCGGCATGAGAAACACACTTGAGAATATGATAAATGAAGTTCCAAATAATTCAATTGTGGGTAAAAATGATTTTAATCATCCATTGGTTAAAAATAAAAGTGACAATGAAAAAAAAGCCATTTTATGGGCTCAGGACTTAATTAAAACAATAAATCAAACTAATTAGTCTAAATAAAACCAAAAAGTAATTTAATGAAACAAATAATGCAATGAATGAGGAGAGTTTAATATGGGAAACTTAAGTAACGCCAAGATGTTAGGTGGAATAGGAGCAATAATATCATTAATTGGATTATTTGTCCCACTTATTAGTTGGTTTTTACCAATTGTAGGGCTGGTTCTAATTCTCATCGCTGTAAAAACAATTGCAGATAATGCAAATAATCATGATATCTTTAAAAATTATTTAATATATTTTATCATGTTTATCATTGCTTTAATAGCAATGGGTGTAATTTTTGTTATGGCATTAGGCGCAGCCGGAGGAATGGATTGGATTAATCAAATTCAATCAGCAAATATTACCGATATGCAAACATTTATGGACTACTTTGGTTCATTTATTATTCCTTGTATATCTGCAGTAGTAATTGGTTGGATCCTTTTAATAATTGGTTCTTTATTTTATCGGAAAAGCTATAATGCAATTGCAGAACATACAAATGTAAACTTATTTAGAACAACGGGTACGGTATATCTAATTGGAGCGCTTACCACAATTATTGGTGTTGGTCTGTTCATTATTTTAATATCTAAAATCATGGAAATAATCGCCTATTTTTCATTACCTGATGATTTTCCAACTGGAATGACAAGCGAAAAAGGCCAAAGAAAATGCCCTAATTGTGATAAGGAAATTCCAGAGGATGCCTCAATTTGTCCGTATTGTGGTAAAAATTTTAATGCACCATAATTTGTGCATAACTTTCTTTTTATTTTTTTATTCATTCCTCCATTAGTTTTTTTAATAATGTCGACAAAATTTAAAACATTAGTGTAAAACGTAATTACTGATCATGAAGAAAACACGATGGATCCTCACTTAAAAAATCGTCAGTCATAGCCCATGCTCTGCCTCGACAACCACCACATAATTTATTATATTCACAATCACCACATTTGCCCTTCAATAGTGTTTCTCTATTTCTTAGTTTTTGAAAAATTGGTGAATGATACCAAATTTCTTGAAATGATTTTTCCATAATATTACCACAGCTTACTTCTATAAATGGACATGGCCAGACCGAACCATCTGGCTTAATATAAACAAAACCTCTGCCTGCGGTGCAACCATGAAATACTTTTTCAGCTAGTTTAAGCATTGGTCCCTTTGTGATACCTTTTTGTTTAAGTAAATACGCCCAGTATTGTGGTCCAGCAACAGGTTCAATAATCGCATGACTATTTTTCTGTGCGTTTGCTATTAATTTAATAAGCCTTTCGTTGCTTGATAAATCAAGAGAGGCGCTTTGGATTTTTCTTCCTCTTCCAACTGGTACTAGTTGATACATAAGAAGAATGCCGGTTTGTAATTCATCTATTAATCGAAGTAATTTTGAAATTTCATCTATATTATAATTCATGGCAGTGATATTGATATGAAGCAAAATGTTTTGATTATGCAATGCTCTGATTCCTTGAAGTGCTTCCTCAAACGCACCTTTTTTAGCTCGAATTTTATCATGTGTTTGAGCATCAATTCCATCGAGGCTGACCGCAGCTATTACGACTCCATTATCTCGTAATTTTTTTGCTGCTACATCATCAACAAGAGTTGCATTGGTTGCAAGTGTGTTGCTGAAACCTAACGATTTTGAATATGCTAATAGTTCAAACAGATCCTCTCGAACCAGTGGCTCTCCACCCGTATATGCCATCATTTGGAATTCTTTTATTTGTGATAATTCTCTAATTAATTTTTTTCCTTCTTCAGTGCTTAATTCATTGTTATATTGTTTTCCTCCATTGGTGTGACAATGTATGCAGGATAGATTGCAATCAGTGGTCATCTCCCATACTGGATGAGAAGGAAAACCGATACATCCCATCCCTTTTGCTCCTGCAGCACCAGGAAGGCATTTAATACCATATTTAATCATCCACTGCGGCAGCTGTTTCCAATTTGTTAGCCACCCCAGATATAATAATGCTAATGTTTGTCGTATGAGATTATCTGGTCGATGCCAATATGGTTTGACAGGTTTTGAAAAGATATTATTGTTAATTTTATTCATTGAAATTACCCAATAAATGCTATAATAAAAGCAGCGGTTGTTCCAATGTTTACCATAAGATTCATACCCATTAAGGATTCTAGATTATCCCTATATATCCATTGTTTTTTATTCATATTTTTAACAATATATGCTGATAATATCACTATTGGAATGTAAATGATAAGAAGGGTATAAGGAACTCCATATAATAAAGTTAGAAGAGCAGTTATCCAGCTTCCTGTGGAAAGTATGATGTATAAATAAGTAGCTTTTTCTTTTCCTAGTCGAACCACCATATTTTTTTTACCTGTTTTTTTATCAGCTTGAAAATCGGGATATTCATTGAGTAAGATGACATTAAAAATAGTTAAAGCAATTGGTATTGAAATATAATGAACAAGAGGATGTATCCAACCGGTTTGCAGGTAATAACCAACTGACACAGGTAACCATCCATAACATAATGCAATCCATAATTCCCCTATTCCCGTATTTACCCATCGAATAGGTTTTGTGGAATAAAAAAATCCTGCAATCATACCAATAAATCCAAAGATTATAGCAAGAAATCCAACATCATACCAGAATAATAAGATGAGTCCAACTATTCCTGCAAGAAATAAGGTTATGACTGATGAATAAAGAGCAATATTCTTATGAAGGATTCCTTTTTGAATAACCCTAGATCCACCTGCAAATTTACTTGTATGATCTTGAAAGGCGATTGTGTTTTCTTCGGTATCCCAGAATTCACCAGCAAAATAAGTTGCCATCATGATAAAAACAACAGCAATTGATCCAATTAAAAAAATGCCAAAGTCAAATATTCCTTGTATGTTCCATGCAAGCCATGTTCCAAGAATAAAAGGAAGCAGACCAACTATATGAAAAGGTGGTCGTGCAAGTTTAAACCAGGCGATTATTTTGTTTTTTATCATATTGGTCACATATCAAATTTTTAACTAAAGCTTCTTACCGTTTTTTCCTCAAATTCATTTGATGATAGAATTACAATTATCAGAGCAATGATGGCAAGAAGGGAACCAATAAAAAAACCAAAACTGAAAATTGCTGCAATTGAACAAAGTATTACAAAGATATGGTTCTTTCTCATCAAAGAAAAATAACCTCCTATAATTGATAGAATTGAGCAAAATAATGTTATAACTCCAAATCCACTTATCCATCCGCCAAATTTTTCAAAGAATAGTTGATGAGGTGGAGTTTCTGAACCATATTCATAGGTTTCATTTCCTTGGCTTATTTGAAAATCATAGGTTCCATCCTCATTTATGAGAGGATCATTTTTAATTTGTTCATTATCTGCCATAAACCCTGAAAAATCATCTCCTGAGATAATATACGTATTATAAATGAGCGTATTATATCCATTTTTTTCAATTCGGATTTGATGATATCCTGATGGTATTCCTTGTATTCTATAAATACCATTTTCATCTGTTCTTGTTTCTAAATGTGAATCAACAATAGTAATCGTAACATCGCTAACAGCGTTTCCTGATGAATCAATAATGGTTCCTTCCATAGATGTAATACTGAAACCTTGAAAAGGAATATCTTCAAATGTATCCATCATTAACCCTCCACCGATAACGATTCCTGAAAAAATGATCCCAATGATTCCCACTATAAAGAGGAGGGAACCAGCAATTATTGGTTTGCTTGATTTATTTTTATTTGGTGGAATATGATTGGGCATTGATGGAGGTGTTGGTTGATTTACTGGTGGTGCATGTTCTTGAGTGATTTGATTCATATAATTTCCTCCAAACAGGAATTATTAAATAGATTTTTTTCTTTTATACAATGCATCTGCGTTATTGTTATGATATTTTTTTTATTTATCATGGTTTTCACCAAGAGGGGCAGTGCTGACAACTATTATAAACAGAAATGAAAAATTGTTTATAAAAAAAGATACAACAAAATCTTTCTATAAGTTTTAAATATTATGAGTTTGGATTTTGAGGTATAAATGAAAAGAAAACCTGGACTATTAAAACAATTTTCTACAGTATGGGCAATAGAAGATCCTGTGGATGAATTACATCATTTTATAGATGAAGTTGATTCTTATAAACTACGATTTAAACATATTATTTCATTAGGACTTTTTCTTTCATTATCTTTTTTTATCTATGTTATTATATCACTTTTGTTAAAAATTTTTGCAATTGGAAATGTATTTCTTTTTTCTCAATCTTTGGGTGCATATTACTTAATTGAATCCAGTATTGAATTAAGTATACCACTTCTTACATTACCATTTATTACTATTGTCATTTTGTTTTTGGTACAGAGCTGGAAGTTCTATGAAGTATTATTAAATAGATTAGATACAACGAAAAAATTATGGGATGAACAATCAAATAAGTTAGCACAGAACAATGAAAATGCCTTAAATCCAATGGAATTAAGTATGATGCTTCTAGGTGAAATGGAACAACAAATATTTCAGGTTAAAAAACAGATATTAATAACAATATTTTCTTTTCTATTTATAATTTCTATTGTATCATTCTTCCTATCATTAATATTTATTATTCAAGATATTAGTTTTTCCATTCAAAGCATTGGTATGAATATAATTATTCCAATTTTTTTAATTCTTCTAACTTTGTTTTTTATTCCTTTACTGGTTGAATTACGACGATTTTTATCTTGGCAATATCAAAAATTTTTAATTATCAAGGCTATCTATTCAAAAGAGCCGCCTGTACCAAGTTCGGAATCACATGATAGTATTGCCAGATTACAATCCTATTTAGAAAAGGATCTATTTTTAAATAAAAAGAAATCTTTATCATTTGTTAGTTCTGAAACAATTAGACATATTCATTTTGATTTATATGGAACAAATACTAAAAATTATGTTTTTGTTCGTAAGACTAAAACACTTATACCATCAGAAGGGGAAATAGATCAATTTAGAAATGATATTTGTAAAGTGTTGGATTATAAACAAATATATCCTAAATACTTAAGAGCGATTCTACTTTGCGATTGGAGGGAAGAAGAAGAGGATATTCCTGAAAGTATTGAGCAAAAGATTTATCATTCACCAATTAAACTAGGTCGCAGTAGTGGTGGAGGAAAGGGCCTGACTTATATTCAAATCATAATTGATTATGGAAAAATGTATTCCATGTTTCCATTAGTACCCGAGAAAAATTTGGATGAGTAACCATGAGTAATAAACAGTACAAGAGCTGGGAGTTATATACTTGCCTTGCACTGAATCGACTTGCTCATGAGCTTGGTATTGATATCTATCAATCAAATATTGAACCAGTCCTTAATGAAATATTTCAGAATAAGGTTCCTGGCATTCCAAAGGCTGAGATATCCTATGAAATTAAATCCAATCATCAAATGACAAATAAGGTATTAGAAAAACTTGAATCGGATAATTTAATTTGTATTGAGAAAATTGAAAAAAAATATCAAATATCTATTACAAAAAAAGGAGTTCTTTATTTAAGAAAATTTAATGTGCTTTTTGCTACAATGTATAAGGATCAAATTTATCAGCATTATAGATATCAACAGATTCCAAATTGGTTTAAAAGACAGGAATGAAAAGGTATCTTTCATGTTCAATACTGTTATTTTATTTCTAATTATTAATAAAATAAATTCATAAATCAAACTTTTACTTTTTTATGGAAAGCAATTTTAATATCATTTAATTTTTAAGAAATTTATCAATTGATGCAGTTATATCATCATATGTTTTCTGATTATCTATTTGACTATTTAACTCAATTGGTAAGTTAAAATAAAAAGTACTTCCTCTATCTAGGCCCTCACTTTCCACCCAGATTCTTCCGCCATGTTTCTCTACAATGCGTTTTGCTATTGGCATACCAAGACCACTACTGTCGAAATCATGGCGGGATGAATCAGCTTTATAGAATTCATCAAAAATATGCTCTATTTGGTCTTTTGTCATTCCAATACCAGTGTCTCTCAATGAAATAGTAACCATACCATCATTTTCTAAAGCATCAATTATAATTGATCCATTTCTATCTGAATATTTAACCGCATTATTCAATAAATTGTTTAATAATTCTTCAATTCTAAGTTGATCTGCGTTAATGAATATATCTCTAGATATATTACAATTTATATCAATATTTTTTTCGTCAAATAGAAGTCGATTAGATTCAAGTGTATGATGAATTAGTTCAGATAAATTAATGGATTGATAATGAAAATGAGTATTGGGGGAATTTAATTTTGCAAGTTCAATAGTTTTGACTACTAAATTTTTCATATAACCTACATTTCTAATCATAACATCCATCATTTCTTTTTTCTTTTCATCAGTCTCAGAGTTTCTAATAATTGGTAAAAGTTGAAGTAATGGTCCGATAGGGTTTTTTAAATCATGACCAAGTTGATTAATAAAATCATCTTTTTGTTTTAACAAGTGACTTACTTCGACTGTTCGTTCTTGTACTTTTTGTTCAAGAGTATTGTTCATTTCCCGCAATTTCAAATGAGCCTCTTTTAATTTTCTTTCAGATTCCTTACGTTCAGATATATCCCGCAACGTACCTTGTATATATTTTCTCCCACCAATAGCCACAATAGATGATGTTATCTCTCCCGAAAATATGGTTTGATCTTTTTTTATAAAATCCGAATCGAATCTTACTTCACCAGTTTTTAATACTTTATCAAATGATTTTTTACCATTTTCTAAAGCATAATTTGAATGGATTTGCATAACATTTAGTTGTTTAAATTCATCTTTTGTATATCCAAATATCTCAGTCATTTTTTTATTTATATCAAGTATATTTCCATCTAAGTCATGGATAAATACTCCTTCACCGGATTGATCAAATATTGTTCTATATCTCTCCTCACTTTCTCGTACTTGTTGTTCTGCTTTTTTTCGTTCAGAGATATCCCGGAATATTACTAAATCTGCATTTTTTCCCTGATAAACAATTTTTTGAGCATTTACCTCAAATGGAATTATGTTTCCTTCTTTTGTCAATGCTTCTACTTCATATGGGCCAACATGAATCCCTGCCATTCTTTTCATCAAATTTTTAATACAAATTCTCTTACTTTTTGAAGTGAGTAGCTTTGTTGTTAAAAAATTTTTTCCAAGGATCTCACTTTTTTCGAAACCAGTATATTCTTTAACTCGATCAGTTAATTCAATGAATTTTCCTTTTTTATCTAAAATCATAACGGGATCTGCAAGTTGATTAAAAAGCGTTTGAAATGATTGTTCTCTTTCATTTAATGCAGCTTTTGTACTTTCTAGTTCTTTTTGAATATTTACATAGTTTTTTATGTAAGAAGTTTTTTTATTTGAAAATGGTATTACAAATATTATTATTATGTAAGAATTCGCAGTGAAAAAACCAAAAATTGCAAGTGACACTGGTATAAACCCTAGTAGTCCTGCAGCACCAGTCATGTAACTTGCAATTGAGAATAAGAATAAGATGTCCGTAATGTTTTTACTTTTTACAGAATTATAAAAACATGCTATAATAAGGTAAAATGCTATTAGTAAACCTATAATTCCAATATAATTTGATGAAAATGTTGGATTAATAGTAATAAGCGGAAAACTAATTATACTAAGGATTAAAAAAATTTTAAAAAGAAGATTTGAGTTAATGGACTGAATTAATCTGTTATGTATTGCTGCTGCATAGGCAAAAATAAGTGGATAAAAGGACCAATATTGTATTGAAGTAGTAAATATTAAAGGTGTTCCTCCAAAAATAGATGGGATAATTATTTCATAAATATGAGAATAAGATACAAACAAAAAACCAATAGAAAAAATAAGTTTTCTTTTATCTTTATCTTTTTTGTATAATGTGTAAAAATAATACGAAATTGAAATTTGAAAGATGAATAGTAAGAACCAGAATATCTGTAAATTATCAAAATTCATTATCCCATCCAATTAAGTTTTATTTTATCAAATCATCTTTTTTGAAGAATAGAACCAATTATTATTAAACATTGCTAAAAAATAGAAATAAAATAGAATAATATTTATACATTCGAATATTCTTATAATTCTATTATGGATGAAATAGATCTGTTTAAGGCATTAGGCGATGGTACGAGATTGAAAATACTGGAAAGTATTAGAGAAAAAGAAAAATGTATTTGTGAAATCATTCCAAAAACAGGTAAGTCTCAACCTAATGTTTCTCAACATTTGAAAGTACTTAAAACCGCAGGTTTGATCAAAGAACGGAAGGATGGTACAAGAGTTATGATTCGTATTTCCAATGAAAAGATTTATGAATTGATCGACTTAGGAAAAAAAATATAATATGTACTTATGTTTTGTAATTATGAAAATATTTAAATATTCGAATATACTTATATATATTTGATAGTAGAAATGACTCCAATTGAAATAATATATTCTGGATTTACTGCTTTGCAGGAATATCTTTCAGCACATGTCTTAACCTGTCTTGTTCCTGCATTCTTTATTGCAGGTGCTATTGCTGTATTTATTTCAAAGCAATCAGTTCTTAAATATTTTGGATCTGATACAAAAAAATATATTTCATATTCAGTAGCATCAGTATCCGGCGCAATTTTAGCAGTATGCAGTTGTACTGTTCTTCCTTTGTTTACTGGAATCTATAAACGAGGAGCAGGAATTGGACCTGCGTCAGCATTTTTATTTTCAGGACCTGCAATTAATATCTTGGCAATCGTACTCACCGCTCAAGTTCTTGGATACGACATTGGAATAGCACGAGCTATTTCAGCTATCATTATGGCTATCGTTATTGGTCTATTGATGGCTTTTATTTTTCGAAAAGAGGAAACTAAAAAAAAGAACAATGATGCTATGTTTTCCAGTGATCAAGATGAAAAAACGAATCGCCCTATTTGGATATCCTTATTATTCTTTGGATTACTAGTTTTAATTCTTGTTATTGGTGCAGCTAGTTCAAATTATATTCCTTGGATACCAAAACTTGCAATAGTATATATGTTAACTATTTTTGTATCAATTATATTAATTTTTTATTATTCTAGAAATGAAATAAAACGATGGGGATTTGAAACCTGGTTTCTCACTAAAAAAATATTTCCCATCCTTCTAATCGGTGTTTTTATCGTTGGAATCATTGGAGGAACTGCTGCATTTTTTATTCCAGATGCAGACCCATCCAATGCAGTTGGAGTCGCAGTGGCACCATATATCGGCAATAATTCTATAATATCTTGTTTCCTTGCATCAATTATTGGAGCCATCTTATATATGCCCACTCTCCTTGAAGTTGCCATTGTTGGAAATCTTTTTGGGTATAGTAGTGGTATTATGAGTGGAGGACCTGCTCTAGCATTACTTCTTGCTGGCCCATCATTAAGTCTTCCCAATATGATTGTAATTACACGTGTGATGGGAGTAAAAAAAGCATTCGTTTATTTTGCCTTAGTCATTCTTATAGCAACAATAGTTGGTTTCATTTATGGTTTGACTGGAGGATAATGAATTATATCCAAAAAAAATAATGAATGGAGATATAATTATGAAAATCGAGATTTTAGGAACTGGATGTGCGAAATGTAAAAAAACTGAAAAAATCGTTCGTGAAGCAGTAAAAGAAAAAGGATTAAATATAGAAATTGAGAAAGTTGAAGAGATGGATAAAATCATCGACAGAGGTGTTATGATGACCCCTGCAGTTGTTATCGATGGTGAAATAAAAATAGTCGGACGGGTGCCAACAAAACAAGAAATCAACCAATTATTATAATAGAAGGAGATAATATGAGATTATTAGCTGAATGGTTTCCAGAATTTGCCGAGGAATTTGATAACATAGATGACATCTATAAAGACAAAAGAATGATCGATGAAAAAACATATTAGTTCATTTGTTTTGCTATGGCAATAAAAGGCCGATCCGCAGCACCATGCGTTCGAAAACATTTCAAAGGTGCTCTTGAAGCAGGGGCAACCATAAAAGAATTAGCATATATTATGGCATTAGTATTTCGAGAAAGCGCAGGAAACGATGATTGCTGGGTTCATGATGTTCTATCCGATTATAAAAACATAATGAAGGAAAATTTTCAGTGTTGTCCTAAGTAAATATCACATAAAAATTTATTCTTTAGCAAATGATTTATCCATTTGTCTTCCCATAATCCATGCCATCAATCGAGCAATACCATCATAAAAAAAATTACTTTTTACCCGAGTATAAAAATAGGTAGTTTTTTTATCAAACCAGCCCATCTCATTCCAATAATTATAATCATAAGGCGACATGTTTTCCAATCTCATATAAACCGTTTGCATAATTCGAAACGTCAAATGATCTCTTAAAGTAAGTTTCTGTGTTTTGCTATACTTAATATGTTCATAGAACCTACGTAGAATTTTATTTGTCTCATCCTTTTTTAAAGGGGGAATCTTCATCGGTGTATTTTTAGGTGCCTTTCTATATGCTAAGGTTCCAATATTTTCAAAACCCCATGCATTTGCCATCATCGTAAGATAATAATTTGTTTCCTTAAGACCAATATTTCCAGCCACCGCTAGTGATATTGATTTCTTCCCAAAAAAGCAAGGTCGATGAAAAGTATACGCCATTCTATCAATCAAATTTTTTAACAAATATGATACATGCATTGAGTACACAGGGGTAGCAAAAATCACTCCATCAGCATCTTTCATCTTTTGTTCAATAAGATCTTTATCATCCTTTAATGGGCAACTATCAGGGCCTTTGATAAAACAATTAAAACATCCCTTACATGGCTCAATAGTACAATCTTTAAGATGGATAATTTCAAATTCAACATCATCATACATTGATAATTTTTCTTGAATGGAAGAAATTTTCTCAGAAGTATTTCCTTGATGTGGACTTCCATTAATCGCCAAAATTCTCATGATAACACAACATAAATTAACATTTTAAATATTTTTTACCAAATCTTTTCATAATGAAAATTAATTAAAACTTTTTAACTATTGCTTTTTAACACTTGATAAGAAAAACTTCGAATGCTTTAAATAATTCAGTAGGATGCTTTTATCACATTGGAGATGAATCCTTTGGTATATTGCATCAAATGTGGAGAAGAGCAAGCTGATACAGCAAAATTTTGTACTAAATGCGGTGCAAAAATGCCAACATCATCTGAATCAATTGGCACTGACAATTCAGAATCTTTTGAAAAGAAAATTGAAAAAAAGGCAGAAGCATTTGGAAAAAAAGCTGAACGATTTGGAAATAGATTTGAAAAAAAAGCTGATGCGTTCGGAACACATTTTAATCATTGGTATGATGAAACATTCGGGATATTAGGACCTCTTATCGGTGCATTTATTTCTTTAATTGTACTTCGAATAATAATATATGTTATTCAAGCCACAAGTGATGAAATTTTTATTTTTACAGCATTAGGTCAAGGACTTTATAATTATTTAATTTTTATTTTCATATCGATCCTTATATCTAGTTATAATACGTACTTAAATCGAAAATACCATCAACAATACCTATTCATCTATCCCTTTATAGGTGCGATTGGATTTATAATTGGCTTCTGGGTTCTTGCACAAATACTTCTGTTTGTTAATCAAAGTAATGTTACGCCAATATTTGCTACTATTGGAGAATTTATTAATACCTATTTAATCGTATTTTTTGCACTTGCAATAATTATTGGGTATATCACCCAATTTACGTATAATGATAAAAAGTAATGAACAAATGAAAACATTATTCATAATATGAATATGCTTCTATATTAGTTGAATTATTTTGTTTAGAATATTTCCTTTTGTTCTTTTCAAATATAATCACATTGTTTTTTCTCATTTTTGTTAATTTTTTTAATTTATCTGTAATATCTTCCATCTTAATTCTCCAGTAGTTTTATTTAATATTTGTGAAGGAATAAGAAGCCGTCATGTTGATTAATCTCATTTCTATCTTGAGTGAGGGGACATATGAACCTTGGGATTATTCGATGGTAATTCCTTCACAGATTTAAAATAATAAGATAAGCGTATAATCATTATCCTTGATTTCCACATCTTTTGTTCAAAAAATCCGTAATATTTAAACATAAACATAAAATAGTCATAGAATGTATGAATCCAAATGGTTGAAAACAAATGCTGGATTTGTGAAAAAGAAACGTTTGGTTTCATCGGGAAAAAAAATTATTGTAAAAAACATTTTTATGAAATTATTAAAAAAATAAAAAAATCATCTAAATAATTATATCAATCAAATAAGTATCCTTTCTTATTTGTCTTATTTATCTTGTTTTTCATCTGATGCATCATTTTCGATAAAAATTCCTAAATCGTGTAATTCATCTTTATTATATGGTATTTTTTTTTCTTTCTTTTTTTTATCATCATTATTCATACTATCTTCCTATAAAAAGGATGAGAGGAATATTTACTCATCCATATCATTCATATTACCTGGGTTTTTGTGTGATGAAGCACCATAACCTTTGGAAGCAATCACATCATCAATTCGAAGTATCATCATAGCAGCTTCTGTTGCTGACTGGATTTCTTGCATGCCAAGTCTTAGTGGTTCGATAACATGATTCTTTAATAAATCCTCACCTTTACCATTTTCAATGTTGATGCCTACATTTTTTTTCCCTTTTTTATGTTGGCTTCTGAGATCAAGCATAACATCAATGGGATCGAAACCAGCATTAGTTGCAAGCGTTTTAGGTATTACTTCAATTGATTCTGCAAATGCTTCTATTGCCATTTGTTCTCTTCCTCCAACTGAGGGAGCATAATCCCGTAATGCTAATGCAACTTCAGTTGCCGCTGCACCACCACCAATTATCATTTTACCATCTTCAATTACTGATTTGACAACAGACAAAGAATCATGGATAGCTCTTTCCAGTTCTTCTATGACATGTTCAGTTCCACCTCTTAAAAGAATGGATACTGCTTTTGGATTTTTACAATCAGTAACAAAAGTAAATTTATCTTCCCCTATTTTTCGTTGTTCAACAATTCCAGCCATGCCGAGATCATTCCGTGTTAATTCCTCAATAAAAGAAACAATCTTAGCATTTGTTGCTTTTACTAATTTCACCATATCACTATCTTTCACTCGTCGAACAGCATAGATGCCTTTTTTTGCTAAAAGATATTGCGCAAGATCATCTATTCCCTTTTGACAGATAAGCACATTCGCACCACTATCAACAACTTTTTCAACCATTCGCCGAATCATTCTTTCTTCTTCATCTAAAAATGCTTGAAGTTGAGATGGATCTTGTATTTGTATTCGGGCATCTACCTCAGTTTTCTTAACCTCAAATGCTTGGTTTACAACCGCGATTTTCGCATTTTTAATTTGTTTTGGCATTGCTTCGTCTACTGGCTCTTTATCAAGGATAATACCCTTTACAATTTGCGTTGAGTTAATGGTTTCTCCCTGTTGCTTTTGAATCTGTATATTATCCAAATCTACAAATATTTTATCATCTTTCTTTTCAACAACATTACTGACTGCTTCAACAACTATATTAGCAAGAAGATGTTTTGATTCATTTGAGCCTTTTCCGGACATAGCGGTCATTGAAATATATTTCAATAGTTCAGTATCATTAAACTTAATAGGAATAGCAATTTTATTCAGTATTTGTAATGCCTTATCCGAAGCTAATTTATATCCCGAATTAATTACCGTTGGATGAATATTTTTATCAAGCAATTCATTTGATTGTTTTAATAATTCCCCAGCAAGTATTACCGCTGATGTGGTACCATCTCCACATTCTTGATCTTGAGATTTTGCCACCTCAATAATCATCTTTGCAGCGGGATGTTCGACATCCATTTCTTTTAATAGGGTAGCTCCATCATTGGTAATGACAACATCCCCCATAGAATCAACCAGCATTTTATCCATTCCTTTTGGACCTAATGTTGATTTGGCTGCATCTGATATAGCAACTGCTGCCATAATATTATTATATCGAGCACCTTTTCCTTTTTCTCTTGTTGTTCCTTCTTTAAGAATGATTATTGGTTGTTGTCCAGTTAACATATTACAATTTTCCTCCGTTCTACATTTTTAGAGCAATTATATTTAATTTCAGATGATTTAATATTCATTAGGAAAATGAATATTGAGGTTGAATACCAAGTAAAAAATGAAAGAAAATAAAAAAAAACAAGGATTTTGAGGGAAATCTTTTATTTTTACCATGAAATACTCTGTAAAAAATCAATATTATAATTTTCTTTTTCTTTTATTAATATCTGATTTTGATAAGAATAAGAGAAACAACAACAAACTACACATTAAACCAATTATTATATTATATCGAAATATAAGTGTTAGTCCAAACACTATTATTAAAGTTACGAGAAACAATGTATTATTCGAACTCATTGGTATAATATTACTGCTTTCTTTCATAGTGATTATCCTCACAGGCGCAAGTCGTTCATCTATTTAATAAGATTGAGCTTGGATTCTGCTGAAATTATTATAAAAATATCCTGATTCATTATCAAATAAGTGAAAATGAATACAATACCTGTTTTTTATAGCATATTAAAAAATTTTCTCACTTTTATTCCTGGTTCTATACCTTTTTTAATTGCGCTTTCTGATAAGGCAATAACTGATGCATTTAAAGCTTGTGAAATAGTAGTAACTTTTGTAATTTTTCCTGCAACATGGTGTAATTTATTTGCAGTATGAATATCCAAATAATCATTCATAATGTATCCTTTCTGTGTCTTCAAGATTATCATAGGAATTGAATCAAAATCAATAATTATCGTAATTACATCTTTATCATCAACTTCAATAATATTTTGTTCCATTTTCTCTCTCTCCATTTTATTATAAGCCCGATAATTCACCAATCCATTCCATTATTATCTGGTGAATACCATTAATAATGAATTGAATAGCAATAGCTGCCAATATTAACCCCATAATCCTAGATATTGCATGTGTTCCAATCCTTCCCAATCTATTGAATATCTGATCCACATGTCTTAGTAAAAAATAAGTAATAATCATAGTTACAATAATCGACAGTATAACAATAAATAGCGCAATAAAACTTCCACTAGAATTATAAAGCATCACCGTTGATATTGCCCCAGGGCCAGCTAATAAAGGAATTCCAATTGGAATAATTCCAATCATATCCTTTTCCATTGCTTCTTCCTTTTCTTTTTCAGTAGATTTGGTTCCAGGGGTTGTACCATAAAGCATATTAAAAGCAACCCTGAAAAGAAGGATGCCACCTGCAATTCGAAATGCGGGTATAGTGATACTGAAAAGTAAAAAGATATATTGTCCAATTAAACCAAAAATAATAAGGGTAGCAATTGCAGCCAACACTGCCTTTTTGGCAATTAATTTTCTATCTTCTTGTGAAAAACGTTGAGTGATAGTATAAAAAATAGGGATATTACCAATTGGATCAACAATAGCAAATATTGCTAAAAAAACAGTGACCATATATGATAAATCAATTATTGTTATATTACTCATCGTTAGTATCTCATAAAAAATTATTTAGGCTATAAAAAATGATAGGGCAATATGGAAGAATCTCTGAAAAATTGTGCATATGCCCTCTCTGTTTTTTTAATGGTTTCATAACTAATCGCTCATTTTTTCGTTGTGATTATTTGGAATCTTTTTTCTTTTTTTTAGGGGCAATCATTTATTTATTCACATCCTACAATGAGACGGATTGTCTAACTGCATTCCTAATCATTATAAGATTATTCAAATATATAACTAAAAAAAACCAAAAGAAAAAAAGAAAAAAACCAATTTTTATGTTAAATAATCGCAATTTTTCCGTATTTAATCAGGTTTGTATCTTATGGTATTTCTAAAGGAGAAATAAACTCTCGATCTGCTTCAAGAACACTGACAATTTCTTCATCTTTTAATCCTATGGGAAGAAGCTGTGTTCTAATAATATCTTTTAATTCTTTATAAGATGGAGCAACCATGAAAATTGCTAATCTGTGATCACCTGAGATCTGATACACTCGAAGAACATTTTTGACCTTTTTTATCTTCTCAGTAATCCCATCTAAATCTGATGATGAGGTGGGATTAGCAAATATGATTGCGAAAAAAGTTAATCCTAAAGCTGTTTTATCAATTAGTGCAGTATAACCTTGAATTATTCCTAATCGTTCCATAGCTTTTATTCTATCTCTTATGGTCGTTTCGGATCGTTTTAATTCTGCTGCAATCTCTTTATATGTTTTTCTTGCATCTTTTTGAAGAAGAAATAATATCTTTTTATTTATAGAATCTATTTTCATTACTAGCATTATTGAATTTAGTATGAGTAAAAAAATTTTTCGTATATTTTACCATTCATCTTAATAAATTAGGGTTATTGAAGAGCTAATATCAATGTTAGAACGATTCCAATTAAAAGAAGTAGTATCCCTATTATTATGGCATTTTTTTTCTTTTTTGATTCAGATTTATTTAGTGGTCGGATTTTTCCTTCTTTTTTATATTTATTTTCAATTGCCTGACCTATGGCCAATCCAAATGCAACACCAATAGCTGGGCCAATACCAATAAAACCAGGATTATCTGTAATGATACTTAATGGTATTCCTAAACCTGCAAAAATAGCTATTCCTATAGCCATCCATATCCCAAGAAAGTGACCTTCAGGATAAAGTTCATCTTTGTCAACCATAAAAGTAAGATAAGGTTTTACCAATATAAAAATAATTATGTTTGTATTATTCTTAATATCATTTTATAAAAAATAATATAGTTCAATTACCTTGCCAATTTAATATGGCGATCAATATTTACAAAATAAATTGGCAGCATAATGGTTTAATTTAAATTTTTTTAGAGACAACTTCTGCAGCTTTGATCAAAGGATAAGCTGTCGGCGGAGCTGTTACCAATGGATGCGTACCAATTTGTGCAGTGAGAAGACAGTTTATAGTCATTTTATTTTGGATAGCTAGACCAATAATGTTAGTTAATTCTCCAGAACTAGGACCACCAATCACCTCCCCACCAAGTATAATTCCTGAATCACGAGAAACTATTAATTTTACCATTTGTTTATTGGTACCAGGTAATGATCCAGGATGTTTATCTACTCCTTCAAATGATCCTGATATAACATCAAATCCTTCGTGTTTTGCTATTTCTTCAGTAAGACCTGCCACTCCAAAACCTATATTACCTATCATTGTTGAAAAGATAGCAATTGTTCCTCCAAATGTTTTAACAGCTGATAGTCGATATAAACTCATACCTGCTATACGTGCTTCAGCACATGCAGTTGACGCAAGCATTACTCCACTTGGTTTTCTTGTTACAAAATCTCTTTTTTCAGAGCAGTCTCCTACTGCAAAAATATCTGGATTCTCTGTTCTCATATATTCATCAACTCGAATAAATCCTTTCTCATTTAAGGGCAATCCAGCATTTTTAGCAAGAATTGTATTTGGTTCATAACCCATAGATAATATGATTGCATCAGCAAGTATTTTTTTTCCATTTTGAAGAAGAACACCTTCTGCTTTTTTCTTACCAATAATTTCTTTTACTCCGACACCAGAAATAATTTTAACACCACGAGATATGAGAGTCTCTTGGGCTTTGCAAGCAATTTCCTTATCAAAAGCTATTGATAATACATGAGGTAAAATTTCTATAATGGTAACTTGCTTATCTCTTTTATTTAATTCATCAGATATCTCAACACCTATGAATCCTCCTCCAATTGTTACAATTCTTTTACAATCCTTTAATTTATCAATAACATTATCAAGATAATCTTTGTCTTTTGGGACAGTAAAAACATTTTCTTTATCTATTCCGTTAAGCCAGTGAGGGACTTTTGTCTTTGAACCTGTTGCAAATACAAGTTTATCAAATTTGACTGATGAGCCATCAGCTGTGTTACAGACTTTCTTTTTTATATCAACAGATACTGCTTCATCAATTTTTAGATTAACTCCTGCTTTTTCTAGAACAGCATCAGGTATAATATTTTGATTGCTATTTTCAAGTGAACCAAAAATATAAGGTATTCCACAAGGAACCACAACCTGTTTTTCTTTGCGGATTACTAAAAAGTTCATTTTTGGATAATGAGATTTTCCGGTTACTGCGGTAACAATTCCTGAAGCACTTCCACCAATAATTAAAACATCTGTCTTATTCATAGTTATCCCCCTTTCTAAGGTAAACGAAATTATAGCACATTTACCTCTATTCCTTAAATATTATGTTAATAAACATTGAGAAAAAGCCTTTATAAAATATCATATTATTAAAAAAATCTTAAATTTATCTATAAAAGTATAATGTCATAAAAAAGAAAAGAAAAAGATGTATTTTAAGGATACATCAAACCAGAGAATAGATCTACATAAAATGGATCAACTTTTATTCTTGGGCTTGGCGGCCAATCTTTCATCTGTTGTACAGCATAGGATGAATCATCTTCAAAATTATCGTAAATGCTCCAACCTTGCATTTGATAATAGGTAAATACACCATTTTGCATTGATGAATCACCATCATAGGAATAACGGTTGTTACTGGCAAATGCACCTACTCGATTTGTTAAGACTAATCCATCGAAATCTCCTATTTCACATGCATCAAATGTGACAAAGATATGTTGACTTTCTGCCATATCAAAAAATGATTCAAAATAACCATGTGTCATATAATATAAATCTTGAGAAATGATACATGATCCATATGTCGGTTCATCATAACCATGTCCTGAATAAGTGAGAACTACATAGTCATCGGCATCCTCTGCATCCATTAAATCATACAGAGAGGCTTCTATGTTTGCTGCTGTTGCTTGATTATCAATAAGTGCGTCAACAGTATAGCCTTCTCCTTGTAGAAAGTTTTTCCAATCCTGTGCATCATCATCGCAATATGTTAAATCATTTGCTGTTCCCTCATAATCTGATATCCCAATCACCAGAGCATGCTTCCGAACGACACCATCGCCACCACCGCTACTACTTGATACTGTAACAGGTTGAGATGTGGTATCAGTTGCACCTTCATTATCTGTAACGGTTAGGCTAACAGTATATGTGTTACTTGAACTATAGACATATGATGGATCCTGCATAGTTGATGTTTCTCCATCCCCAAAATCCCAGTTCCAACTGGTAATCGTTCCATCCGTATCGCTACTTTGGTCAGTAAAATCAACGGTCAGTTCATTTGTTGAATATGAAAAATCTGCTGTTGGAGGATTATTTGTGTTACCTCCACCATTATCAACAGTAACCGAAACGGTATCAGTAATTCCTCTTGCAGATGCCTGAATGGTATGAGAACCATCAGCATATTGGGTTGTATCCCATTGATAGGTTAAGCCACTTCCAACTGCAGCTCCATCAATAGTAATCGTTGGATTGTAATTAGAATCAACTGTAATGGTAATACTACCGCTTATGGAAGAACCATCAGTGGGATTAGTTATAATCACATAAGCACCAGGTTTTCCTTTTGTTGTCGGTTTTTCCTTCAACCCTTGTTTTGTAATAACGGGTATGATGTCTCTATTCTCCTTATATTTACGTTCTTTTATAGTCTTTACGTCTTCAGCTTGCCCTAGAAAAACAGGTATGGCACTGAATATAAACATAATGACAATCAGACCAATTAATATTGTTTTTTTGTTCATTTTTATTTATTCCTCCTTTTCCCCTTTTGGACGTTAAATATATATTTTTTGAATTTTTTTAATGGATTTTTCCCTAATATTCTTTTTGTTTTTCGACAAAATTACGTAATTAATTAAAAACAAAAAAAATTTTAATAAATCTCAAACAATTTTTTAAAAAAAATATTAAAAAAATGAAAAGAGTAAATAATAAGGTTAAAAATAGATATTTTACATTTTGTTTGCACCTTCTATCAGACTTTTACTTTTGAAATATTAGGGTAATTTATTATCTCATTAATCCAAGATCCATCCAAATTTTTACCAGACCTTTTGGCATAATTTCTTTTTTTACAATCATTTTATCCAATAGGATACTAAGAGCTTGTGTTTTTTGATCTTTATCTTGTTGGCTTTCAGTTACTGACTTTTCATTAATCATTTGAGGATTTCCTGAAAATTCTTTAATATCTATTTCATTAGTAGTTATTGTTTTTATTGTAATGGTTGCTTCAACATTTATTTCAGCCGGTTCTTCATTCGTATCATCAAATATCAATAGTCCATTTTCGAAGAGATATTCATTAGGATTCCAACCAATCATCATATTATCTATTGGATCAACATCATCTGATAATACCAGCCAAATTTTTGAACCATTAGGATAATTATCATCATAAGCTTTGGGCAAATCTCCAGATTTTATTTTATCTGAAATATGAACATCACCTTCATCATTTGCCATGCTGCATCCTAATCGAATAAGGCCCTTTCCAGGCCATGGATCTGGATAATAAATTAATGTATAATTCTGATACGCTGTTAATTCATGGGCATTGAATACGAAATCAAACAAATCACCAGATAGATCATATCTCATTTTTCCCCAAGATCCATTTTCAATAACTGACCAATCAGCAGGATCTTTTTCAAATAGATATAAATGAGCAGTATTTGATTTTCCAGCTTTTCCATTTTTGTTATTGCCCGCACTGCTTATATTACATAATAGACAGAATGCAACAAACAAGACAAGTGCAAACAATAATTGTTTTTTTACTAAGGCCTCCATATTCACCATCAATTAGAATTTTACAATTATCAATTATAACTGTTTTGAGTGAAAATTAGATAAATATAATAGTACCAAAATGAAAATTTAATACCTTTATTTATATATCATCCGTTTGAAAGTATAACATTACACAAATCTAACGGGTTTTTATATTTGTAATATGACCTCTCCGGTATACTTAAAATTTTCAAACATACCATAATACACATAAAAAAAATCCTAATTATTATTATAATATGATAAATATTATATATTATTAAATATAAATAATATATTGTTTGATATTATGGATATAATACTTATTGGTTTAATTGGTTTTACTTTGGCCAT
>CAZWQV010000006.1:0-15011 GCA_964636235.1 uncultured Thermoplasmatales archaeon
GCATCAGCATATTTATCACGTGGTGATGGAGCTGTTCGAGATATCGATGGCCAATCGTTTGGTGAGGCTCCTGACCGATATGATGAATCATATCACATTTATTATCCACGTGATATTGAATGGTTAAATGTTGGAGATGATTTAGAAAATATTGATACTGTTAAATCAACTATAATGAACAATGGTGCAATTGGAACATGTCTATTAGCAGGACTTCCACTGGTAAATTATACTCATTACTATAATGGAAATGGCGAACCAAATCACGCCGTTGCTATTATAGGATGGGATGATACAAAACCTACTTTAGCCCAAAAACCAGGAGCATGGTTAGTTAAAAATAGTTGGGGAACCGGCTGGGGACTAGATGGTTATTTTTGGATTTCCTATTACGATAAACATTGCGGTCATCATCCTGAGATGGGAGCGGTTTCATTTCAAAATGTAGAACCATTTTCATATGATCATGTTTATTATCATGATTATCATGGATGGAGAGATACAAAACAAAATTGCTCTGAAGCATTCAATATGTTTTATGCAGAGGATAATGAACAATTAACTGCAGTTAGTTTTTATTCTGCTGCAGATGACGTTGATTATACCATAACCCTATATGATTCATTTGTTGATGGAGAATTACAAGATGCATTATATAGTGCAGATGGATTTATTGAGCATACTGGTTTTCATACCATTGATTTAGATTCTCCAGTACAAGTAGTAAAAAACGATCAATTCTATATTTATTTGAAATTATCAGATGGAGGTCAACCGTATGATTGCACCTCTGAAATTCCAGTATTATTAGGTACTACTGCAGAAAATACTGTAGTACATTCAAAATCTTCACCAGGACAAAGTTATTATAAATGTGAAGAAGGGATATGGAATGATTTGTATACCTATGATTCTTCTGCAAATTTCTGTATAAAAGCTTTGGTACCTAAATCTAGCGATCTGGTATGCAACGGGCAATTAAATTGGCCTAAGGCAACTCCGGGATCTACGGTTACAGGTACATTCACAATGAAAAATGATGCAGAAACATTTTCTAAATGTCAATGGAAAGTAATTGAAACACCAGAGTGGGGCACGTGGAATATCGAGGAAGATAGTGGAATTCTCTATCCCGAACAATGTGAAATCATAAATCATGTGGAAGTGGTTATTCCTTCAGATGAAAATACTGATTTTACAGGCGAAATAAAGATTCAGAATCAACTTGATCCAACAGATATAGAAATAATTCCAGTCACTCTTTCAACTCAAAAAGAATCAGTGAAATTATCGGCTAGTAATCTCTTACAACATTTCAAAGAAAGATTTCCTAATCTTTTCTTTATTTTAGATGCCTATCTGCAGATATAATGTTAATTTAAATAGATTACAAAAAAAAGAATTAGAATAAATTGTTTAAATTAGATTTGAATATACTTGTGGATGCAATTACGTAGATTCGTACCTATCATTGGTATTCTTATCTTTATTTATGTGCTGAGCACACTGAATTTTAATTCAATAAAAAACATTTTTACTACTATTTCTCCAATTCATATGTTTATCACATTTTTTTGTGTCATTCCAATCGTCCTGATGACTAACATTGCTTGGCAAGTATTACTTAGAAAACAGAAGATACAGATTTCATATTATGAATCATTTACTAATATCTTAATAGGGTATTTCTATGGATTTATCACACCAGGTGGATTTGGGGGATATCTTAGAACAATATATCTACAAAAAAAATCTAACGCACCTATTCAACAATGCATTACTAATGTAATATTGTTTAATATGATAGATTATATAACTCTTTTAATAATTGGAATCATTGGCTCATTATATTTAATTGTATATTCATATTCATTTTATTCGTTATTACTTATATTTCTGATACTTATTTCTATAGTTTTTCTAGGTATTTATTTTATTATAGTCCATCGTTTAAAAGTTAAAAGAATAGTTGAGTGGTTATTTTCTACGAAATTTTTTAATCCCTTTGAACAAAAAATAGAAAATTTTGATTTATTTTATCATAATATTCCCTCTAAAAAAGGTGTAATATTTCCGATTTTTTTATCATTTATCGGTTGGATTGTAAGATTTTTTATTTTTTATCTAGTCGCTTTCTTATTTGATGTCCATATTTATTTCTTTTATTTTATGTTCATTGTAGCAATTGGAAATATTATTGGTTCTTTACCAATCACAATTTATGGATTGGGAACCAGAGAAATTACGCTCATCTCACTTTTTTCAATATTTTCAATTTCGAAGGATATTGTTGTAAGCATGTCACTTTATTGGTTTTTATTAATTTGGATCATTCCAAGTTTACTTGGGTTAATTGTAGTAATAAAAGAGGATCTACCAAAAAATAGGAAAACTTCATCTTAAATTTATAAAAAAAATTATTAAATGGGGCTCTTATTTTCTATTGTTTTTAACAGATTTATTGAAAATACTGGAGTATAATGAGCACTTGTCTCTCCATCCGCAAAACTAATCAGAACCTCCCCTGTAGAAGGTTTAGCTACCCATTGCCACCAAGTAGTCCACTCATCCATTGTCTTCAAGATTATATTCCATATGGGATCATATCCACCATGATATACTCGCCTTAGCAATGATATACCATCGATAAGGTCCATTGTTCCCCAATTTTCTTCAATCCCTTTACTTAATGATTTATAATGATTCCATAATACTATCCATGGATCTCCTTGTGTCATTTTAAGCCAATGAGAAATATGGCGAGGATTATAGCGATCACGTTGTGTTTTTGCAAGTTCAGGATCTAAATAACAATTAGTTCGTCTTACAACGTCTTTCAGCTGCCAAAATGGAGGAATATTTTCAATTGGATCATTCCAAGTACCATAATAAAAATTACTCGCAGTTGTTTCAACAGCATATCCAACTGGGCTGCTTTTAGCATCAGAGACAATAAAATTATAACCAAAGGTTCTATCCTTCGTTAAAATATTTATTGCATCCATAGCTGAATTTGCACTATATAATGCTTCGAATAATCGAATACCCATAGGTGCACCATTTGTGGTTTGATCAGAATTGGGTGACCACATATTACTTACTGCTATTCCTTTTTCGTTAAATCCATCTTCAACAACATACCCTGCAAACGTTGGATACATAAAAGAATTATATCCATCACCAGTAGGGTCACAGATAACAATTACTGGGTAATCTTGGACAAATGAATCAGTAATGGGGTCAATGATATCGAGTGGAAATTCAAGACTTCGCCCCATTATTAATTCTCCATCATAAGTTGCATCACCCCAAGCTGCAAAACTAGAGCATTTATTATAATAAGCTGCTCCTTCTGCTACCCATATACTAGCAATTTCTTCAAATGGAAGCTCAAGTGCATCAGCAGTACCTGAAATATAATCTTTTACTTCTTGTGATATATGGTCTTTTTGAATATTCCAGAGGTTCATTAATTCATTTAATTCAATGCCTTCGCTTGCATAAAACGTTTCAAAAGCTCGTTGGTTAATGAACATTTCAGTTTGCAACAATTTTCCTAGTTTATAACCCATTTCATAAAAGGTTCCATTAACATAGATAATGGTAACATTTTTAATATCCCATCGTTTTCCTTTTTCTATTCCATTATCATCTTTTTTAATAGGGTGTTCAGGTAAATCAAATCCTTTCATTATAGTTTTTTCATCGGTTTGCCCTGCTTGCAAAGGAAGCGAGGAAACTACTAAAACTAAAATACAAAGTGTAGCAACTATCTGGATTCTCCTTTTTTTCTTCATTAGAACCCCCCATTTATATAATATAATACTGTAATATTATATAAAGATTTTTAATATTTTATTATTTTTTTAAATAAAATTAATTAATTAATGTATTATTTATTATATAAATAGATTTTAATTAAATAACACTTTTATTAACTAAAATAATCGAAAATTCTTCTATTCATCCCCAATTCCATACTTTTCATTAATTGGCTTTTGAAAGAATGTTAAATCAATCTGAGACCAATCATCAGCATCATGTGAACCATGAGAACCATCAGAATAATCTAATACATAATGACCAAATTTTGCATAGTTCATAACACTTTCATAATTATCCCAATATTCTCTTGCATTAAGACTGGCAATCAATTTTTGAATAGGGGGTAGATTATTTCTACCTACTTGTGATGCATTATCAATTCCTTCATGATAATCAGGGTTTAATCCTAAGGAATGACCAAGTTCATGAGTAACAGCAATGGCCATGGCAAGCTTTCTTAGTTTTGGAGTAATTGCTGGTGGAAAATAAACCGATCTATAAAATTCTCTATTACAGGGAATTGACAGAACATCTGGATGAAGTGTTTGAGTTTGTGAAAAACACCAACCACCAGATTCCAAAATGATGATATAATGAAATACACCTTTTCTATCATCTGAAAAATGATAATTATAAAATGTTGATAGTCCCCCACTAACAGGTCCAATATATCCTTCATAAAAGGGAAGGATTTCTCCACCACCAATCGTTGAATCAATAGGCCAGCCGTCATCGATATGAACTGTAATATCATGAGGCGAGAAAATATCCATTAGCATCCATTGCGATTCTTTCCAAAAAACATGTTCGATAGAAAAAGGCTTTGGATTATCTGCCATTCTATCTACTTCTAAGTAAATATCCTTATAATATGGATTTGAAAGCCATTCTTCTTGTTCGAATTCTTCGATATTTGAAAGGCCATCGTTATCTGGATCTAATGCACTTTGATTTTGATAAATAAATGGATCATATCCCCATTTCCACTCCCAACTTGTTGGAACACCGTCAAGATCTGGATCTAATTTAGAATCATCTATTTTTGGATTTGTATGGAGCACGTTAATTTCCCACCAATAAGGTATAGTATCTCCATCCTCTTCGGTTTGAAGAATTTGAAACCAAATCTCATAGTCATCACCAATATAATGACCATATCCATCTGAATCATTAAATGAATCATCTCCATCCCAGCGACCAGTTCTAAAATCATAATGAATTGAAAATGATTCCATGGTTTCATCAATTTTTTTTAATAAACTTGGTTTTTCTTCGATAATCTCAAATGTTATATCATATGATGCAGTCTCATCTTCCACAAATTTATTTGCCTGCCATTGAACATATCCGGAATCCCAAGAATTAATTTCAATACTTTTCCATATATCATCACCTAAGTTTGCTTGTACATAAAATGTTGGAGAATTTTTCCATTCAGGTCCGATTTTACGAAATAGTTTTTCAATTCCTCTTTTATGAACTCTTTGAATTTCAATTGTTACTGCCTGATTAATTGAAGGTGGACTAATTACATCAATGATAGTATTATTCTGATTTGATATTGGTGAATTATTTTTATGATTATCAACTGTTTCTGTTGAAAAATAAAAAATTACAATAAATAAAATAACAACAATAACAAAACAAATCAATAGCAATCTGGTATTATTTAATTGATATGATGAATTGCTATTGTTTTTCTTTTTTAAATTCATATATCTCCCAATGAATCAGCTCTTTTTTTATTATTTATAAATAATAGTAATAATTAATTATTTTAAGAACTATATATAATCTTTTATTAGTATTTTAGGTAATAAAAATTATTGTATCAAAACTTGTGGCAAATAATTCCATTTATGTACTTTCTTTACACTAACATGATAATAGTTACGTATAGCATTTGGAAATTGTGTAGAAACATCCTGAATTATTTGATGTAATTCATCAATATGTTTTAAATGAAATTCAAGTTCAAGATGTGATTCACCAGTCGTTGTATCAATGCAAATTAGATTTGGATTGTTATAAAGATAATTAAGAATTGGTTTTCTTAAAGAAAATTCTTTTAAGAAAATATATACTTTATAATCATGATATCCTAGTTTTGTAATATCAATTTCTGATCGAAAAGCTTCGATTATCCCAGCTTCCTGTAATTTTTTAATTCTATAACTTACTTGACGTGCAGTTAAATTGAGTTGCTCACCGAGATCAGTTAAAGAAAGTTGAGCATTTTTTGTCAACTCATTTAGAATTTTTGTTTCAATATTATCTAAATCAATCATTTTATTATAAGTAAAAATATTTTCATCACTCTTTTTAAAATCTCGTTCTGTTTTATTAATTAAATAATTTGGTGCCAGATGATGTTCATTAAGGTAGAAAGCAAGCATCTGTTTTTCAAAATAATAACCAAATTTGTTCTGGATTTCTTGCCAAATATAATACATTTTACGGATATCTCTAAGTCCAAAAAGTACTGATAAATCAAATGGGCCATAGGTAGAAACAACAATAAATGTATATTTATTATTGACAAAATAATCAATTATTTTTTCTTGAATATCTGGGGTGATATATTGATATACAAAATGAAATCGTGGTGCAATATAACCTAATTTATATAAATCAACAACAGTATATGATGCTTTTAAAACACCAATCCTTTCTAATCTTTTTATTCTATATGATACAATACTTTTTGCAAGACCAACCTTTTTACCGATTTGAGATAATGATTGCCTACAATTCTGATCTAATTCATAAAGGATTTTTCTATCTTTTAAATCTATTTTATTCACAATAGTAAATATATCCTTTATATATTAAAATATTTTGCAATTTTTGAACGATTTGCTTATTTAAATTTTAATTTTTCGTTCTTTGTTTAATTTATTTCAAATTTCCATAAAAATAAATTACAAAAATTTATTAGGAAATATTAGCTGGCTAAAAAAGGTAATAATTCTAAAAATTTTGTGGGATGTAATTCATATTGTGTACCTCAGAGGCTGTTAGATATTTATAATTTTTTATTGAATTATGAAACTTATTTATAAGATCATGCATGATGCTGTGAAATTCTTCATTATTTTTAACATGAAATTCCAATTCTAAATCTGATATACCAACCGATTTATCAATTCTTATAAGATGCGGATTTCTAATTATATAATTGATTATCTTTGGTCTATCTTCATATTTTTTTAAATAAATATCAGTTTTGTAATATTGGTAACCTAGTATTGAAATATCAATATCAGCACGAAATCCCAGAATTATTTTATTAATGATCATTTCATCTAAATGTTTCTTCACCTGATTATAGGATAAATGTAATAGATATGATAATTCTCGAATAGATATTCGTGCATTTTTTGCTAATTGTTTTATAATATCGATATCAATCTTATCAAGGTTGGTTACATTTTTTTTATCAGATAAGATAAATGTTTTCCTTTTTTTTTCAAGGAAATCAGGATCACTTATAAGATATTCATTGAGAAATGAATATGATTGAATATAAATTGAAAATTGTTGATTTCTAAAATAATCTCGATATTTTTGTAATGTTTTTTCCCAATATGAGTAAAATAAATTAATGTGATTAACCCAAACTATTACTGTTAGATCAAATCGCCCTTCACTTGATATAGTCCACCAATTTAATGGATAATGTGTAAAATAAGAAAAAATTTCATTCATAATAAGTGGATTTGTATATTGAAAACTTATATAAATTCTATAGGCATCATATCCAAGTTTAAATGTATCAACAACTGGATAAAAATTTTTTACAACACCTTGTTTCATTAGTTTTTTAATTCTATAATTTACCACGGTCTTAGGTAAATTTACTTTTTTTCCAATTTGTGAAAATGATTGCCGAGCATTCATATCCAATTGATATAGAATCTTTTTATCTTTTGCATCTAATTGATACATGAACAATCCATAATATTATTGAAATGAATATAATATAAACATTGTTAGAGAGTTTTTAGACCAATGGTAAATTAACTTGGATATTTTTGATGAACGTACTAAAATAGAAAAAATTGATGTAAAAATCGATGACTGACCATAATTTACTTGTAATTTAATTATTATATCATATTTCATACAAAAAATCAAATTATTATCATAAATTGCTTCTTTGTTCTAATTCTAGATAAGATGATTTAAATAATTCAAAGTAATTTTTTTCATTGCAACTAATGGAAAGGAGTCAACATATCAGATTTAAATAAAGGAGGAAAAGAAAGTTTGCAACTTCCTTGTTTTTTTTAAGTCTACCCCCCCTCCTTTTCATATATATTTATAATATAATATTTATTACTGCATCCTATCTAAAAATTATTATATTATTCCATTATAATTATTTTTGTTACGTTATTTCAAAATTAATGCTCTTTGTGTTGATTTGTACAAAAAATCTATGACACGCTTTATATAAAATAATTTACTATTTCTCTTTTCAAGAGGTTTTTCAGGAAAAAGTCCCGAAGGGTTCTCCTTTTGGAATCAAAAAAACATCTCCCTCCCCTTCACTTTTTCCACTTTTTATTTATTAAATAAACAATTTAATATATTTCATTTATAAAAGTAATATGAATAGCAAAAATTAACACACCACTATTTGTTCAAAATATATCACTAAAATCAAAAATGATTATGTTATAAAAATATGTCCATATTAAATATAAACTAAAAAGAAAAAAGATTTTCAATAATTATTCAATAAATTCTATTTTTGCTTTTCCAACGACAATATGATTATCAATATGTTTAATATAAATATAATCATTTGATGATATTCCCAGCTGATCAAACCAATATTCTTCAATTCTGTCAATTGCATCGTCTGCAATAGCTATTTCAATCTCATCATCTATATTTGCCTTTCTTGTGGTCATACTGAATCTCTTACAATTTTTTTATACTCCAAAAATTAACCAAAACCAATAGGATATTAACATTCCAGATAAACCATATACTAAAGTTTTGCATATAGCATCTAAAATTTTTTTTGAGACCTCAAACATGCATCATCCACCAATGTAAACTATCAACTTCTTATTAAAATAACTTTTTTTTATGTACATATGTAAAAGGATATGTGCGTATATGATGCAATAAGGAAAAATAAGAGCTACTCACCTGATTTTTTGTTTTTATTGATATAAATGAAATTTTGAATATTAGAAATCCTTCTCTTTCTTTCTTTTTCATGATGAATATGATTTTCCTTTTGTTCAGATTTCTTTTTAAGCTCTTCTAAAAACACTTTATGAATCTTTTCTCTTTGTCTAATAAATTCTTCTTCTATTAATTCAATCCTTGTTCTTTCAATGATTTTTGACATCTCATTGATACAATTTGGTATCCGTTCTAGAGCCAATTTAATAGGATATATATGGGATGCTGCTTTATGGGAATTTCTATAATGAAGAATGTATAAACTGAGTCGCTCCTTTTCTAGGGGATTTAAATCAATACCATTCTCTTCAATAAAATCAATTAATTTGCTTGCTATAGTACGAATTTCTGATTTATGTTCCTCAGAAATATTTTGTTTTTCAAGTGACGCCTCAAACTTATTATCATCCATAGACTAACAAATCCTTACGCATAATTTTATCAATGGTATCAATTGATATACTCTTTTGTTAACTCTTTAAATAATGTATATGATATTATGACAAAATGATAATATACTAAAAAAAAAGAAAAATTGTGATAAATAAAAAATTTTTATTTATCTTTTTTTACTTCATAATCTGCATCAATAGTGTTGTCATCATTTTCTGGATGACCTGACCATTCTTCACCTTCATTAGCATTTTGTGATTGTGCCTGCTGTTGTTGTGCTTGTTGTGCTGCTTCTTGATAAACCCGTGCTCCAATCTCTGATAAAATCTTTTGTAACGCTTCTGTTTTTTCTTTTATATCATCTATATCATCTTTTGTAAGCGTTTCTTGTAATTCTTTTTTAGCTTCTTCAACACGAGTTTTTTCTTCGTCGGTTACTTTATCCTTCAGATCTTCTAAGGTCTTTTGAGCAGTATGCACCATTGCATCTCCGTTATTTCGGATTTCAACTGATTCCATTCGTTTTTCATCTTCCTCTTTATGCGCATCTGCTTCCTTTTTCATTTTTTCAATTTCATTATCAGATAGTTTTGTGGAACCAGATATACGAATGGATTGAACCTTTCCCGTTCCTAAATCCTTTGCAGAAACTTGTAAAATACCATCTGCATCGATATCGAAGGTAACTTCTATTTGAGGAAGTCCTCGAGGTGCAGGTGGAATACCATCCAAATGAAATCTTCCCAGACTTTTATTATCTGCTGCCATTGGTCGTTCACCTTGCAGTGTATGGATTTCAACACTGGTCTGATTATCTGCAGCAGTTGAAAAGATCTTACTTTTTTTCGTAGGAACAGTTGTATTCCTGGGGATTAATTCAGTTGCAACCCCGCCAAGGGTTTCAATACTTAAGGTAAGTGGAGTAACATCTAATAACACAATATCTTTATCAACATCACCAGAGAGAACACCACCTTGAATTGCAGCTCCAATTGCAACACATTCCATTGGATCAACATTTCTTTTTGGTTTTCTTCCAAAAATTTCTTCTACTTTTTTCTGCACATAAGGTATTCTTGTTGTTCCACCAACTAGCACGATATGATTAATATCAGATGGTTTCAATTTTGCATCTTTTAACGCCTGTTGGCATGGTTTAACCGATTTATCCACAAGTTTTGATATAATATCTTCGAATTTTGCTCTTGTAATCTTCATCTCAAGATGTTTCGGTTCATTATCAATTACTGTAATATATGGTAGATTAATCTCTGTTTGCAGTTTCGATGAAAGTTCTTTTTTAGCATCTTCCGCAGCTTCCATTAAACGCTGCAATGCTTTGGTGTCTTTTCTTAAATCAACAGTATATTGTTTTTTAAACTCAGCTGCCAAATAATCCACAATTGCTTCATCCATATCAGATCCGCCAAGAGCAGTATCTCCATTTGTTGAAAGAACTTCAAAAACACCTTCACCAACTTCCATAAGCGTAATATCAAATGTACCACCACCAAAATCATATACTGCAATGGTATGATCTCCCTCTTTATCAAGACCATATGCTAGTGATGCAGCAGTTGGTTCATTCAAGATTCTTCTAACATTTAATCCTGCAATTTTTCCAGCATCTTTGGTTGCTTGTCTTTGATCATCATTAAAATACGCTGGTACCGTAATAACTGCGTCAGTAATTTTTTCACCAATATAATCTTCTGCATCTTTCTTAATTTTCTGAAGGATATAAGCACTTATTTGCTCTGGAGTGTACGTTTTCCCATGTAATTTTATTTTTTCTCCAGAACCCATTTTTCTTTTAACTCGATGGACGGTTCCTTCTGGATTTGTAACTGCTTGTCTTTTAGCAGTTTCACCAACAAGTAACTCACCATCTTTTGTAAATGCGACAACTGATGGAAAATAATTATTTCCTTCACTACTTTTAATAATCGTTGGTTTACCAGCTTCCATCACAGCGACTTCTGAATTCGTTGTTCCTAAATCAATTCCAATTATTTTAGCCATATTATTTATTCCTCCTCACATTTATTTTTCACAACCACCACATGAGATGGTCGAAGAACAGTATCATTAATTAAATACCCTTTTTTTATTTCTTCAATAATAATATTATCCTCTTTATCTTCGTTTTCTATAGTCGTAACTGCATGATGTAATGCATGATTAAAGGGTTTACCAACACATTCAATATAATTGATATGTTCTTCATGGAAGAAATTTTCCAATTGCTTTAAGATAATACGTAATCCTTCTTTCGGGTCAATATCGTCAAGAGCTTTTAGAAGTAATTCTTTAATATCTAGTAACTCTGATAAATAGGTTTTTTTTATTTCAAATTCATGTAAATCCATATCTTTTTTGACACGGTTTTGATAATTTTGATAATCTGCTAGACTTCTTAATAGTTGATCATCTTTTTCTTTTAATTGTTGTTTTAGTTTCTCTATCACTTCAACATTTTTTTTGTTTGTACTTTTTTCTTTTTTATCTTCATCTACCTGAGCAACTTCATTTTGTTTCTGATTTTTTTTAGTTGTCATGGTCACCTCGTAATAAAAAAAAGAAAAAAAAGGTTATGATATTTACATCATACCTGGGGGCATTCCACCCATTCCACCTGGGGGCATTCCACCCATATCTGGTGGTGCACCACCGCCGCCTTTGGATGCAATAACATCGTCTATACGAAGAATCATGGTTGCTGCTTCAGATGATGCTTGTATCTCTTGAAGGCTGAGTCTGAGTGGTTCGATGACTTTGTATTTCAGCATGTCATCAACTTTTCCTTCCAGAACATTCACACCTGCGTTTGATTTTCCTTTGCTATGTGAATTACGAATTTCTAGAATCATGTCAATTGGGTCAAGTCCTGCATTTTCTGAAAGTGTTTTTGGTATGATTTCAACTGCATCTGCAAATGCTTCGATTGCCATTTGTTGTCTTCCACCTACAGTTGGAGCATAATCTCGTAATGCCATTGAAATAGCAATTGCTGCAGCTCCTCCTCCAGGGGTCATCTTTCCATCTTCAAGTGCAACTTTCACAACAGATAATGCATCGTGAAGTGCACGTTCAAGTTCATCAGTAACATGTTCTGTTGTTCCACGTATAAGTATTGATACCGCTTTTGGATTTTTACATTGGGTGACAAAAGTCATTTTATCATCACCGATTTTACGTTCTTCAATAAGTCCTGCATTGCCAAGATCATCTTTTGAAAAATCATCTAAGTTTGAAACAATTTTTGCATTGGTTGCTTTAGCAAGTTTTTCTATGTCACTTTTTTTAGCTCTTCGTACTGTATAAATTCCTTCTTTTGCAAGGAAGTGTTGAGCTAAATCATCTACTCCTTTTTGACAGATAAGAACATTTGCACCGGTTTTTTTGATTTTATCAACCATTTTTCTAATCATTCCTTCTTCTTCATCAAGGAATGCTTGTAATTGAGTTGGATCTTGAATTTGTATACGTGCATCAACTTCAGTCTTTTTTACTTCAAGAGCGACATTTACAAGAGCGATTTTTGCATTTTTAATAAATGTTGGCATTCCTTCATGGACACGTTCTTTATCAAGGATAATTCCTTCAATAATTTCAGTTGTGTTGATTCCGCCACCTTGTTTTTTCTGAATTTGAATGTTATCAAGGTCTACATATGTGCTATTCCCTCTTTTTTCTGCAACATTGGTGACTGCATCAACAACAATTTTTGCAAGAATATCTCGCTCTGCATTTGCTCCTTTGCTGGCCATTGAAGTTTTTGCAATATCTTTCAACGTTTCTTTATCATTAGGTTTTACTGCTATTGCCATTTTATTTAATACTTCGTTTGCTTTTTTTGCTGCAAGTTGATATCCAGCATTAATAACGGTTGGATGAATATTCTTTTCTAATAATTCTCCTGCTTCTTTAAGAAGTTCACCAGTTAAGATAACGGCTGTAGTTGTTCCATCACCGCATTCTTCATCTTGTGATTTTGCAACTTCAACAATCATTTTTGCTGCTGGATGTTCTACATCAATTTCTTTTAAAATGGTTGCACCATCATTGGTAACGACCACATCGCCCATTGAATCAACAAGCATCTTATCCATTCCTTTTGGACCTAGAGTTGATTTAACAGCTTCTGAAATTGCCCGAGCTGCTTGAATGTTATTTGATTGTGCGCCTTTTCCGGTATCTCGTTTAGTTCCTTCTCTTAATACAATTATAGGTTGTTGTCCTGCCATCATAATTATCTATTTCCTCCACACAATTTACGTTTTGGATGTTGCATGGCATACTAACACTACTATATAAATATTATGTTTTATGCAGTAGTTCCGAAAGTGCTCTAAAACATGAGAAAATCAGGATAAGATAAGTGTATAAAAGGATTTTGATATGGAGAAAAACAGGTTTTCTTATCGATTAGAAATAAAAAAGATAAATATTATTGCTGTTATTAGACTAACTATGCTTCCAAATAAGAAGGTAGCAGATGGTGTAACTATTTCCCATATTAAACCAGCAATTAAACTTGATGGTAAAGCAACAAGTCCTGTTAAAGTATGATAAGTTCCTAATGCTGTAGCTCGAAGTTGTTCTTGAGATAAATCTGAAACCAATGCGCGTTGATTTCCATCAATAAAAGCATATACCATTCCATATAATGCAAATAAAATAATAAAGGCGGATAATGAAGAAAATAATGCAAATCCCATTGTTGTAATTGAAAATAATGAATATCCTAATAATAAAACTTTTTTTCTTCCTATTATATCTGAAAGAGTGCCAAAAGGTATAGCAAAAATTGCATAAAAAATGTTAAAGAGAATATATAAAAGGATGGGGGCAATAATCGCTGATTCATTAGAAAATATATCTTGTGATTTTAATATGAAAAACATATAACTGAAATTTGCAAGTGAAAAAATACTAGATATTATAAGAAATATTTTAAGTGGTTTTGAAAGACTTTTTAGACTTACTCTAAAGCTTATTTTCTGCAATTTCTTTTTGATTTCTTTTACAAAAAATAAGGGGATAATAGAGAAAAAAGAGATGCATGCTGCAATTAGAATTATAACATTAAAATCTATTGAAAGAAAATAAATCAATAGGAAAACTAATACTGAGCCGATAATAGCGCCTGCCGTGTCCATTGTTCTATGAATACCAAATCCTAAACCACGTTTTTCTGGAAGAGAATCAGCGATTATTGCATCTCGTGATGCTGTTCTAATACCTTTTCCAACACGTTCTAATCCGCTGAAAATAAGAATTTGTTGCCAAATTAAAGAAAAAGATAAACAAAGTTTGAACACAGCAGAGGTCAGATATCCAGTAAAAACGAATATTTTTCGTTTCCCAGTTTTATCTGACCAGTAACCACATATTACTTTTAGTAAGCTTGAGATGCTGTCATTTACTCCGCCAACCAGACCAACAATAAGACCAGTTCCACCAAGAGATGCAATGAATAATGGTAGGATAGGCATGATCATTTCACTACCAATGTCATTTATAAAACTAACAATGCCAAGTAATATGATATTAATACTGATGTTTTGAAAACTGATTTTTTTCATTTA
>CAZWQV010000006.1:15111-46619 GCA_964636235.1 uncultured Thermoplasmatales archaeon
TAATTAGGAAAATATTAAAGAAACTTAAGCGATTAATATTTTTCTTTGACTTTTTTTACATTCTGAAGTACTGTTAAGGTAATGTGTAATATGGTATTGTGATTTTATAATTGTAGAATTAGAATATTTAATATATTTTTGATGTATATAATTAATTAAAGAGTTAGATGGTAATCATTATTTAAAAAAACACTAAAATAACACAATTATTTACAAACTCTCAGATTAAATCAATAAAATAATAATAAAAATAATTGGGCCATTTGCTTATAAAATAATAATGTATGTAGAATGAAATAAAAAAATGTTCAAAATATCATAATAAATTTATATGATCTGAAAAAGTAATCAGATATCCTATAAAATAAAAGTAAATATTTGAAAAGGGACTAATATTGAATGATCAAAAAATCAGATAAACTAAGTAGTGTTGGATCAAAAAGATTTAAAAACATCTTCCGGTCACTTAAATATAGTAACTATCGGCTCTTTTTTGGCGGCCAAAGTCTCTCGTTAATTGGAACTTGGATACAAAGAATTGCTCTACCTTGGTTAGTTTATAGTCTTACTGGCTCTGTATTTTTATTAGGTGTGGTTGGTTTTGCAGGTCAAATTCCCACTTTTATCCTAGCACCTTTTGCTGGAGTATGGACTGATCGTTGGAATCGCTATCATATACTAATTGTTACTCAGATACTTGCTATGATACAAGCGTTATCTTTGACATTTCTCTATTTCACTGGAATTATTGATATCTGGCATATTATTATGTTTGCAATATTTCTTGGTTTTATTAATGCCTTTGATATGCCCGCTCGCCAGGCTTTTGTAGTAGAAATGGTAGAAAACAGAGAAGATTTGGGAAATGCGATTGCTTTAAACTCCTCAATGGTGAACAGTGCCCGGTTGCTTGGACCATCAATTGCAGGTGTATTAATTGCGGTTACAAACGAAGGATTTTGTTTTCTTTTTAATGGATTGAGTTACCTTTTTGTGATTGTATCTCTTATGTTGATGAAAATTAATCCAAGGGAAATAAGAATTCAAGATGCTCATGTTTTTCAAGGACTAAAGGAGGGTTTTTCTTATGCATTTGGTTCTGCACCTATTAGAGCCATTATACTCTTATTAGGAGTAGTAAGTTTAATGGGTATACCCTATATGGTGCTTATGCCTGCTTTTGCAAAGGAGATACTTCATGGTAGCTCTTATACATATGGATTTCTTATGGGTGCTTCAGGTGTAGGCTCTCTTATTGGTGCTCTTTATCTTGCATCTAGAAATACTGTATTAGGGCTAGGAAAAATCATCCCTATTTCTGCAGCTATCTTTGGTTTAGGTCTGATTGCTTTTTCTTTATCTCGGTTTTTCTTGCTTTCTTTTGCATTGATGTTAATAACTGGTTTTGGAATGATAATGCAAATGGCTTCAAGTAATACAATAATACAAACCATTGTTGATGATGATAAACGTGGTCGTGTGATGAGTTTTTATATGATGGCCTTTGTAGGTACAGCACCATTTGGCAGTCTATTAGCAGGTGCATTAGCAAGTAGTATTGGTGCCCCAAACACGTTGATAATAGGTGGTGTGGCATGTATTTTAGGTGCCATTGCATTTGCCCGTAAACTTCCTGAGTTAAGAAAACTTGTTCATCCAATATATGTCAAATTAGGTATCACTCCAGAGACTTCAGGTATTCAAACGGCGACAGAGTTATCTATTCCACCAGAGAAATAGAAAATGCAATTTTTTTAAATATATATTATTGGATAAATGAATTTATTTATTATTGTTTTATATTAAAATAATTATTTCTTATGCTTTCTGCATTTTGAAGTATTTTTATAAAATAGTTCCAAAAATGTTTATAACATAGTGAATGGAAAATTAGAAATGTATTCATTACTTTTAAATTGGAATAATAAGATTTTATATCTTCTTAGAAGAAAAATAATACAGCTATTATTTAGTACGACAAAAATTATGGATTATCTAAAAAATTTTGGTATTAGAGCTCCTGTTTCATTTTGATACTTTATGTATGATCCTCCAAACCTTTTGATAAGATCCTCTTCCTCATAATATATCATAATTGGTATATAAATAATTACAAACAACGTCATTATTATTACCAAAAACCAGGAATTTACCAAAAACGCAAAGGCAATAAAAAGAGGAAATTCTCCCAATGATTGCGGGTGTCGAATATACTTATAGATGCCTCCATACATACTTGTTTTTTCAGATGGCTTATAGGTTTCTGATCCCGCATCTTTCATTCCCTTAACCATTATAATTGTGCCAGGTATTACAATAATAAAACAAATAACAGCTCCAACCCAAGGGTTAGTATGTATCTTCCAATTAAGATTTAATAAAGGAAACCAAATCCAAAGAAATATATTTAACGAGATAACAAATTCTAAAAATCCAGCAATTGTCCTAAATTGAGCGCTTTGTTTCCAAGCTTTTTCCCCAATTCTTTGTTCTCTTTTTTTAGGTATTAAGCTAAGTGTATAAAAATAACTGAATAATATTATGCTTATAATAAGACTAAGAAAATTAATCACTGGAAGCATCTTTATAACCAATCAAAAAATTATACATAAACATTATCAAATTTTTTAACGATTTATATCATTATTTTCTTTGTTAGTATTTTTTGATATTTGCACATATTGAATTGATTAATAAAAAGCATGTAAATTTTTATTTTCAAAAAAATTTTTCAATAAATAATATTATTTTATATTATACAAAAATCGTTTAATGTCGTATAGTTATACGATAATTATAAGTAATTAATAATGTGTTTGATAATTAAGGGAGTATATATGTATAGTATTCATTTTTCAAAGATAGTTAAATTGTTTGTTGTAATATTGATATTAATTGTTCCAATTCAAACAATTACACCAAAGACAATTAATGATATTCCACCAAATACAGAAGGAGATCATTTTCCATGCGGCGTTGAATATTGGTGGTTATATACGATGTTAACATTAGAGGATGGAAGTCAATGGGATATGTGTGCACAATTTTTTTATGTGATGAATTGGACTGGTACAAACTGGTCTACATCAGATGGTGTGAGTTATATAAGAATACAGAGTTGGAATCGTGAAACTGGAAAATATTACGATTATTTTAAAGAACGGAAACATCCTGGTGAATTTAGCCATAAAAAAAATATTGTTGATTTGAAATATTTCAATTCAACTTTATATGGTTTGTATCCAAATTACTCTGCATATTTTGAGGATGATATAAATAATATCATTTTAAGCGTTGATGCACATGCTGTTTCACCACCTTATCAACATTTAAGCAGCATAGTAAATGGAACCATTCCGTTAGGTACTGGAATCTTTCAGTACTGGAGCATACCAAGGCTTGAACTGACTGGCAGCATTTCAATTAATGGAACATTATTTAATGTGTCTGGTGTGGGTTATCATGAGCATTTATTTGGAGATAGACCCATAGATGGAGCCTTTAATTTTAGATTTTCATCAATTAAGGATTTAATAAACCTGAACTTTCTATATGCATCTATTTTAAAATGGATGTTACAACCAAAAACAATTAGCTGGCTTTATAAAATACAGAATCCCCATATAAGTGTTGATAATATTCGTGGTTATGACTGGATTTGGTCAACGTTTGATAATGGATGGAGTATGATTCTAGTAAGATTAAGACTTGGGTATCCATTTAGTTTTACTGAAGGTCCGGTATACGGCATTTTAATCTTGACAGATGGTGAAAAGATATGGGAGTTTAATGAGATCATTATCAAAATTACTGAAGATGCTTATTTAGAAGAAAGTGGGATATATGTCCCCCTCGATTTTAAAATACTTGGACTGCTTGATGACAAAAAACTATTTTTATCATTTAATAGTACATCAGAATATACTCAACTTTATAATAAATTTACACAGATGAAATCATCGGATGGGGGTCTTTTTCTTGCTGCAGGTGAAACAACAGGTTATTTTGAAAATGGAGAAGATATTGAATTATTACATGGGAAAGGTACCAATACACCATACATTATCTTTCCTTTACTTGGCTATCGGTCTTTAGAAGTTCAACTCTTTTTACCACCTGATGATTTTGGTTTTATTATTAATAAAATTACACCAAATAAGGGATTAAGGACTTTTAGATTTGGTCATTCCTAAAGTTAATTCAAAGAGAAGAGAAACAAAGAAATTGAATTTGATTATTTTTTATACAACATAAAAATGAGAGTCATACATAAAATTATATTTTATTAGTTCTGATAAAAGTTAATTTTATATTCTTAATACTTAGAGCAATAATAAATAAGCTGGCTAATGAAATAACAATTGTTGCACCTGGTGGTAAATCGTATTGAAGTGATATTAATGAACCATAAAAAGTAACTATACATCCAATAATAATGGCAAAAAACATCATATTTCTTAGATTGTGAGTAAAAAGATTAGAAATCGCCGCAGGAATAGTTAGCATTGCAATAACCAATATGACCCCTACAACTTTTATTAAAACTACAGTTGTAAGTGCAATTAATATCATTAAAATAAGATACAATAAATCAACTTTTATCCCTGAAATACGGGCAAACTCTTCATCAAATGTGAGAATATGTAAATCTTTATACAAAAAAACAGTGACAAAAATGATGAGAATTAACAAACCTAACATAAGATAAAGATCTTGCATTTTAATTAAAAGTACATTTCCAAATAAGATACTAATGGGATCTTGAACAATTATTTCACTTCGATTAACCTGATTTAAAAAAATAACTCCAAGGGCCATTCCAACAACCCATAAAATACCAATTGTTGAGTCTTCTCGCAAACGTGTTCTAATAAAAGGTAATCCCATAATTATTGCGGCTGTTAGTGCAAAGAGTAAAGCTCCAACAAGAGGTTCAATAAAGATGATACTTAGATATTGAAGATAATAGGCAAATCCAATACCGCCAAAAGTAGTATGGGCAATACCGCCACTTATAAATACAATACGTTTTACAACAACATACGTTCCAATTATTCCACAGGCGATACTTGCGAGAAATCCTGCTAGAAACATTCTTTGAACAAAAGGATATTGCAATAGTTCAATTATATCAGTAGGCAAGTTATTTTTCTCCTTTTTTATTATTTTTATGATGCTCGTCAAGTACTCTATGAGGAACGCCGTGTGCAATTAGGTCAACAGGGCAACTATATGTTTTTTCTAGCATTTCTTTGCTTATCATTCTTTCATCATCATGGGTAAACATAAAATGATTGAGACAAGCGACTCGGTTAACATAAGAAGAAATAACTCCAATGTCATGAGTTACAAGGAGAATGGTGACTTTTTTATTCAACTCTTTTAAAAGATTATAAAAATTAATCTGTAATTCCTTATCGATACTAGCGGTTGGTTCATCAAGAAGTAAAATCTTAGGATTTGAAACCAAAGCCCGGGCAATAAAAACCCGCTGTCTTTGACCTCCAGAAAGTTCATTGATATGTCTTTTCTTGTATTTTATCATATTAACTTTTTTTAAAGCTTCATTTGTTGCTTTTTTATCATCTATTGAATATAAAGGATGAATTCCCCGGATACTTCTACGGCCCATCAGCACAACATCCCAAACAGATATAGGATACTGTTTATCATATTCGGTATATTGCGGAACATACCCTATGTTTTTACGTCCAATTTTGGGAGATTGTCCATAAATATGTATTGATCCTTTATATGGATTTAATAAGCCAAGTATTATTTTCAAAAGAGTAGATTTCCCTCCACCATTTGGACCAATGATACCAAAGAAATCTCCATTATAAATATTACAATTGATATTTTCTATTACAACATCATTATTATATCCTGCATAGATATTTTTTAACTCGATGGCAATATTTCCTTCCATTGAAAAGTAAACTCCTCACATTTATCTATCTTCAAATACCTTATGAATTTTAATAATTATTGGATTTAAGTAGTTTTAAAACCTGAAACCATATCTTCTGCAAGCCTTGTGATTGTCTCTTCATAATTTGTCATCAAAGGATTAGCAAAAATAACTTTGCCATCTATTTCAGATGCAATAGTTTCTGCACTTGATGTATCATATTGTGGTGCCACAAAGATAACTGTTATATTTTGCTCTCTTGCTTGTGATATTATTGCATTTATTCCTGCTGGCCCTGGTTGTTTCCCTTCATCTTCAATTGCTATCATTTTTAAATGATAGGTATCACCAAAATATCCCCATGCTGGATGGTATACCATAAAAGATTTACCAGCATACGGTTGTAATAATGTACTAATATTTGTATTTAGAGTTTCAAGTTTTGAGATATATGTTTGATAATTTGAGTAATATTCTGTTTGATGTTCAGGATCGATTTGGACTAAACCTTCGTAGACTACTTCGGTCATTTTAATAAAATTTATAGGAGACGTCCAGACATGTGGATCGGTACCATTATTTCCAAGCTCTTGATTTTGATTTTTATCTGTCATATTATAGAATTTCATACCATAATGTTCATTAAAAGAGATAACATTAATATTTTTTGAACAGTCAAATACTTCTAAGTCTGAATTTTGCTCAAGAATTGTATCCATATAAGAAATTTCAAATTCAACACCAGATCCTACCTTGAAATATGCTGTTGCTTGAGCAACTTTTATCATTTGTTCTGGTGTTGGCTCAAAAGAATGAGGACTTTTACCTGCAGGAACCATGATGGTGACATCAATATATTTTCCACCTATAGCTTCTACCATTTCAGCTTGTGGAACTATAGTTACTAATACACCTATTTTATCACTTTGGTGGTTATTAATTGTGGTAAATAACCCTGCTCCAATTAATATGATGACTATGACACCAATTATAATGAATTTAGGATTTATTACCATAATTAAGCACCCTTTACGCCTTAGATATTATTAATATTTATATAATTTGTTATTAACATTTATGGTTAAGTATTTCAATATGTTATTAATTTATAATTTTTATGACAATAATTAGTATCTCATTAAATGATACCATCATTGAGGATATTGAGAAAATAAAAAATGAACATGGATACTCAGGAAGATCCGAGGTTATTAGAGCAGGAATCAGACTTCTTCTGTCCGAAAATAAAAATATCGAAAAACTATTTGGAGAAATAAATTCTATTCTACTAGTTATTCATCATCATGATTCAGAGAATGTAGTATCACAGATAAAACATGATTTTAAAGATATTACGAAAACTCAGATTCATAGTCATTTTGAAGATGAAAAATGTCTCGAAATATTTGTATTAAATGGTAATGCAGATAGAGTGAAAAAAATGGTACGACTTTTTAATACAAATAAAAAAATAGATATTGTCAAATTAATCGTTCCTTAATACTATTTGTTTTAAAACGATTCGGTATTAAAAAAATTTTAAGAGTTATTTATATAATAAATATATTACATATTTCAATTTCGAAATAATATTACAAAAGGAAATTATTTATAATAATTGAAAATTATAAATAATATGATGTTTACAAAAAAAATATTTTCAATTTATCTAATTTTCATAATTATTAATAGCATAGGGGTTATCGCATATGAAGACATAAAAGTGAATCAATCAAATATAGATGGTTCATTTGATATGATGATAATATCACCTGAAATTTTTCGTTTAGAAATTCAACCATTAATTAACCATAAAAACAGCGTTGGGATAAAAACATTTTTAAAAACAACTGAGGAAATTTATCAGGAATATAAAGGATATGATAAAGCTGAACAGATAAAGAATTCTATAAAAAATAGCATGGAGGAATATGGAATCTCTTATGTACTAATCGTGGGTAGTGTTGTAAAAGTACCAATGAGAAAAATTGCTTGGCATATAGCTGGTGAACCTGAGGTTGATATGCTAGTTGATTTATACTATTCCGATATTTACAATAAAACAGGAGAGTTTTGCAGTTGGGATGAGAACGAGAACAAAATATTTGGAGAAGAAAATGATAATCTTGATTTATATCCCGATGTTTATCTTGGCAGACTTGCTTGTGACACAATAGAGGAAGTCCAAATCGTCGTTCAAAAGATCATTACCTATGAAAATGAATCTTACGACCAATCATGGTTTGATAATTTTATCGTAATGGCAGGGGATACATTTCCCGAAGAACGTTTTCCTGGTGCAACAGAACGTGAAGGTGAAGACCACACAGTAAAAATCATGAATATTATGGACATGTTTAATCATACTGTTATATGGACATCAAAGGAAAATTTTAATAAAAAATCAATTAACTCTGAAATTAGTAAAGGTGCTGGATTCATATTTTATTCAGGTCATGGTTTTCCTAATGGAATTTGTCCTGAAGGAGGAAGTACTGATAGATCCATCTATTATAACAATGTAAATATTATTGGAATGAAGAATGGATTCAAACTTCCTATTGTCTTTTTGACAGCATGTAGCACAGCAAAACTTGATTATAACCTGATTGATTTTTTATCAGCATATGTTCCAAATTCACTCACTTCATTTTTAGAATCAAAACAACTGAATAATCTAAATAGAACAATTCCTTGTTTTGCTTGGAACCTGGTGAAACATAAAGGAGGCGGGTCAATAGCAACTATTGGTTCAACTCAGTATATTATCAGTTCAGAATATAATTCAACAGGATGCTTCAATCCACCATATTTCTTTTTTGAAAGTTATAATCAATCAGTAACTCTTGGTGAAATGCATACTTCTATGATAAATAAAAATATTCATTTAATTCCCACTGATAAGGTTGCAAAATATACTATTATGGAACATATTCTTCTGGGGGATCCTAGTCTCAAAGTAGGAGGATATCCATCATAATAATCTAATCAAAATAAAACCATAAAAAATTAAAAGTTTTTCAATGGAACATTATTATTTTCTTCGATCTAATTTTAATTAAATCTCTAATATATATTTAAAAAATCTATTTAAAAACAGTTTTTTAATTTATATAAAAATAATTGTAAATTGGAACGAATTTATTGATTACATAAAATCATATTTAAGGTAATTTTAATATAATTTTGATTCAATTTTTAATTATCATTAAGTATCCAAAATTTCTAAGTTTTATGGATAAAAAACAATAGTATACAATAACAAATCTACAAAAACGTATCCGAATAAACTTTAATAGAAAAAAGCAAAAGAGTTGAGAAATGTTCACCAGACTTGGAAAAATTATAGAACATAAGCCATATTACATTATTCTTATAATTATTATTATAACTCTTTTTTTCTCAATTTTTGCCCCATCACTTCAATTCAAGACAGACTTTAGTGATTTTTCACCTAATACTAAAATAGTAAAAGCAAATAATAGGATCACAGATTATTTTGGATCCGCTCAGCAAGCAATGTTTCTTCTAATAGGAACTAAAGATGCAAATAGCGTACTTAGTCCTGAGTCTTTACAAGAACAATATAGACTTGAACAAGAATTGCTAAATAATTCCCTTGTTAATAGTAGTATTAGCATAGTAACTTTCCTAGATATAATCTGTCAATCGGAATTTAATACAAGTTTTAAAAATTGTACAAACATTCAAATAAAGACTGCCTTAAATGATCTCTTAAATTTTACCAAAAATAAAGAGCAGCAAATCTTTAAAAAAAATGATCCTGATGAAAGCGTTGATTATAAACGGTTTCCTAGATTGTTAAAACAATATTCAATAGATAGTGCAGATATTAAAAATTGTTTTATCAATAGCACTAATAAATCCATTATTTTTTCAATTGAGGTTTATAATTTATCATCTATATTAAAACTAAAACCACCATTTTCTGGTGTAAATATAATGGAATGGTATATCGGTTTTAATGATATTCTTGCTCCTAAAAAATATCAAATTAATTATCAAATCGCAGCACGAATAGAACCAATGAATAAAAGTTGGATATTTAAAAATGGTTTACCACAGAATATAAAAGAAGTAATTAAACTGATTAAAAATCATTCCTTGTTCAACACATATGAAAAAAACGTATATTTATGGATTAAAACTCCTCAACAAGAGATATCTATCCCAGTTCGATTAGATGAATCAAATGTTACATTTAATGTTAAAAACAATAGAGTTGTAATTTCCGCTTCAAAAACAGAATTAGGTGATTATGGAATAGCACCTGAGATTCAAAATTTTTATGTACCAGCAAAATTATCAAATTTCACCGCAGGAGTAAGATATTATAAAACCCCAGTTCTCAAAAGACCAGGCGGTCATATTGCTATCAATTCAAGTTTTCTTTTTAACAAAATTGATAAATTAACAAATAGAACAATTCTTGGACCTATTTTTATAAAGATTTTACAGAAATATGGCGGGATTTCATTAAATGAAATAAACATGATGAAAAACAGAACTGGAAATTTACTTCCAAATTCTCTTTCTTTTGAAGATATAAGCTCCCTTTGGACTCAGACAGATTATGTACCAAATAACGGGTCTTCATCCACCATATTTCCTCTTTTGCCTAATCTTTTTAAGGAATTGAAGACCAATACAATTTCTTTGCTTTCAAAGGATTATGAAAAAACAAAAAATCCACAATATGATATAATAATTCTACAGATAAAAAATGAAAATGATATAAATAAAGAAGCAAAAATAAACACGAATATTGTTAACCAAGTCAATGAACTGAACAAGGGTTTTCAAAAAATACATGTTCAGGCAACAGGTGAGGGAGTAATTTCTGCACAAATAAATAAATCAACAGGTAGTGCAAATGAAAAAATCATTCCATCAATTTTTATTATAATTATTATAGTCTTGTTCATTAATTTCAGAAAACCATCATATGTATTTCTTCCAGTACTAGTTTTTTTAATCACTGTGATCTGGCTATTTGGTACTATGGCACTTTTAAAAATTCCTTTTAGCATTATTTCAGTAGCACTTATTCCAATTCTTATTGGACTGGGGGTTGAATATTCTGTTAATCTTTTTGTTAATTACAAAAATGAGCTGGCTTCAGGGAAAAATTCTATTGATGCGATAAAAACGTCTCTTAAAGAAATTGGAGTGGCAATTTTTATGGCATGGTTAACCACGTTTATCGCTTTTTTTTCTTTTATTACCGCTTTGCTTCCACCTGTTCGTAATTTTGGAGTTTTACTCGCTCTAGGAATAACCTATACATTCATTGTTACCATGACTTTGATGATAACAATTAGATATTTAATTGATAAAAAAAAGAATTTTAACATTAAAAAAGGTACCAAAATATCAGTTAAATCATTAATGAATAAAATATCATACATTACCTCTCGTCATAAAAAAATAGTTTTTACATTAACAATTATTGTCACTATATTTATGGTTTCAGGCCTCATGCAGCTTAAAACAGGTTTTAGTATGGATGATTTTATCCCTCAGGATAATAATGCCTTAGAACTTCTTAATAAGATTTCAAATGATTTTCCTTCTGCAAGTCAAAACCAACAGTATATTCTTATTGAAGGAGATGTAGCAACTGTTGCAACATTAAAAGGGATTTCTCAAACAACAGATAATTTCAAAAATGATGATTTTATCATCAAAAATCCAGATGGCAAAGTTAAAACAGATAATATTAATTCTATCATTCAAGAAGCGATAAAGAATAATAAATCGCTTATATCAAAGTTTAATATTGATCCATCGACTAATATACCAAAAACCAACAAAGATGTTCAAGATTTATTTACCTATCTTTACTCAAATGAAGAATATAGTCAACAAGTAAAAAATGTACTTTATCAAAATAACGGAAAATATAAGGCAACTGTAATTCGAGTGTATCTTATATCATCATTTCAATCATCAAGTAGTAATCAAACAAATGAATATAATTTTATTAAAACTACATTAAATAGTGATTTGACATCATATGGTAATGCTACAGCAATTGTCACAGGATCTCTTTTTATAACATACTCGATTATGACTTCTCTTACGGAAAGTCAGATATTATCTACAAGTGTTTCTTTTATTCTTGCTATTATTATTCTTATATTAATTTTTAGAATTCCTTCGCTTGGTGCTATTGCAATGATTCCAGTTAGTTTATCAATTATTTGGGTACTTGGAACTATGTATTTTATTGGTTATACACTAAATGTTCTTACTATTACAGTAACAAGTATAACCATTGGTGCGGGTGTTAACTACGCAATTTATATTACACAGCGGTTTAGATTAGTAGCGTTAAAAACAAATGATCCGGAAAAAACAATTAAAGAAACGATTTCTCGTACCGGAAGTGCTGTTTTTATAGCAGCTGTAACATCAATGCTTGGATTTGGTGTTCTTGTATCAGCACCAAGTCCACCACAGGTAGAATTTGGACTTATAACCTCTATTACATTATTTTATGCTTTTTTGACTTCAATTTTTATTCTTCCATTGGTACTTGCTAAATGGGCCAAATGGAGAATAAAACATAAAGGATTTATTATTAAGCAAAAAGAATCTGAAAAGAAAAGGAATAATAAATTGTCAAAAAATTGATAATGGATGATTAATAATAAATTAATTTCTTATATTCATATATGAAAATTTTTGAGATAATGAAATTATTTTTATTTATTTTCAAGTAATTTTTAAAGTATAATTTGAATAAGATTAAATATTATTTTTTCTTGGTATCTAACTAGATTTGTAAATATACACAAGATAAAACCGTATATGAGAATTTTGGTGATTATTAATGAATATTACGCATTTTTCTTGGGAATTTCCACCCAAAATATGGGGTGGCCTTGGTACTTTTGCTTCAGAAATAACTCAAAAGCAAGTTCAATTAGATCATATGGTAAATGTATTTACATTAAATTTTGAAAATAAATTGAAACCTAAGGAAATATGGAATAATGTTCATGTTTTCAGGCCGAAAACTGTTGAGTTGAATGATACTTTAAGACTTTTTTCAAATAATGATGTACTTTCATGGGGTGCTCAGTTTCAATTTTTTTCTGATGTCATAAATTATAATATCACTTCAGCATATCATTTTGTTCAACATGTATCAAAAAAACAATTTTTTCCGGATATTATCGATGGTCATGATTGGCTTGGAATTGTTGGTGCAATAGCTGCAAAAAATGAGTTAAAAGTTCCATTGATTTTTCATATTCATTCTACTGAATTTGGTCGATCACTTGGTAGAGGATCGCAGACTATTAAACATATCGAATTTGAAGGCGGCAGACAAGCTGATAGAATTATAACGGTTTCCAATGCAATGAAACAGGAACTAATACGCCTAAATTATCCCAAAGAAAAAATAAGTGTTTGTTGGAATGGAGTGGATCCTGAAAAATATGATTCAAATCATTTTTCAAAGAAACAGATTGAGGATTTAAGAAAAAAATATCATATTAAAAAAGATGAAATAATGCTTTTTTTTATTGGACGTCTTGTTACTGTTAAAGGAATCGATAAACTAGTGCAAGCAATGCCCTTGGTTTTGCAGGAATTTCCGAAATGTAAACTCATTATTATTGGGGTAGGTGATATGAAGGATATGTTATTTTCTCTAGTTAAAAAGTTAAATATTGAAGATAATGTGATCATTATACCCAAATTTATTAGTGAAAAAGACAGGATTTTACATTATGCTGCCAGTGACATCGTGATTCTTCCTTCATTATATGAGCCTTTTGGTATTGTTTGCACGGAGGCTATGTCTATGGGAAAACCAGTTGTAGTTGGAGCAGTTGGAACCAATGGAATGCGTGAACAGGTTATACCTAGTGGAAAAAATCAATGTGGTTTTCATGTGAATCCTAACAAACCAGATGATATTGCCTGGGGTGTAAAACAGATCCTTAAGATGGATGATTTAGGAAAATATCTAGGTTTGAACGGTCGAAAACAAGTGATAAAGGATTTTAATTGGGATGTCATAACCAAAAGAACACTTGAAATTTATCAAGAAACTATATCATAGATATTTTTTTATTAACATATAAATTATTTTAAAAAATTGTTCTTTTATAAACATCCTGCATGTATTATTTACTAATCTTTCAGATATTTTAATGAACCAGCAGTATTTATTATGCAAAGGCTTTATGATTAATGATCAATTGAATTTTATGAAAATATTCATATTGCATTTTAATTTATGTTTTGCATGGGATTATTTTTCGGTTCTATATTGATTTGTTGAAAAAAAATGATATAAAAGGATTGAATATGAATGGAAGGCCTTATAATAGTGATTATTGGAATTACTGCAGGATTATTTTTTATGATGATAATAAGTTTTTACAAATGGGTGTTAAATATAATAAACCATTAAAATAATCAAAGAAAATATGCAAAAAAATTTAAAATACATTATATTGTATTTTTTGGTTCCCCATTTATAAATGCTTGAATATTTTTAATATTTGTATCAAATAGTCTTTTGACTGCTTCTTTACTATAAAATCCAATATGAGGCGTAAAAATAACATTATCTTTACTTAAAAGAATATGATCTTTAATAAGGTTGCCTAAATTTTCTGATTTTGATGAATCATACATAATTTGTTGCTCTTCTTTAATAAGTTCCTCTCCTTCAATCACATCCAAGCCAACTCCTGAAAGAATTTGCTTATCTAATCCTTCAATTAACGCATCATTGTCAATAATAGCTCCTCTAGATGTATTAATAAGAATGGCTCCTTTTTTCATCTTCTTGATATTATCTTTATTTATGAGATGATGAGTGTGTTTATTATATGAAACATGAATGGTTACAACATCTGATTGTGCAAGCAACGTTTCAAATGTAACATAGTTAAAATCTAATATATCCGCCATTGAAGTATTCTGATGAATGTCATATGCAAGAACATTCATTCCAAAGACTTTGGCAATATGAATTACATGAAGACCAATATTTCCAGTTCCAATAACCCCAATGGTTTTTCCTCTAATATCAAATCCCTTTAATCCTTTAAGCGTAAAATCTTCTTTCTTAGTTTTTTTATATGCTTTTAATATATTTCTTGATAAACTAAGAATAAGAGCAAAAGTATGTTCAGCAACCGTGTTTATACCATAAAAAGGAACATTGCATACCAAAATATTTTTCTTTTTACATTCACCGATATCTATATGATCGTAACCCGTTGAAGCAGTTGCAATTAATTTTAATTGAGGCAATTTATCTAATATTGATTTGTTGATTTTTGATTCCAAGAAAATTGATATAATATCAGCATCCTTAATTTGTTCAATATTATTTTCACTTAATGGTTCTTTACTGAACATAATTTGTTGATTTGATAATGTTCTTTGGATTTGTTTCTTATTAACTTTTTTTTGTTCAAAGAATGCTATTTTCATTATAATTCACTTCCAATTTTTATTCTTTGACTCATACTGTTTTCCTAAATCAAAATCATATAAAATCATTATGTAAATTCAATTAAGAAATAATGTCAAATCATCTACAATAAATTATTAGTTAATATATCAGCATGAAAGTAGTTTTTGTCTTAAATTCTATAATTAAATTTATGAATACAAAATTTATTGTAACTATATGGTTAAAAATTTTTTTCCAGAGATAATCTTACATAACTCCATTAGTATCGATGGTTCACTTACCAATTTTGAACTAAACATGGGTTTACATTATCAGATTGCCGCTCAATTTCAACCAGATGTACATTTAATTGGTTCAAATACCATCAAAAAAGGGATCGAGATATATGGAGATGGTATCCCGCAAGAAGAATTAAAGGATTTTAATAAACAACAAAGAAGTAAGGACTTACCTTATTGGGTAATAATTGATTCAAGGGGTCAACTGAATGGATTACTTCATATATGTAGAAGATTTGAATTTTGTAAAGATGTTCTTGTATTGATATCACAAAAGACTTCGAGTACATATATTAATTATTTACGTGAACGGAATTATGATTATTTTATTGTTGGTAAGGAAAAAGTAAACCTAAAAGAAGCTTTTGATCTTTTATCTAATAAATTTCAAGTAAAAACAATATTAACTGATACGGGATCGATACTTGGAAATATCTTATTGAATAATGATTACGTAAGTAAGATTAGTTTATTGATTCACCCAATAATCGTTGGTATTAATTCTTATCATATATTCAATGATGTTAATAAAATATTAAGATTAACATTAGTTAAAGAAGAAACATTTGAAAATGAATTTATTTGGATTCTGTATAAAATAGAAAAAGAATAAAAAGATATTTTTTGAAATCAATATTTCAATAATATAACCAACTCAAAATCTTGAATACTAATTTTTTAAGGTATATCTACGTACCATAATTTGATCATATATATGCACTTTCACCATGAAGGGCTTCATCTACTGATTCTTCTTCTTTTTCGGTAAGCCTTACTGGTGTAAATCTGTCGATAATGAATAACATTACATAAGTAAAAATAAACGCATATGCTGATGCAATTACTACTGCAATCACCTCTATTATGAAAAAATTTGAGTTTCCATATATAAGACCGTTTGCTCCACCAGCATTTACTGCAGTAGTTGCAAATAGACCTAAGAATATAACTCCTATAATTCCACCAACGCCATGAACTCCCCATACATCGAGTGCATCATCCCAGTTTCTTTTATTTTTTACATAAACAGCAATATAACAAATTGTTCCAGCCATTATACCTATAACAGTCGCTGCTTGCGGTGTGACAAAACCAGCAGCAGGAGTTATTGTTGCAAGACCTGCAACAGCCCCAGTTAATAATCCAACAAATTTTGGTTTTTTCTCAAAAGTCCAAGCTATAATTAACCATGTTATTGCTGCAAATGATGCAGCTATATCTGTATTGATAAATGCTGTTACTGTCACTGAGTCAACATGAAGTTCACTACCAGCGTTAAATCCGTACCATCCAAACCAAAGAAGACCAGTCCCTAATGCAACAAGTGGGATACTATGAGGTCCTTTTTCCCGTATTCTCCGACTTCCCAGATAAAATACACTAGCTAGTGCTGCCATGCCAGCAATTGCATGAACTGCAATTCCACCTGCGAAATCTAATACACCCCATTGTGCAAGAATTCCACCACCCCATACCATGTGCACAATTGGAAAATAAACAAAAAGAAGCCAACTTATTAGAAATAATAGATATGCTTTAAAACTTACTCTATTAGTAAAGGCACCTGTAATAAGAGCTGGTGTAATTATCGCAAACATCATTTGATATGCTACAAAAACATAAAGCGGAATTTCACTAAAACCAGAAAATGCTGTATTTGAATTAATTCCCATTAAAAAAGCATTATCTAGATTACCAATTACTCCACCCACATCTCCGCTAAAGCATAAGGAATAACCAACTGCAAACCAAATAATAGTGGTAACACCCATTGATACAAAGCTTTGCATCATTATAGCTAAAACATTTTTTCTTCCAACAAGTCCACCATAAAAAAAAGCAAGCCCCGGAGTCATGAGCATTACAAGACTTGTTGCCAATAACATAAAAGCGGTATTTCCAGTATCAAACATAAACTCAACTCAATTTATATTATATTTTTTTATTACTTTCGTATAAAATAATTTTAACTTTCTCTTCTGTAATAAGGCCTTCTTTAATAATAGTAACAAGCCTTGGTTTAATCTTTTCAATGTTTTCTTTCTTATCCACACATTCAATGACAATCGGCAAATCTGAAGATAATCTTAGAATAGATGTGGTGTGTAAATGACTACTTTTTCCAAAACCTTCCATCCCTCTTAGAATAGTTACTCCTGCCATCTTTTCCTTTTTAAAAAATTCAAGAATATACTTATACAATAATTTACCTTCATATTTATCATCTTCACCAATGAATATTCTCAACAATATTGCTTCAGATTCCTTTTTCATATTTTTTCCTCTTCTTCGTATTTGATTATCCATTGATTGCATTTAGAACAATCAATTTTCCTAAGTAAACAGCAAAAAATGTAAGACAAATCGTTCCAATAACATTAAACATGAGTAGGAATATTTCTTTTTGTTCCAGAAGTTTAAATGATTCAAAACTAAAAGCGGACATGGTGGTAAAAGAACCCAACAGACCAATGGTCAAAAATATTCTTGTATTTTCGCTAAATAGATTACCAAATTCAGAAAGATACATAATTATACTGATACAAAAACAACCAATGAAATTTACACCAAGTGTTCCAACTGGAAATGAGATGATTCCATTTTGAATTAAGCCACCAATAAGATAACGAAGGATTGCTCCAATAAATCCACCAATACCAATGACAAATAACGTGTACATGATTATTGCTCCTTATTTATTAGTTAAGAAGTCATCAGCTTAGTTTTGGCGGTTCTGACCATATGTCATGGTGGACTTCATCACACAATAAAAACCCTAATATTCTACTTATTTAAATAATTTTTAATAAAATACCTTATCTAATAGGTAATTAAAATAAATATAAAAAATAAAAAAAAAGAAAATGAGATTTTCTGTTTATCCTGCTATTGGTACCGGCTCTTCCCAAGTTGGATTGTAAAGTTGTAATGTAGGTACACCAAGGATTGCATTGTTGCTACTGATACCATCTGCAAAGAATGATGCAGCTCCATAAACTGAGGAAGGATCATTGGTGGTAAAATCTCGATTAACAATCCAATGATTCAAAGAAAATGCTTCTCCGATGGTATATCCTTTGATAAGCATATCACGGAGGACCCATGACTTATACAAATCATCCACCAGCACATAACCAGATCCTAAACAGCCAGCATAGGCAGTTGTACCATGTGATAGATACACAATTGGTCCAAAATGAGAGGTTGTAGTACAAGAACTCCAGATATCCACTTCACTATGCAGATTTTCAAATTGTTGATCTATCCATTTGAAATGAATGATGTCATAGAGACTAGGTTCTTCTGCATTGTAAATAGACATTGCTTGATCTCGAATGGTTTTGGTCATTCGTTCATCATAACCAGAGTAACCAGCCCAAGAATCCCACCAATCAAAATCTTTCAATTGCTCATGATATAATTCATTCTGTGGAAATTGTTCTGCCACATTCTTATACATAGATGACATGCCAGATCCACCGGTTCCATGACCAGAATATATTGAAATCAATGCTCCTTCATTTAATCGAGCAAGTAGATTATCAAATATACAATGACCTTCATAGAATCTATCAAAAGATTTGAATGAATTCTTATTATCCCTTGGTGCATATGTCGTATATTTCACCCCATTATTTCCAACATGATCATATTGACCAGTGAAATAATTCATATGCTGAGATGTGGTGACATCTTTTCCAGGATTTGCATAAATGATCGCAGGATAGAGAATGCTTCGAACAATAATATCTGATGAAAAAGCAGATGTTTCAACTGGAATGATTCCAGCATATGAGTTATTGCCATTTAATGCCCGTGCAATGGAGTCTCGAATATCACCATCTCGATTGGAAACAAAGATATAAGCTTCTTGACCAGGATTATTTAGGCCATATCCCTCAATTAGGTTATAGATATCATCAACAACAGTTGTGAGCCATTGTTTCTTTAAATCTAGACCAAAAGGCGGTAATGTTTGATCATTTTTAAAATAGTATATCAATAGCTCAAGGTAACTGGGAGGATTATCAATACCAATATCCTCACTCATCATAGGAAGATGACCAAGAGAACGAGTACCATGGTAATAATCACCAGTTATCTCACGGAATGTCTGATATTTATCAATGGTATTGTATGCGGTTTTTGCTTCTGCAATATTCAACACTGGTCCACCATGATAGGCTGCAATCATTGAAGATGGTGCAAAATATCCATCACCAGTTGCAAATGATGTCATGGTTATCACATTATCTGATTCTGGATTCTCTTTAATAGCATCAATAACTGATTGCATGGTGGTATATTCTGTGACAGAGCCACCCAGAGTTACACTACTAACATCATTGATGTTTACAAAAATAATGTTTGATACACCAAGTACATTTAATGCATCTGAAGTTTGCTGTGGAATAGTATCTTTTTCAACATAGAGTAAAGGTACATGATGTTGTGATGCGATAACCGCAGCATTTGCTGCAGAAAGACCCGCATTTACTCGATCCATATTATGTTGTCGAATTGCCGCTGTTATATGATAGGTTCCTGAAAAAGATGCCTCCCATGTTTCCGTATTTAAATACGGAACCACTAGAACCGTCCAAGTGCCTTGCATTGGATTATGAATATCAACAGTATATTCAGTATGAGGCTCAATAAGTAAATGACGGTATTCATCGAAATCATCAAACCAATGACCTCCCATCCATTGATGAATTTCTTTTATTTCACCACCATTCCAATGAGGATATTGTGGTCTTCTTATATTTCCTTCAGGATCAATAAGATACGCTATCAGACGGGATTCTTGTTGAGTTGTTAACGTAACCTCTAAACTAACATCCTCTGACCCAATTTCCACGGTATGTCTATTTCCTGTGTATTTTATCACATTTAATGCTTCAAGTCCATCGATTGCAGTAACATGTGGCATCCAAATACCTGGTTTGGAAATTGGGAAAAAGGTATCCTTATCTTCACCTGGAATACTTGAATCATGAGGCCACCAATCAGCCATAAATGCCTCATATCTTGGTGAAAGAACCATGGTATCACCTTCAAATTCATCACCCTCTGCTTCAAGATGAATCATGCCCCATTGTGGACCTAAATACATGATTTTAGTAAAGAATGCTGAGGTTAATTCAGTTAACTGATCTGGTGTAAATCGGTCTGATTCTTTCGTACTTGTAAATGAAACGTCCTCATCTATGACTTTTGTAGTGGTATCTTCAAAAGTACTTCCATCAATGGTTAGAACCGCAGTTCCAGTTGAAGTCCATTGTTCTGTTGCAATGCTAGCTGCTGCAGAAACAGGATCTGATGAAACAGTATGTTCAACTGCTGTAAGATCATGTCTTTCTAAATATGCATTCCAATCATCAAGTAAATACTGAGTAGTATCATCAATCGATGTAAACCAATTCGGTATGATATCACATCCTTGATACACTATTGGTGAAACATAGCGTTGCCCATTTTCAATATAATTTGCTGCCGGAATTGCTGCAATATAGGCATATTCATCTTTATTGCTTTGCTGATCATCTTCAACAATAAATGTTTGTGCTACAGGGTTAATTTCATGCTGCAATGGTTTTAATGTGGGAGGTGCTTCTGCGGTACCACCAAGGGTAAGGGTTAATTCATAAACACCTGATCCATAAAGATAATAGTCATCAGGCCATTTATCTTCATCCCAACCTGGGAATATATCAACTTGTATCTTCCAAGTTCCAGAGATATCTGCAGGGAATTCTAGAGAGTCATCACCATAAAATTGAGCCTCATGAACCTTTTCATTATTAGGATTATAGAGATGGATGTCATAATCAGATTCTTCTTGCATTTCAATATCTACAAATATTCCTTGACCATTGGATGCTTCAAAACTAAACCAATCTTCCCAATCATTAGAATCTAAATAACCATCATATGTTCCAGATGAAATTGGTGTTGCTGCATTGATAGTATCTCCTGCATCAGACCCAGAATTGGCGTCATTCTGTCCATTTAATTGAACCGAAAAGGTATATTCTCCCGCTTGATCTGAAGGTGAATAAATCTTCAAAAAATACCAATCAGTTAATTCAGCAGTACTGCCACTAGAAACCAATGCTTCATTACTATCATATAATTCAATAGTGAACTGAGATGGTGTAACCGCATAATTAATAGTTTGACCTTGGCATACTGAAAAACGGTAACAATCAGCATCATCACCACTACTGGGGTCAAGCGACCCAGTCCTACCACGTCCAGGTATGTTTTCATTTATTGGTTCACCTGCATAAAATTCATAGGATCTACGTAAGGAATCACCCGCATCAACATTATAACCAATATCATTTTGTTCATCAGCAAAAGCAACAGTTTCTGATGGTACATACCTCATTTCATCAATTGATTTTGTTATATCAATGTCTGATATTGCTTGTTCGTTATCATTATTTGTTTGTTCAATTTTTACTATGCTTTTATTTGTAAACGATCCAGCTGATAATGTTGGTATTACTAACATTATACTGATCATTACAATTAGAAAACCTGCCTTTTTTAATTTATTTTTGTGTTTCATTAATATCTGCCCCGTTTTTTTCCCCTTATAATTTCTAATATAATAGAAATAAAAACATAGTTTATTAATATTTTCACACATGAATTATATAAATTAATAAAATTTACAAAAAAATACAATAATAATAAAAAAAATGAAAAAAAATGTTATATGATTATAAAACAATAAAAAAAAATAAATTAATTATTTGGAAATGCAACATAAAAAATACTTCCTTTTCCAATACCTTTACTTTCAGCCCAAATCCGACCATTATGTTTTTCCATAATCCTCTTACAAATAGACATACCCAAACCAGAGCTTTCAAAATCATGGCGGGATTCATCAGCCTTATAAAATTCATCAAAAATATGATATAACTGATCTTCACTCATTCCAATACCATTGTCCTGAATTGAGATAATGATTTCATTATGCAAATCCTTCGCTTTTATAACTATAGAACCACCTTCATTTGAATATTTTACAGCATTATTAATTAAATTATGGAATAACTCTTCAAATTGAATCTGATCACAGAATAAAGTAAGTTCTTCAGGTACTTGTATCTTAATTTCAACCCTTTTTTCATTAGAGGATAGTTCATTTGTTTCAACTATTTGATTTATAAGTTGAGATAATTGATATGTATCGAAATGAAAAATCATTTTTTCTGAATTTAATTGTGCTAATTTAATTGTTTTAACGACCAGGTTTCGCATATACAGAACATTTCTATTAATTACTGAGAGGATTTCCTTGTTTTTTTGATTTTGTTCATTTCTTTCAAGCACTGGTATTAAGTTAATCAAAGGACCAAGAGGATTTTTTAAATCATGACCGAGTTGATTAATAAATTCATCCTTCTGTTTAAGAAGTCTATTTATCTCCTGAGTTCGCTCCTTTACCTTTTGTTCTAAATCTTTATTTAATTGTTTTAACTTTACGTGAGCGTTTTTTAAATCATTTTCTGCCTGTTTTAGATTGATTAAATCAATACCAACACCTACAAGATGTGGCTCATTTTCAATAATTACTTTAAAACCAGTAAAATAATATGGTGTTTCTTTCCCTGACTTTGATCTGAAATTTCCCTCCACAAAAGAATACCCTTTTTCAAATACTTCTTTAATTGCACAAGCAATCTTTTCTTTTTCTTGATCATTAAATAAATTAATTGGAGAGATACCTTTTATTTCTTCAGGCGTGTATTCGGTAACTTTTTCAAAATTCTGATTCCATCGTATAAATCTACCATTTTTATCAAAAAGATAAAAAATGCCTGGTAGACTTTTTAATAATGATTCAGACAATATTTTCTCTTTCACCAGTTCATTTTCAGTTTTTTTACGCTCCGTTAAATTTCTTAAAATTGCTTGTACTCCTATTATAGTTCCATTTCGAATAACAGGTTTTGCCCGCAACTCATATGGAACAATTTCTCCATGTTTAGTCAACCCTTCAATTTCAATGATCGGAGTATCTTTTCCTTGAATAATTTTTGAAAAAAACGTAGTAATTTTTAGCAGAGATTTATTGGTAACAAGTCCAGAAGTAAAAATATTTTTACTAATAACTTCATCTTTTTGATACTTGCTTTCTTCAATAAAACGATTATTTACTTCTTCAATTTTACCATATTTATCCAGTACAATGATAAGATCAGCAGCGGTATCAAATAATCGTTGATAGCGTTGTTCAGATTCTTGTAGCTGTTCTTCTGTTCTTTTTAATTCAGTGATATCTTTTGAAACAAATAAAATTTCATTTTCAAGTAAATTTGCAGTGCATTGAAAATAATGCCATGTACCTTTCTTATCAATTATTCTCATGGTAAAATTTTCATTAATATTATGTATGTTAATTGAGAAAGTCTTTTTTATCTTATAACTAAGATACATTTTTAATAATGGTAATAAGGTTAATTTATCATCTGGATGAACAAAATCCCAAGCGGATTTACCGAGCATTTCATCTGGTTCATAACCGAGGATATCTTTATAGGAATGATTTACGAATGTATAAGGTACATGTAAAGAAAATTTTGTAAAACAAATAAAATCACTTGTTGTATCAACAATAAGTAATAGCTTTTTCTTTAAATCATCATTTATCTCATGAAATTTGATTTTATTTAACATTGCTTGGTTTTGAGGAAAATTGTGCTCTTCTTGAAACGTTGTATCCTCAGATAATACTTGACGACTATTGTTAGTGTGCTGCTTTTCAAAAAAGATTCCTTCCTTTTCCTCCTTTTTTAGAATTGATACAATATCATCAGTTTTAGTCATCCAATCCACGCTTATTAAAAAAAATATTATAATCTTACTATTTATAACCATAACGTTAATTTTAAAGATATAATAAGATAAGAATATGAGCATTATTTAAAAAAAAAATTAAAATAACGGTTGATTATGTAACCATTTAAAATCGCTTTGATATAATTCTCTCATATCGGTTAATTCAAATTTTAGCATCGCAAGTCTTTCTAAACCTAAACCCCATGCAAGAACAGGGGTTTTTATGCCTACTGGTTCAGTAACCTCAGGGCGGAAAATACCAGAGCCCCCTAGTTCCATCCATTTATCATTCCAATACACTTCAACTTCCATACTTGGTTCGGTATAAGGAAAATAACCTGGTCTAAACCTTATTTTTTCAAACCCCATTCTCCTATAAAACTCAAATAGCAAACCTATTAATTGTTCAAATGTTGCATATTCATCATGAACGATTCCCTCAATTTGATAAAACACAGGTAAATGAGTTGAATCAATGTTTTCATTTCTGAATACTTGTTCAATTGAAAATATCTTAGCAGGTGGTGTTGGATGCTGATATAAGTACCGAATGGTGTTAACAGTTGTATGTGTTCGTAAGAGGGCTTGTTTTCCTTCCTCTTTTGAAAATGAATAACCCCATCCATTAGAACCAGTCGTCCCACCATTTCTATGAACTGAAGCCACTTTTTCTATTAATTCCTCATCTTGTATTTCAATAGTTTCAGGCTGCTTACAATATAATGTATCCTGCATTTCTCTTGCGGGATGATCCTGCGGAATAAATAACACATCCATATTCCAAAAACTTGATTCTACAAAATTTCCTTTTATTTCTGAAAACCCCATTTCTAAAAATATTTGACGAATCCTATTAATTAATAAGTTTAAAGGATGATATTTTCCTCCAAATGTTTTTGGGGCAAATGCATTAACATCATAGGGACGAATAGCAATTTTTTTCCAGGTTTCATCCTTTATAATCTTAGTAGTAATTTGAGAGATTTCCTCTTCTATAGTTATTCCTTTTGCTAATACGTCATAGCCTAATGGAGTCAATGAAATTGAACCACTTACCATTTCTTTTTCTTTAATGACATTTTTTCTTGATAATAATGATATATTTTGATCATAATCTAATGAAATGTTAGGTTGTTGTGCCAATTTTTCCAATATCTTTTCTTCATGAGTTTTCGTATTAATAATATTTTTACCTTTTTCTGTTACAGTAAAAACTGTTGTATCCTGATCTTTTGATATCGTCGCCCATTGCTTTTGTTTCAACCACCCAATTGCAACAGGTATCTCAAATTTTTCTAGAACAGATTGTAATTCATGCAATGTGGCTTTTCCGCCATTTTCAATAATCTTTTTTAAAGCTCTTTTTTCTGGTAGACCTTGCTTTAAGAAATATTCACCATCTTTTCCTAATGAGTATACCTTTTCAATGGTTTCTTCAACTACAACTAATTTTTTGGATTGAAGCCATGCTGCAGCATTCATCACCTCAACTTGTTGCTGAAAATCTCCAAGATCATATATATTTTTTGGATCAGCTTTTCCACCTAATTTTTCAAGAGTAATTAATACTTTTTTTTCATTTATTGATAATTCAGATATAATTCTATCAAGAGCCATTGCCTGCATGAATATCATTTTCACTGTAAATATCTATCGATTCAAATAAACTATATTAAAAGAAAGAAAAAAAAATTATGCTACATCAATTGATTTATTGTGGTCCCTTTTTTTCTCATGCCTTTGAACCACCTGTTCAATAGTAGATATATCTCCAATACCAAGTGTTGATTCAAAATTCTCTCGTAGTTTTTCAGAGGTTAGTTTCTCATCTGTCATTACGCTATGGCCTAATTGTTGGTCAGTAAGTTCTTCAGAAACCTCTTCTAGATTTGAAATATATCGAAATGGTTTTGGTTTTCTTTTCTCGATTTCACTATCTGGACCATTTGGATCATGATTAATATCTTCGTTCACCATACCTATCCCATGACCACATAACATTCATGTTTATATTAAAGTTTTTAATTTTAAAAAAATTTTATCCTATCATTTGTGTGAGGAGAGAATGGGGGATATTGAAGGTGGTGAAGAGAGATAAAAAGAATCATGCTCCCCCATTCACAGAGATACATCTAATATTATTCATATAAATGTTATTATTAAACTAATAGAATACTTTAAATAGGATTAAAATAAAAGCCTATTTTTTACCTAATATTCAAACCAATTGATTTATAAATAAAAACTAATTCACACTGTCATATGAGCACCGACTCTGAGCATCATGAGGACCATTTTGGTAAGCTTACCATGAAAGAGCCATATGTTCGCAAACGATTTTTATCCGAACATATCCGAGGTTATATCGATTTATTAAGACCTTTTACACTCATGGCACCATTTATAGTAAGTATGAGTGTAATGGTTGCAAGTTTAGTTTATAGCAAGGTTCTTATACAACCAGATTGGTGGTTTCGCGTCGGAAATGCATCCCTGACCATTGCAATTGTCAATGCAGCTTCAAATGCACTAAACCAAGCCACAGATGTAAAAGGAGATAGAATTTCAAAACCATATCGGCCTATACCAAGTGGGATCATTAAAGCAGATGAGGCACAGAGTCTAGCATATATCCTATATCTTTTTGCACTATTAAGAGCAGTGACCATTAATCAATGGTTTGGATTCTTTATTTTTTTAATAATGGTATTTACCGTAATCTATTCATTGCCACCAAGGACAAAAAAATATTTATTTCTCAATCAACTATGGATCGCAATACCACGAGGTTTATTAGGTATTCTTGCAGGATGGAGTGTGTTTAGTAATCCCCTTCATCCTTTTCCATTAATCATTGGATCATTGGCAACTATTTTCTTAATTGGAGGTATGACCACAAAAGATATCACAGATGAAGAAGCAGATCGATTGGTTGGTGTTAAAACACTTGTAAACACATATGGTTTGAAAAAAGCAGCCTTAATATCATTTCCATTTATGATTTTCCCCTTCATTAGTATACCTATTTTTATCGACATAGGATTACTAGAAAGTTTTCTCTGGCCGCTAAGCGTTCTTATGATTGGTGCTTTATTCATTTTTTATTTGATGTTTACTGGTGATTCTGAAAGTGAGACACTTGAAAATATTCATGCTTGGTCAATGATGTATGTTGTGTATATGTTCTATGCATTGGGGTTTGCAATTCTTACTATTTTTCAGGAGCCATTACAACAAGCGTTTAGCTTTTTATGAAAATTTATGGGCGAGGAAGAAGCGCACATTTATCAAGCAAGATTGGAATGATATGTTCCCAAAATAATGCTGTTACATGGATGCCATGCACACCTTTTATTTTTTTTACCTTATTGATTATATCACAGGTTAATGTTATTGATTCATGTTGAAAATCATCGGCTTTTTCTAATTGTTTATACATTTCATCAGGTATATCGATACCTGGAACATGATATTTCATGCGATTTAACATTTTCACTGATTTTATAGGAGTTATACCTGCAAGAATGTGAACTTTTGTATCCAATCCACGTGAACATATTTCATCCATAAACTCAGAAAAATGATCAATATTAAATACGCTCTGGGTTTGAATAAAATCAGCGCCAGCAGTAATTTTTTTTTCAAGCCTATCCACGCGATATTCATATGGTGTAGAAAAAGGGTTGCATACCGCACCAATAAATAAATTGGAAAATCTATCTTTCATAGGTTCTTTATTTTGGAAAATTCCTTCATCCCTCATGTTTTTTACTATTTGGATTAATTGAATGGAATCAATGTCAAAAACACCTTTTGCTTGGGGATGATTACCAACGCTTTGATGATCACCAGTAATAAAAAGCATATTTGAAATGCCTAGTGATTCGGCACCTAATATATCGCTTTGCAATGCGATCCTATTTCTATCCCGGCATGATATCTGAAAAATCGGTTCCAATCCAGCTTGTTTAACTAGTAATGATCCAGCAAGACTTGATAATCGTACCACCGCGGTTTGATTATCAGTAATATTAAATGCATCTGCTTTTTGAAAAAGAAGATCTGCTTTATTTTTTATGATATCAGCGTTTGCACTTTTTGGTGGGCCAATTTCAGCAGTTACAGCGAAATGATGATCCAAAACATGGTGAAGATGGCTCTTATATTGCATCCTTTTTCCTCCACTGATATCTTCGATATACTGTCCAATCTTTTGGAGGTGCTATTTTTTGTAATGATTGTAATTTCTTTCGTTGTATTTTTTTCTGTACGATATCATGCCATACGCAGGGCATTTGATCAGATAATTCACATCGACCATTCATAGATCCTCCACAAGGACCATTTAACATATTTTTTGGACATCGACTCACAGGGCATAACGTCTCAAATTCATCAGCAATGCAAGATCCACAGAGGAGGCATTGCTTTGAAAATGTACTATGTTCTATTTCTGCACCTAAAAATAATGTATCTGTGCCGCTAATAATTTTTTTTTCAGGATAAAGTTCTGCCATTACTTGTAATCCATCACCACAAGAATAAAGCAACAAGTAATCTGCTGATTCGATCTTTTCCTTATATGGCTTAAGAAGCCGCTTATTATTTAATAAATGACAAGCAGGATCAAGAATTACCCAACCAGTAACAAAAATTTGTTTGTCTTCTAAGATTTGTTTAATCTCAAGGACTTCTTTTTCACCACCAGTATGACATAAGGTCGCACATTCGTTACAACCAACTAGAAAAACAGAATGACCGTCAATTCTATCAATAATGGTATCAATCGATTTTTGTTTACTAATAATCATTTGAAAAAAGGATGATTCAATGTCATATAAAGATTTTTACGGAAATCACTAAAAAAACCAAATGTTAAAAAAAGAAATATGTATGTCATTTATATATGAAACTAGATGATATGAAATTTATTTCATCACTTGATAAATCTAATATGTTTGCTCAGATTGCATCATTTCCCACACAAATAACGGATGCAATGCAATTGATTAATGATACTTCTTTATTAAAAATATATAACATCCATCAAATAATTATAACTGGCATGGGCGGGTCAGCAATTTCAGGTGATATCTTAGAAAAATATCTCTTACATAAATTGAATATTCCCATTCATGTAAATAGAACTTATGATCTACCGAAATGGGCAACAAAAAAAACACTTGTTATCGCTCAGAGTTACTCTGGAAATACTGGTGAAACATTAGCTGCTTTAAAAAATGCTAATGAAAAAAAATGTTCCATCATTGGAATTTCATCGGGAGGTCTGCTTAAAGAATATTGTCAAAAGCATTCATTGCCTTATATTCAAATTCCTGAAGGATATCAACCAAGAAGTGCACTAGGATTTTTATTTTTTTCAAGTATTTTAGCATTACATAAAACCGGTCTTTTATCAACAGTCATTCAACCTGAGATTGATGAATCAATTAGTGTTACAAAGGAATTAATTGAACAGGTAAATCCAAATATTGCCTTTGATAACAATGCTGCAAAACAAATAGCAAATCAAATTGATCATACCATGCCCATTATCTATGCTTGGAATTATTATGCACCAATAGCAAAAAGATGGGCTACTCAGTTCAATGAAAACAGTAAGGTGATATCAAAATATGGGTGCATCCCTGAAAAAATACATAATGATATCGTTGGATGGGCAGAACATACTGAATATGCAAAATATTTTTCAGGTATTTTATTAAGAGATAAAAAAATTGAAACACTTCAGATTAAAACAACTTTTGATTTTGTTTATAAATTATTTGATCAAACACTTGGAAAAGTTGTTGAAATAAATGTTATGGGTAAATCACCTCTTGCAAAATTAATGTATCTATTGGTATTAGGTGATTATATTAGCTGTTATTATGCTCTGTTACGAAATAAAGATCCAACCCCCATTAGTATTATCAATCAGTGTAAAGATGAACTATCAAAATTATAAAGATAGACTTTTTGTAATTAGATCTCAATTGATCCAGATTGTAGGATGGTAAACGGTGTTTCATGAAAACCGATTTTTTTATAAATTGTAAATGCAGATGTATTTCCATTATGAACATATATTCTTATGGCAAAGATATCTTCTTTTTTTGCCCAATGTTCTATATGCTTCATCATTTCCTTAAAGATACCTTTTTTTCTATAAGCTGGTTGAACATATACCCTATGAACCCACCATATCATTTTATTTCTCCAATCACTCCATTCATAGGTAACAAGTAATTGAGCAATTAGCTCATTATTTTTCTTACAGAGATAATAAAAACCATATTTTGGATGTTCAATAATATATTCCGATCCTTTTACCGCTTCATCATATGATAAAGTTAACTGTTCAATTTCTTGTGCAAGTTGAATATTATTCTTTGCAATATATGTACTATCATTCTTTTCTGCTTTACAAAAAAAATATGATTGATCCATACTAGTTAAAAAAAATATTGATACAAAAACATATCGCTTATGAACAATCCCACAATCCACTATTATTATTGATAGCAATATTTTGTAATTCTATGTAATAATCTTTTTTTTCAAAAGTCTCAGAAATGTAAACTCGTGCCAATCCATTCTCCAATAATTTAACATTAATATCCTCAGTATTAACATAGACATAACAAAGCCATCTTTGATAAGGATCTTTAACACCTGCTTTTTCATCAAACAAAATATAACAATCTGCTTGAACAACAATGTTTTCTACAAATTTTTTGGCTATATTTGCATATGTAGTTAAACAGGATATATTTACAATATTTCTATATTCATTTTCATGGTTATTTTCTTCATATAGCTCAGGTGTATCTATGCCAAGAAATCGAATGGTATCAATAGCTCCATTTGGTAGTTTTACACTAATTGTATCTCCATCAATAACTCTTATAATCTCTATGTTATATTTTGTGTTATATGATGGATTCCAGGATTCCTCTAATTCATCATCATATTCAATACATCCCAATAG
>CAZWQV010000007.1:0-42844 GCA_964636235.1 uncultured Thermoplasmatales archaeon
TAACTGGAGCGATGACCTAGAAGAGACCCGCCGATCTGGGTTCAAATCCCAGTGCCCCCATACCTATCATTAAAATTAAAAAGGTGATGAAAATGATGAAAATAAATCTAAAAAATCTGAACATCTTTACTATTCTATCTGTGGTTTTACTATTAATTGGAATAGTATTTTATGTATATTGGGGTATTCGCTTTGGAGTATGGTCTGATGTTGGAATTTATTCCATTACCATATTTTTAGTACTTACTGGTTTAGTAGGTGCAATTATGACCTTATATGAAAAAAATGAAGAATCAATTTAGAATCTTTCTTTTTTTTTATTCTTTATCGTTCCAGGTAAAAATTTGATTTTTTGTTGCGCCGACCTCATCGACTCGTCCAACTGGAGTATTAAATGGCGCATTTTTCACTTTCTCAGGGTCTTCTTTTGCTATAGCACATAATGTTTCTATGTATCTATCTAAATCTTGTTTTGATTCTGATTCTGTAGGCTCAATCATCAATGCTTCTTTTACTATTAACGGAAAATAGATTGTGGGCGGATGAAGACCATTATCAAGAAGTCGTTTTGCAACATCCATAGCTCTTACACCTTTTTCTTTCAGTAATGATGCACAACTCAACACGAATTCATGTTTTCTTAAAGAACGGAAAGGAAGGTCATAACCGGATTTCATGCAAATCTTCTCTTTCATATAATTTGCATTTAGCACAGCTATTTCAGAGGCTTCTTTTAGTCCATTTCCGCCCATCATCAGAATATATGAATAAGCACGAAGTAAAACGGATGTGTTTCCATAAAATTGTTTAATTTTTCCAATTGAATCTGGATGATCATAGGAGAGATGAAATTGATCATCTTCTTTTATTATTCTTGGGATTGGTAAATATTTTTCAAGTTTTTTCTTTACTCCAACTGGGCCACTGCCAGGGCCTCCTCCGCCATGAGGTGTTGAAAATGTTTTATGTAAATTTAAATGAACAATATCAAATCCCATATCGCCAGGACGTGCCTTTCCCATAATTGCATTCATATTTGCACCATCATAATAAAGTAAGGCTCCTGCTTTATGAACGATATTTTTTATTTCCATTATATCTGATTCAAATATGCCAAGTGTATTAGGATTGGTAAGCATAAAACAAGCCGTTTGATCATTAACAGCTTCCTCTAATAATGTTACATCAACTGTTCCATCTTTCGTAGATGGAATCTCTACGATGTTATATCCTGCCATTGCGGCACTTGCTGGATTTGTTCCATGAGCTGTATCTGGTAAAATAACGTTTGTTCTCTGTTGCTGACCTTGTTGGTCATGATATGCTTTTGTAATAAGCATACCAAGAAATTCACCATGTGCGCCGGCTGCTGGCTGGAGGGAAAAAGCATCCATACCTGATATTTCTCGAAGCATGTGGTCTAATTCATACATCATTTGAAGTGTGCCTTGAACGGTTGATTCATCTTGATATGGATGAATATATGAGAAGTTATCCCAATTTGAAATAATTTCATTCAGACGAGGATTATATTTCATGGTACAGGAACCTAAAGGATAGATACCTGTGTCAACTCCAAAATTCATTTGACTTAAATGATGAAAATGGCGAACAATTTGTGTTTCATCAAGGTTTGGAATATCTAGAGGAGTAGTACGGATTAACTCTTGTGGTATCTTAGCGTTTTTTGCTGGTTTTTTGGTTGGAGTTGTTGACAGGTCTTTAAGAAATGGTTCTGAGTATACTGCTGATTTAAACATGTAATTCCTCCTTTAAAACAGTAATTAATTGAGATATATTTTCAGAGCTATGTAGTTCTGTGATTCCGAATAATAATGAATTTTCTAATGATGGATACCAAGGCTCTAAAGCAATACCTCCCTGTATGTTATGCTTTAAAAGTATTTGATTAATCTTATTTGGATTAATGGTTGATTGAACCACAAATTCATTAAAATGAGGCCCTTGAAAGAGCAATGAGAATCCATCAAGATTAATTATTTTTTCTTTTAATAACTGACCTTGTTCAAAATTTTTTTGCGCTAAATGTTGTAATCCATCCCCGCCATACCATGATAAATATACAGTTGCTGCAAGTGCGCACAACCCTTCATTAGTGCAAATATTACTAGTTGCTTTTCCTCTTCTGATATGTTGTTCCCTTGTTTGTAATGCCATACAAAATGCTTCATTACCATTGAAATCCTTGGTTTTTCCAATGATTCTACCAGGAATTTGTCGTGTATATTGTCTCTTACAAGCAAATAATCCTAAACTTTCTCCTCCAAACGCCATAGCATTACCCAATGATCTGCCTTCTCCTATAGTTATGTCTGCATTTAAATCACCTGGAGATTTTATTATTCCAAGTGAAATAGGATCAAAACCAACAATGAAGAGTGCTTGGTTATCATGGGTTATTTTTTCTATCTTGGTTATATTCTGTTCAAAAATTCCGAAGAAATTTGGATTCTCTAAATACACTGCAGATGTATCATCTGAGATTATTTTTTTTATCTCATTTGGATCAATACAACCAGTTTTGTGGTCAAATGGTATTTCGTCAACTTCTATATCTGCTCCTTGAATATAATTTTTAAGAACAGATTTTTTTTCCCATGAGATATTCGCCGGTATTAGAATTTTCTTTCGTTTAGAAATCCTTGTTGCCATTCTTGCAGCTTCTCCTAATGCGGTTGCACTATCATATAAGGAACAATTGGCAACATCCATTTTTGTTAAAGAAGCGATCAGACTTTGATATTCAAACATTGCTTTAAGAAACCCTTGGCTTGCCTCTGATTGATATGGTGTATAAGCGGTATAGAATTCTCCTCTTGAAATAATACTTTTTACTATAGCGGGTATATAATGTGGCTTAATACCACCCCCTGCAAAACTTACTAGATCATGGCATGATTTATTTTTTGCTGAGAGCAGTTTTAATCTTTGTTCGGTTTCTTGTTGTGAAAGACCATCTTTTAGGGAAAGATGATTGATTCGTATTTCTTTTGGAATATCATTGAATAACTCATCAATTCTGTCAATTTTGATATCATTGAGCATTTGTTTTTTTAACGAACTGTTTGGTATGAATTTCATAATTGTGTCCAGGCAGGGTAACATGCATTGATTTATGAAATTTTTTATATGTGATGTAAAAAAGATAATAAAATTAAAATTGATTATCTGTATATATTAATATATGAAATTTTATCAGTTTGCAGGATATTTTTCTGAATCCATTCCAATTGGAAAGATAATATGCTTGGCAAGGACGTATAAAAAACATGCAGATGAAATGAATGCATCACTTCCTTCTTCACCTGTTTTATTTATTAAACCAAATAGTGCAGTGATTTTTTCAGGTCAATCTATTGTTATTCCCCCTCAATCTAAATGTGTCCATCATGAGGTTGAGTTGGGTATTATTATTGGAAAGAATGGAAAGAGAATATCAGAAAAAAGAGCTGATGATCATATTTTAGGTTATAATGTATGTTTAGATATAACAGCCAGGGATATTCAAAGTGATGCTAAAAAAAATGGGCTTCCATGGGGAATTGCCAAAGGTTTTGATACTTTCGCACCTATTAGTGATGTTATCACGAAGGATTGTATTACTGATCCTCAAAATTTAGAAATAAAATTATTAGTAAATAATGAGGTACGACAAGTTGCTTCTATAAAACAAATGATATGGTCACCATCAGAGATTATATCCTATATATCAGAGATTATGACCCTTGAAAAAGGGGATCTTATCATGACGGGAACACCTGAAGGTGTTGATATTCTTAAAAAAGGAGATATGGTACAAGCAAAGTTAGGTTCTTTTTGCACACTAGAAGTGGATGTACAATAAAATATTTAAAGCAAAAATTTACTAAGGGAGGGAAGAAAGGGAAACAGTTCAGAACCATAAAAAAAATAGTATCTGCTTCCCCTTCAAATCTATTTAATTGTATATCATAATTTTATTATTTAAGGTTTTCCTTATTCAAATGCAATTTTAGGTTAAAAATAGGTAAACATTGGTAAACTTACCTAATTTTTTTTTTATTTTGGGCAGCTATAAAAAAAAATTTTTATACGCAACTAATGTTAACAATGTAGAGGTGAGTTGGAGATTGGATAAACCAACGAAAATAGTTGCGATGGGGATGATAGTAGGTCTTATCCTATTTATCGGTTTTTACACGATGTCGGTAATACACTATGCTCCATTAGGTAATGCATTTAATAACTTTTTTACCATGGTAGGAATAATTCTCTTTTTCATAGCAGGTTTTTTCTATGCATCCTTAAAAACGGTAAATCGGCAAAAAAATTAGAAAAGGATATGATAAAAATATCCTCATTTATATTTCATTATTTTTTATTTTTTCCTTGAGTATCTCAAATTGATCCTTTGTCAATGTACAGACATTATCTTTTTCTCCGATTGTAACAGTGTTGCCATCAACATCAACAGTAGGACATTTTGGAGGTACACAAGTATCATCGGTACATAATACTATTCTCATGCACTAACCCCTTTTGTTATTTGTATGTTAAAATATTAAAAAATGATTTATATATCTTTTGGTATTAATTATTTAATTCTTAAAGAAAAAGGATTAAATAACTTAAATGAGTGTAACACTTCAAACAAAACCTGTAATTTTAATTTTCTCTGGATCTACTAATGAGATGATGCGAGGCTCATCTCTTGAAACTTTTTCAACCTCATTACAGATAACAGTAATTGAATTTCCAAACTTTTCCTTGAAACCTTGTTCTAATACATTATAAATATCATCTACTGATGGACCAATATTCCGTAATTTTTCATCGATTACGATGCTGATCTCAATTTCTTCAAGCGTTTTCTGAACAATTTTCATTTCACGGATCTTGCTGGTTTGAAGTTGGTATAATAATCGACTGAAAATTGACGTTAACGATGAAGCAAGAACAATTTTCCCATCACTTCTAAACAAGCGAATTTTATCTCTTCCATATATTTTATAAATTAAATCTCCTGAGACATTACAATCATGTTTTTCTTTGAGAGGAGCAACAATATCGTTAATCGCATCATATCTGATGATGGGGGTCCCTCCACCGTATAATTTTGTCACAAGCATATGGCCTGGTTCTTTTGATGGTACTGGTCTATTGTTTTTATCAACAAATTCTAAATAAAGAAAATCAGACATAATATGATATATTCCGGCTTTATGACATTGATATGCGATGGGCCCTGTCTCAGTGGCGCCATATACTTCGAATACTTTTGTATTAAAAGTAGATTCAATAAATTTTTTTAAATTATTATCAAGTAGTGCACCGGTAGATGCAATAACCTTTGGCTGAACGTCTTTGCCCTGTCCTTGACTTTTTAATACTGCTAAATGACCGAGCATGCCAGTATAACCGCCAATAAAATCTGGTTTAAAATCATTCAATTGTTTGATTACTTTTTCAGGTGGATCATTGGTATCTAACCATTGAATCCTTTTAAATGCATTTTTCGATATTGAATTGGGCATTAAACCATGTTTTACATATCCTGTTTCAGCAGTGTGAGATGCAAAATCTCCGATAATCGATAATCTATTTTTTCTCCACGATATGCCATAATCTTGAATCGTTCTCAAGTAACCAAATAACCCAATAATTATCTCATACATATCAACATAAATAGAAAGAGATTTTCCGGTGGTACCTGATGTAGATACTTTAACAAATTGATTGATATTCTTGTTGGAAGGAATAAGATCATTTGGTTGATACTTTGAAAAGTGTTCTTTGGTTATAATTGGCAGTTTTTGTAAATCAGCTATAGATTGTATATCATTTACTCTGATTCCTGCTTTAGAATATAGATCTTTATACATAGGAACCAAAAAAGCCTTTTTTATCATCTTTTTTAATTGTTTATCCTGTAAACGTGATATCTCATTATTTGAAAATCGTTGTAATCGATTGATATGATTCAGGTATGCATTAAAAATACGAATGAGAAAGACTGGGTTAAGAAATGGATTCATAAATAACTCCTTTAAATATGAAAAGTAATAAAAAGTATAGCTTAAATAGATGACGAATCTTATTGGACTTTATGATATCATGCGGATTCTAATGATTGAACAAATAAAAGCTACTGCTCATAAAAGTAGATCATTAGAAAAAACAATACTGACCGCTTTTTCAATATTACCGACCTTATATATTAGAAGATTAGCTGCGATCACACCTTCAAAACATGATGTATTTGTTATAAATGAACGATATCACTCTATCTCAGTTACTGATAACTATGATCTTGTTCTAATCCATTTTACCACTGCTTCGGCAAAAAGAGCATATGAAATAGCAGATCAGTTTCAAGCAAAAAAAACTCCAGTAATACTTTGTGGACTACATGCATCTGCCCTTCCAAAAGAAGCATTGCTTCATGCTGATTCTATACTGTTGGGAAGAGGGGAAACAAACTGGCTTACATTGTTAGAAGATGCTGAATTAAACGAAATAAAAAGCATATATAAACCTGAATCTTACGATTCAATCTCATGTACCATCCCACCAACAAATGTTACATTGCCAGGTTTTATGATGGTTGGGGCTATTGAGGCAACGAGAGGTTGTCCATATAGATGCAATTTTTGCCCAGAATCAAACACACCAAATGGACATATCTATTACAAACGACCAGTAAATGAAGTAATTGATGAACTTAGGAAAATTAAACAAAAGATCATCATGTTTTATGATGCTTCTCTTACGGTTGATCCAGATTATACAAAAACCCTTTTTAAAAACATGATTCCTTTAAAAAAACATTTCTTTTGTAATGGCAATGTAGATGTATTATCAACTGATGAAGAATTGATTCATCTTTCAAAAAAAGCAGGTTGTATTGGTTGGTTGATTGGATTTGAATCAGTATCACAAAAGACAATTGATGCAGTTCATAAAAAAACTAATTCAGTGACTATCTATAAACAAGCTATCGACCTCATCCATAAATATCATATGATGGTTATTGGTGATTTCATGTTTGGTTTTGATACAGATACAAAAGATGTGTTCAATACTACTGTTGAAACCATAAAAAAACTAGGCATAGATGTAGCTGATTTTACTATTAATACGCCGTTTCCAGGAACGCCTATGTATGATCAATTGGAAAAAGAAGGAAGAATTCTCACAAAGGATTGGACGAAATATACCATGTACTCTGTTGTGTATCAACCCCAAAAAATGAATCCTAATGAATTAAGAGATGGAGTATTTTTTATGTATCAATCATTTTATTCATTCCCAGAAACAATAAAAAGAATATTCAAAGGTCTTTTCTATGGCATATATCCATCTGTTGCAATAGTAAATAGAAATCTTATTTCATTAATTGCTAGTAAAAAAATAAAACGTTAATTAATCCATGTAATGGCAATAAAATCCCGTTGAGCTGATGCAGTTTTTCCTTCAGAATCATAGGCAATGACTTTGATGGTATGTTTCCATTGGAATAATTTATCATTTTTATATGCATATTCATAAGGTGTAGTGGTGAAATTCTTTACAAGAGTGTCATCAAGATACAATTCAACTTTTTGGATACTTGTTTCATCATCACTTGCTTCAAATGTGAAAGTCATTTTGCCAATAACTATTGGTTTTGAGGGATGATATGAGAAATTAAAAATCTTGAGTTCTCTTTCTTTTCCACGGGTATAAATGGCTCCTGGTGCAGGAGTAATTATGGCAACACTTGGAGGCGTGTTTCCTCCTTGTATTACTTGAGTACCGGCACATCCATCAACATAATATGCATTAAAAGGATATTCTTTATTGTCTTCATCATAATACTTTTCGTGCTTTTCATTGGAAAATACCACAGCATAAATTACTAAGTTTTCAGGATCATCTACATCAAATGACTTGGTTTTGGTAATATTGCTTTTTGGAGCAATGGAGATATCCTGATTAATAGCGAATTCAAGAAAAGCATGAGAATAAGGATTTCCATCAATATCCTGTAAAGTTGTGGATTTAATCTCAGCCAAATATACTTTCAAACTGCCACTATAAGATGTGCTTTGATTATTTGTAATTTTCACGTTAATAGTAACACCCGTGGTTGAATTTTGAGCGTCAAGAAACACCTCAATATCTGGGACTTCTCGTTCTAATGAAGCACGAATTGCTGTTTCATAAACGTTTTCATCTTTTCTCCCCCTGTAAGCATAGTATCCACCATCAATCAGAACTGTTGGATATCCATCGACATTATATTGATTAATTCGCTTTTCAGCTTCAGTTTGGGTATCAGAGTTAGAATCGTCAATTAATGTAACATAATAAAACTTTAGTCCCTCATCAGATAATTCATGAAGACTATTTGCAACATCGGGGCAGTTAGAACAAGTAACTGAACTACATTCTTCTACAAAAACAAAACGTTGGTATGTTTCATTTGTATTATTATCATTATTATGATCTGATACAATAATTGAATATGTGTCACTAACAACAGGACCGTTTCCGGCCGCATCGTTTACTAGAACATAAAATTCCCAATCAATCCCATCATCATAAGGGATATATAATGTATAAGTTCCGTTAATAATCGATGCAGATTTAAATTCTTGATCGGTTACTTTCTTATAGAAGATTTTTGCAACAGTTACTTTTACATTATCTGAAAATGTTACATTAATGGTGATGTTTTCATTTCCATTGGTAACATAGATTTTTTGGTCAATACTTAATTCTGGAGGAGTAGTATCATCTGATTCATCGCTTGATAAAATGGTCGCAGCTGTAATTATGATGATAATAGCAGCAATTGCCAGTATTAGATATGGAAATTCAATTTGAAAGGGAAGCTTCATATGCATTCGCTATTTATTTTTTATTAATATTATATTAATTTATTCTATATTATTTAAACTTGCTGTTTTGCTCTTCTTTTTGTTTTTCTTTATTCAAGAGTAATTGCATCGGATTGATCAGCAAAGAATGAAAGATATCTTTGGGTATACTGTGAACTTTCATAACCTACTCTTAAATGAGGGATCCAATTGAATACGGCCGTGCTTATGAGTATGTTATCTTCTGTAATATCTCCAAATGTTATGCCATTATGATTTACAGTTCCATCCCATGTGGTAGTAAATGTTTTGCTTGATCCTGGAGACAAAAACAGGATTTCGTTAAATGCATAGGCTAGAAATGCATTATGATATGGATTTCCATCATAATCCAGCCAACGAGATTCAATTTCAGATACATATGTTCTTACTTTTCCAAAATAGATTGAATTACCTTCATTTGTTATCGTAATCGAAATATCAATTTTGGCATTTCCTAACCAAGTAGCTGATGATTCTATTACTAGAGATGATTTTGGCGTTCGTGCTCCATTTTCTTCAATCTGTTGGATGTATTCACTTTTAGTCGCTGGAATACTTCCTGCATTTCCAACAAATAAAGTATTTCCGCCATCAAAATAGATTGTTGGTATTGCAATGGTAAAATAATTCCTTGATCTTTCTTGAGCGTTAGGATTAACATCCGAGACTAAAGTAACATAATTGAATTGATATTCATCGCTTTCATAAACTTCATTTATTGCTTCGGCAGCGGTTGGACAATTTGGACACCATGTGGTAGTTGCATACTCTGCGAATACGGTATGAGTAAAATCAGCACTTATCGATGAAGGTGTTTCTATTTTGGTTCCAGTAATTGAAATACTGCTTGATAAAACTAAAAGCATAATGCTTAAGAATAGTATTATTTTTTTCATGAGATCAGCCCCTATGTATTAATTATATACGATTTTCATTATTAAAATTAACGCTTGTTATTAAAAATAATTAACAAAAAGAAAGAAAATAAAAAACAATTTAGAATTTGAATAAATATAAAATTTTAAAAATAACGTTGGTATATCAAATCGATACGAGGGTGTACATTGTGATAACTCCACATTCAAAAAAGGAAGTTGAATTTATTGAATATCTTATGGATAAATACAAGAATAATAGAAATAATCAATAAAATCCAATTATTTTTTTAATTTATTTTTAATAAATTATTTAACAAACTTATCATATTATTATTTATAATGAAAAAACAACTGTTGACAATATTTCTTCTTTGCATTATTGGTCTACAGTCCAATATTATTACACATGTAATGGCAGATACAAGTAATTCACTAGGTCTTGATGATACCACTATTGTACTTGTCTCAGATGATGATCCTTATTATGCTATACTTGGTGCATCGATTTCATGTTTTTATGATGATCTCAATAAATCAACCATTTACCCCTTACTCATTTGTGAAAAACCTTCTTTAACTTCCCGGCAACAAAAATTCATTGATCGATTTTCACCAAGTCAAATTAATATAACCTGCATTGGAGAACATATTTCAACTGGTTATAACTCATTAGATTTTATTGGCACTCCATCAGATATATCTCTTGATTTATTAACATATTATAAAAATTGTACAAAAGCATTAATTCTACCTTATGGGAATGTTTTTAACTATCAATTAGCAATTACTGCTACACCAATTGCTAGCTATTCACATATACCAATAATAATATATAATAATAATAGTGATGAAATAGAGGATGCTCTGGTTAATAGGGGTATTAAAGATATAATACTTATTGGAGATAACGAAATACATTTTAAAGAAAATCTTAACACGATTAATCTTGATACTATAGATCAAATTCAAGAATACACGTTATCTCTTATTAAAGAAAAATTTAATGAAATGAATTATATTGTTTTGACAAATCCTTCTGATGTAAAAGATATTGAAAAAAAATCTGTAATTTCTCAAAATAAAAATATACATATAAACACAACCCAACTTACAATATTTGGTAAAACATTTACTATTCAAGGATCACCAGATAAACAACTTTCTTTTTCAGTACCAAATGGTCTTTATCATTTGAATATCTATGCAAACATTACCAAGTATAATAAATTTTTATTTTCAGATAAAATTAATCCATATATGAAACTCACTGTCAAAGACTCACAAGATAATATTATTGCTTATGCTCCTACAAATAGTCATGATATTGAAAGAATCTATGTTGATTCTCTCATTTGTAATCAATCAGGAAATTATTCCATTTCTTTGGAGACATTTCATGGTTTCAAAGGTGGTTTTTTTTCAGTAAGGGGATTTTCTAAGGTTGATTTTGCTATCAACATATCGATTCAACTCGCTGCATTAGCATCGCCACATTTTCCAAGAGTGTTATCACTTTCAAGTTTGAGTCCTTATATTGCAAGTGTTCATGGTGGTATTGTCGTTAGCAATGCATCATTTTCCCCTTTTTCAGAGGGATACGAATCAATTGCTAATGGATATGCAACTGGACCATGGTATGAAAAAAATCTTCATGAATACAATAATAGAAAAGTAAATGACATGGTAACATATCTTAAAAAACAATTAAATATAATCGATAAACAAGGACTTCTTACTAGATATCTAGATGGTCCAGCATGGTTAGGTATTCTTGGAGATACTAATATGATTCCTATGTATTATTATTCTCCAAGTCAACCAGGAATACCTGAAAAGGGACTGCCATCAGATAACCCCTATATGATAAATGATTCATTATCAATTGGACGAATTATCGCATATAATCTGTCTGATACATCCTTACTTCTTTGTAGAACCTATTTTTATGAAAACCTTTGTAAATCTGAGGACGTGGCTTCATCTTCTCTTCAAAAGTTTGATTTTATGTATGGGGAAGGCTTTGGTGAAACTGGAGGTTTCTTTCATCAGATACCATATGCTAACAAAGTACAAACATTTGGATTCGATACTGCTGTTTATGGTATATTAAAAAATAGCAGGCAATTTGCAGATGCTGAGAATGTTTTTACAGGGGCTAATTATAATGAATATCTAGGTCATGCTGATTGGTTTTGGTTTTCACCATCGTTATATGGGTTTGATATGTATAATAAAGTGTTTGATGTTGCTCATTTAAAGAATTGGCAGTTTACCATGCCTAGTATTTTTTTAACCTCAGCATGTCTTATGGGGCGGATTGATGGACTGTATCCTTGCATGAATATTGGTATAACCTTATTACATGCTGGTTGTAATGGTTTTGTTGGTGCAACTAGAGAAACAGGTCAGGAAGCAGGTTTAGAAACATTTGAAAATCATTTAATTATCGATAATTATAGTATGGGTGAGGCGTTGAGGGGAGAAAAACAGGTTGATAAGGAATTACCGACCTATTATGTTCGGACCTTATATGGAGATCCAGCTTTTAATCCATTTGAGCCAAATAATGGATTTAGCAATCAGGGAAGACCGAATTAATTTATATATTCTAGGTCTCCTGTGATAATTCGATGCACTCCATCAGCTGTTTGAAGCAGGATGCATCCTGTTTCATCGATATCTGTTACTTTTCCTTGGATAGTTTCTTTTTCACCATGAATAACTATGGTTCTACCAATAATTCCTGAAAAATCAAGCCAGTCATTCTGGATTGATGTAAATTTATCAGCAAGTATTTGTTGATAATAGATATCGAATTGATTAATTATTGAACTTAATAAGTCTACTCGAGATATTTTTTTTCCGAAATTTTCTTTCAGTGATGTAGCAACAGAATCTAACAGGGGATCAATCTTATTGTTAACATTGATTCCTATTCCAATGATGGCGTAATTGATTTGACCAATCTCTGCATCCAGCTCAGTTAAAATTCCACAAACTTTTTTCTTATTTATAAGGATATCATTGGGCCATTTTATGATTGGTTTTAAACCAGTTATTTTCATTATTGCAGTAACAATTGAATTAGATGCAGCCATGGTAAGAATCATCCCATTATTTGGTGGTATGTTTGGGTGAACGATAATTGATAACCATAAACCATCTTTTGGTGAATCCCACGATCGATTTTTCCTTCCTCTCCCCATTGTTTGTTCATCTGCTACAATAATAATTCCATCGGTAGTATCTTTTTTTACTATTTCTTTTGCATATGTATTTGTTGAATGAATCTGTGGAAAATACACTATTTTTTTACCGATTATTTTTGTTTGTATTTTTTTTTCCAGCTCATGAGGGAGAGGAATATCCGGTGTAGATACAAGTCGATAACCTTTGTTTTTTATTGATTCAATTTTATAGCCTTGTTTTCTTAACATGGCTATATGCTTCCATATTGCAGTTCTTGAAACATGTAGTTGATGGGCAATCTCTTCTCCTGAAATGAATCTATTTGTTGATAATAACTTAAGGATAAGATTTTTCATTTTTAGCATCTCTGAATAATAGCAGAGGAATAATGGAACAAATCATTCCTATAATAATGGCATCTATCTGAAAAGGGTTATTTAAAAAGAACCATATAAGAGATATGCCTCCTCCTAAAATCAAACCGAGTAATGCTCCGGTTGCATTCACTCTTGTTTTTTTCTTATAAAACCCAAACAGGATGGGAATGGTTAATCCTGCAGTAAAGATAGTATAAGCAAGTTCAAGTGTTTTCAATACATCATTAAGATATAACGCAAGTGCCAACGCACTTAATCCAACAAGTAGAATTCCGGCACGGGTAATATTGAAGTTTTTATTTTTTAATATGTCTACACTAATAATGGTTCCTGCTGATAGAAGACATGAATCAGAAGAAGATAGCATTACTGAAATGAATGCTGCAAGTACAAAACCTGCGATAAAGGGAGATAGATTAAAAATTGCCACTGGTATTGCCTTAATTGGTTCTGACATATTTGGAAATAAGATAATTGCTGATAGTGCAATTATTGCAATTGCTATAGCAAATATCAATTTGAATATACCTGAGAGTATTGCCCCTTTTTTTGCGATGGTTTCATTTTTTGCTGATAATATTTTTGAATATATGTCTGGACCAACAACATGGGGAAGAAACATCATAAAAAAAATCGAGGTTACTGAGATAAAACCAATATGCTCGTTTACTGGAAATGATAGAGTGGTAGAGGTTAACTGACCTATATTTGGTAATGCCTCAAAAAATAAGAGTGGAGCAGCTAAAATACAAATTCCGATAAGCATGACAATAAATTGAATAATATCAGTAAACACAACTGCATATTGACCTCCCAGAATTGTATAGGATATGAATAAAATAGTCATAATGATGAGGATCTGAGTAAAATCAATGGGGAGTGCCACCGATAATACAAGACTACACGCTTGAATAAGCAATGATACCCATGCAATCTCAGTAATTACGATAAGAATTGCTGAAGCGTGTCGAACGTTTTTATTAAAAAGAGAGCCGGTGATATCTGGAAGGGTGTATAACCCTGTTTTTCTTACTTTACTGGCCAGAAATAATCCAAGAACAATTAATCCAAGGCCACCTGCAAGATCATAAGTAAGTGCGGGCAGGCCTTGTGCATAAATTCTTCCACCAGCAACTATGGTTGCTGATCCCCCTACCGTAGTTGCAGTCAAAGTTGATAGGAGTGGAAATGTTTTTAATGATCTATCAGCAAGAAAGAAACCATCATAATTTTTAATTTTTCTTGAAGAAATTATGCCTATTGAGACTAATAGGAGAACATAAGCAAACATGATGCTAAGGGTAATAATAGAATCCATTGTTAACCATGACGGGGCGGATTGGTTAACTATTATTTATAAATATTGTTTATATGTTTTTAATTAATATATTAATTATAATTCAATAAATATTTTATAGAAGAATTTTGAAATATAGATGTCTTTAACATGAAACATATAATTTTTTAAATGAATACGCCATTAGTATATTGGAATTGTGAGGAACTGTGAGAGATAAAATATTGAAAGAAGCACTTGAGTGGTATGATAACCAGGAAAACAATCCAAATATTGAAGATTTTATCGATATTATAATTGGTAAAACAACAGATAACGTATTAGATCATATTCAAGTTGAATTAGAAGATGAATTTAAAAAAGGAGTATTAAAACATCCATTTTTTATCTCCAGTGAATATTATTTGGAATTAAAATTAAAAGATATTAAACAGAAATTTTTAGATAAAGCTAATGAAGAGTGAACGCCATCTAAACATTATCTCTATTTTTTTATTTTCATTTTGCCGTTTTAACACTATATCATTAAATACTTTTATTATCAAAAAAACTTGTTGAAATAGATAATAAAATGGTGATGAAAATGATAAGAAGTAAAATTGGTGAATATGGTTTCCGTCTAGTTCCTGTTGAAGGTTATAAAAGTAAGAATGGTAAAAAAGTACTACCCCATTGGAAAAAAGTAAAATTTGAATGGAAACATAATTAAGATTTCTTTTTTTTCTTCTTTATTAATAAACAAAACAGAAATTTTTATTAGAAGGTCACTTATTTTTTATATAATGTTTGATGAATCAGCATATGTTACTCTTATAGATCGATTATCTAAGACATTACCAAAACGAAAGGATGGTCGAATAGATTTTACTAAAGCAAAAACTGCCCCAGTTGTTACTATTTATGTTCAATATAAGGATAGAATTCTTCTTTTGAAAAGAAGTCAAGATGTACTTACATACAAGGGAAAATGGAATACTGTTGCAGGATATTTAGATCAAAAAAGACCAATAAGGGAAAAGATATTTGAAGAGTTAAATGAGGAATTGGGAATTATTGAAAAAGATATTCAATCATATCATATTGGACAATCTTATTCATTCGTTGATAGCTCAATTGACCGGGAATGGATTGTATTTCCAGTTCTTGTTAAATTAAGCAATATTAGTTCGATTAGATTGGATTGGGAACACACAGATTATACTTGGATTTTACCTGTTGAAATTGATAATTTTGATACAGTACCAAATGCGAAAAAGAGTTTACAAAGTGCTTTAAATTTAAAATAAATAATACCTTAATTTATTCTATGAAAATTTCATATTTTTACTGCTAATTAGTGGAATCAAAAAATAATGTAATTATTAATTTAACGCCGTTAAGTTTAAGAATGATGTGTGTAATTAACATATTTATGAAGGAAACTCCATGTGAATATATTGTATGGAATGGATTACCTGTTATCCGGCGAGAATTTGCAATACATATGATTCAAGATTTTAATCTGAATCAAAAAGAAACCGCTGAAAAATTGGGTGTTACAGCAGCTGCAGTCTCTCAATATGTGTCTGGAAAACGAGGGAAGAATCGAATTGAAAATGAAATGGTGCTTAAGGAAATTAAAAAATCTGCTGAGAACATAATTGAAAATGGTACTAATGTAGTACAATCAGAGACCTGTCGAATTTGTAAAATCATGTTAAAACATGATTTATTTTCATTTTTATGTAATGAATGTGTAGCCCAAGCGTAAGAACCATCAATATTAAAGAGATTATCATTTAGTATATGCAAAATATTTAAATTCATTAAATTGATTAATATAATATTGGTTAGATTTGTATGAGAACTAATAGGTCGTATTTAGTACTGATTTTCGTTTTATTTTTATTATTATGCACAAATTTAATTCTTCCCTCAGTAGATAATAATTCTTTAATTGCCGCGCCAACAACCGGAAGATATGAATATCATACCTATGACAAAATGACTCGAGAACTTCAAGAATTAGCTTTGAATCACTCTGATATCATGAAACTTACATCAATTGGTAAAACCTATGAGGGAAGAGATATTTGGATGGTTACCTTTTCTGATAATGTTATGAGCGATGAGAATGAACCTGAGGTACTATTAATGGGTGCTCATCATGGAAATGAAAAACCTTCATTTGAAGTTTTAATTTATTTTATTAATTATGTTGTCGATAAATATAACCAGCAGCCATTTGATGATGATAATGATTCATTAGTAAATGAAGATCCTTTTGATGGAGTTGATAATGATAATGATGGTTTAATCGATGAAGACCCCAGTGAAGAACAAGTAACAAATGTTCTTGATAATACGAAGATTTTTGTTGTTCCAATGGTTAATCCTGATGGAGTGGAAGCAGAATGGAGGAAAAACCGAGCACCGAATTATGGTTCTGATGGAACTGCGGATCATGTAACATCTATTGGTGTTGATTTAAATAGAAATTATGGTTATAAATGGAATATTCCTTATTTGTTCCCTGAAGATTATTATCTTGATTATCTGCTTAATGATGAAAGTTGGACCTATCGGGGAGAAGAACCTTTTTGTGAAAACGAAACCAAGGCAATAAAAGCATTGGTTGAAGATAATAATATTGGCCTTTCTCTGTCTTATCATGATTATGGAGAATGGATGATTTTTCCTTGGATGCATACAAGTAGGCAAACACCACATGAAGCATTGTTTAGATCGATAGGTGCTAGCATATCGCAAATTAATGGATATGAATTAAAGATATATGGTCAATATGGTGATCGTGAATATGTTGTTCCTCAGTATTGTGGAACACCTGGTTCGTCTGAGAATTGGTTATATGGGGAACATGAAATAATTGCCTATACTATTGAGCTTTGTAGTAGAAGAACTGAATATAATACCGATAAGGTACTTGATGCTTGTTGGAAGCATGTTGGGGTTAATTTACTGATCTGTGAAAAATCTTGGAATATTGAAGAAGAAAAAAAGAACACATATCATTATTCTATTTTTGATAGAATATTTGATAATCTTGAAGATTTTCTTATTTCAATAGTTAGTGATTGAAATAGGGGTTAATATTAAGATAATTTGTTTATTTTTAATTAATTATATTTTTTTCCTCTTTTTAGTGATTTAAATATGGAATATTTTTTATATGAAATAATTTATTATTATAATTATAAGGGGGTTATCAAATAAATAAATTAAAAATTGTCAGCATTTTTGTATTCTTATTTTTTACTATACCATCGATAGCTGTAAGTACAACGAATACCGACTCTATTATTTATGTTAATGATGATAATATTATGGGGCCATGGGATGGCTCATTTGAATATCCTTTTCAACATATTCAAGATGCAATTGATATTGCACAACCATATGATACTGTTTTTGTTTACTCTGGAGTTTATTACGAACACATTCATATTGATAAATCACTTTCAGTTATTGGGCAGGATAATCAAAATACTATTATCGATGCGGAGCAACAGGGCACTGGGATAGTCATTGATGAAATTGATGATATATTAATTGAGAATTTTACTATCAAAAATGGTTTAAATTCAACTGATGATATAGGATATGGAATCTCTGTCAATGGGTCCGATGATATTCGAATTGTCTCAAATATTATACTTAATTGTGAATGCGGTATTGTTATTCAGCAGGAGTCAACTGATTGTATTGTGTATAACAATGAATTAAGAAATAATGACCTTGGTTTTGATCTCTGCACATCTTATTCCAATCTTCTGTATAAAAATAATTTTCATGGTAATGCGATAAGTTTAATTCTCTTTAATTCACAAGACAATTATATTGCACAGAATATTTTTAATGGTGAAAACCGTCCCGTTACCTTTTATAATTCAATGGATACAATTAAACAAAATTATTGGGGAAAATCTGGCTCGATTCACGTTATTTTTGGTTATAAGAGTTTTTTTGGTTCTTCTTTTTACATTCCTTGGATTCGCTGTGATTTTCAATCATTGGATACAGCTGAATCGATTCAGAATAATCCCATTGCAGTTATGAAAACAACGAAAGGAACGATGATGTTTGAATTATATACCACAAAAACTCCGGTTACTGCGATAAATTTTATAAAATTAGCACATATTGAGTTTTATAAAGATATTGTATTTCATCGGGTGATTGATGATTTTGTTATTCAGGGGGGTGGTTATTATGCAAATGGAACCCATGTTGAAAGTCCATTTGGAACGATTGATTTAGAAATTAATCCCGATGTAAGACATGTTGATGGGGCAATTTCAATGGCACGAACAAATGATCCGAACAGTGCCACCAGTCAATTTTTTATTTGTGATGGGGCACAACCACATTTGGATGATAATTATGCAGCATTTGGAACATTACTTGTGGGTTTTGATGTATTAGATGCTATTTCATCTGTTGAAACAACAACAAAATATGGATTTATGCAGGATTGGCCAGTGGATGATGTTGTCATTAATAGTGTTGATATACTTGGTCATTAGATTATGAATAGATTATAACTATTAAATAATAAATAAAAATCAATTTTTGTATAAACTTTATATAGAATTAGCAAAAATACGACATTAGACGAACTTATTATCGATAATGATTTAAATAATTGTTGCATATATATAATTATATGAGGTGATTTTCTCGGTTCTCGTTCATCTATTGCCTCCTTTCATCATTCATGGGCCACCTCATTATTTTATTTTTAAAAAATAAGAAAGCAATGAAATTTTTTCGGATTCATAACATGACTTAAATATCAATGGATAATTTCGTTTCATATGGAAAAGAAACAAGAAAATCTTAATTTAATTGCTTCCTGTGGTTTACATTGTAAAGATTGTCATGGTTATACCGGAATAATTCCAGATATGGCTCGAGATTTACGGAAGGAATTACGACAGATTCATTATGATAAATTTGCCCATTTTATCTCAAGATATTCTTTTGGAAAAGATTTCGCTTCTTATGATGATTGCTATAAAGTATTGGGTGCAATGGTAAAATTTCGATGTAGAAAAGGATGTAAAAATGGGGGTGGATCTCCTTTTTGTAATATTCGAAAATATGCCACGAAAAAAGAATTAGATGGTTGTTGGGAATGCAATGATTTTGAAAACTGTAAAAATTTAGAATTTTTGGAACCTGTTCATGGAGATGCTCATATCAAAAATTTAAAGAAAATTAAGATAAATGGAAAAGATGTATTTGATTCTGGATCATCTTTATGGTACTCAAAGAAAAAATCATAATGACGTAATAGAATAGTTATTTCTTTGTTTTTGACATTTTCAATGGCAAATAGAGAATATAAAATAAACAGATATATTCAATAATGGCTGCGATAAAAATATATGTTGGATTAAAACCTTGTAAATAGTGCCAGAACACAAGAACAAATGTTACTAATAAAGCAATGATTGCATAGATTATCGTCCTTTGTTTCTTACTTCGATTCTCAAACATAGGTAAATGAATATTACTTTCTATTGATAAGTTTTCCTTCTAAGTATTTTTTTTATAAATTTTATTCTTCAATTCCTGAAGCAATACCTATTTTTTTTTCAATGAAGAATTTATCACAAGAAAAAGTGGCCTAATCACCTAACAATTCTAATTCAAACATGCATTATTTCAGTGCATAAATTATTTCATGATTTCTTAGATATTTTTCTTTCATTCTTTAATTTTTGTCTTCTTATGATGTGTTTTATAATTGAAATTAATAGGACATTAAAAAACATAAGTATGTAGATATTTTTTATTATAATCGCATTAATTATTCAAATATTTTTCAATTTATTAATAATAACTTTTATATATTAATATAGTTATATTTAACATAATACGCCTTCTCATAAATAAAGGGAGGGAAATCATTTGGGGGTTATGCTATGGAAAGGAAATCATTCCTCATAAAAAAATCAATTAATAAACTCATTATACTCAGTACACTGATTGCTCTAATTAGCAGCACACTCATCCCTGCTGCTTATTCTGGTGATATATCAATAGATAATAGTCAAGAACCTATTATTGCAGATCTTTATGAAAATATAAATGAAAAGAATTTTAATTTAGAACATCCAATAATTACAACACAAACATTTGGTAATCAACGTTCGGACGGTCTATGGATTAATGTGACAAAAGAAATAGCACCAAAAAACATGCATCCATGTGAACCATCAACTATATTCATCAATGTTTCGGTTGAAGGAGAACCAACCATCGATTATGCACCAATTAATGTTGTTCTTGTAATTGATCGATCGGGAAGTATGAGTAATATTTTTGAAGGAAATACAACCTTGTCATATATCAAAGAAGCAGCAAAAAATTTTGTCGGAGAATTAAATTTTTCCAAGGATAAAGTGGGCGTGGTCTCTTATGGTAGCCAAGCAACCATTGAACAACCTCTAACGGATGATGGAGTAATAGCAAACTCTTCTATTGATAATATTTATTTACGATCTAATTCATGGGAAAATGGTACCAATACAGGTGATGCATTACGATTAGCAAAAGAGCATCTACTTGGTAATCTTACTGAAGGTGCAGTCCCTGTTATCGTATTATTTAGTGATGGGTGTCCCTCATTTCATGGATTAAGTCAAAATATTAATGAATTTAATTGGCAATCATATTTCTGTTATGAAAATTGCCCAACATACAATAACACTTGTGTGTTATGGGCACGAAATAATGCAGCAGATGCAAAAAATAACGGTATCACAATATTTTCAGTTGGATTTTTTGATGCACTCTGTGAATCATGTTATAATCCATATAACTGTAATGAGGTTACCTCTTATGCACAATGGTTAATGAAAGATATTGCAACAGATCCAGCGAAGTATTTCAATGCACCAGCCCCTTCAGATATTGAAAATGTATTTCAAAATATTTCACAGGAAATCAGTGAAATTATTTTAACAAATCTTACAATTGAAGATTATTTACCTGAAAATATAGTAATATTATCAACAAATGGGGGAACATATACTGATTACATCAATGGAACCCAGAAAGTAACTTTCACTAAAGAATCTTTATCTCTTAATTCCACCTGGCATAATTCATTTAACATCACTAGTGAACAAGTTGGTTCAGGAATTATAACTAATTTTGATTATTCACGATTTATATATACGAAGAATTTTACTCAAAATATTCAATTTTTACCCTATCCCGTTTTCTTAAATATTACCAACCCATTAATCATTGATAAGGTGAGTCCATCAATTGTTGAACCGGATCAACTCTTTAATTATACTATTACGGTTGAAAACATTGGTCATCTGGTTTTAGAAAATGTTGTAATTGAAGATATATTACCAGAAAATGTAACTTTTACACCATCAAGTATGTATATTCATTCTAATTATAGTGGTTTTAATGAAGACAATTGGCAATATGATGCGATGGATCACTGTATTACAATTGATAACATAACCCTTGATATTGGCCAATCAATATTCATTGTAATTGCGGTTCGAGTAAAAGTAAATGCTGAAGGCTTATTAGAAAATACAGCTAATGCCGGTTATACTGAACAAGATGGAATATGCGAGTCATTGGCTATAAGTAATTCTACAATTTATACAGAGGTATTAACAGGAAATCCGGATATTAGTATTGTAAAATTCGTTGATCCATCTGTTACAACATCGAATGCTGACGTTTCATATGTCATTATTATTGAAAATACTGGTGATTGTCAGCTAACTCAAGTTACAATTATTGATGTACTACCAGAAAACATTAGTTATATCTCAGACGATCATAGTGGTGTTGAGGATCCCCCAGGTATAATCACTTGGATTTTGGGATCATTTGATAGTGGTGATACTTTCGAAATTCACATGCTTGCACATGTGAATAATGCATCCTCTGGAGTTCTTGTAAATCATGTAAATGTTACTGGTCATTCGATTTATGGTGATGTTAATGATAGTGCAATTGCCAATCTTACCATTATTCATCCAGATATTGATATAACCAAAACTGCTGATCCAACAATTACTTCTGTTGACCATAATGTTACTTTCACCCTGATGGTTGAAAATACTGGAGATTGTATCCTTGATCCAGTATTTGTTGATGATTATCTTCCTAATAAAATGAGTTATGTGAGTGATGATAGTGGTGGTGTGGAAGCTCCAGGTAATATGGTCTGGTGGGATTTAGGGCTTATGAACCCGGGTGATATCATTAATATAACCATGATTGTTCATATTCAGCCTGGTGCAACTGTTGTTTTAACAAATATTGTTAATGTCACAGCGGGTCTTCCTGATGGGGGCGTAGTTACAGATTGGGATTATGCAAATGTTACTATTATAAAACCAGCGATTCAGGTTTCAAAGTCTGCATTTCCAACAATTGGTGCTCCATCTACCAATGTAACATTTACTATTGTTGTTGAAAATACAGGCGATTGTGATTTTTATACAGTAGAAATATATGATTTAATCCCAGAGGGAATGAGTTATGTAAGTGATGATAGTGGTGGAATAGAAAATCCACAGGATATCATCAATTGGGAGCTTGGACCATTAAATGTTAGCGATAATATCACCATTCATCTTGTTTGTCATATCGATAACAATGCTGAGAGCACTCTCTATAATTATGTGAATGCGACAGGTTTTTCCGAATGTGGATTTGTTGCAGATGGTGCTGAAGCCAGTGTTCAAGTTTTATCTCCTGGAATTAAAGTTACAAAAACGGTTAATCATGCCATTGCCCATCCTTTAACGATTCTAAATTATACCATAGTTGTAGAAAATACAGGTGATTGTATTTTGGATCCCGTGCTTGTTGAAGATATGCTACCAAATGAAGTGAGTTATATATCTGATGACAGTGGGGGCATTCACACAAATGGTTTTGTTAATTGGAGCATTGGTCCATTAGGAATAGGTGAGAATGTTACCATTCATATGCTTGCTCTAATAATGAATGCGTCCTCAGAGATTCTTATTAATCATGTTAACGCAACCGGTTTTCCACAATATGGTGGACCAGTTAGTGATTATGATTGTGCTAATGTTACCGTTTATAATCCAAATATTAAAGTTACAAAAACAGTTAATCAAACGGTCTGTTATCCAAATACAAATGTGACATTTACTATTGTCGTGGAAAATACTGGCATAAATGTGTTAAATCCCGTAACTGTTATTGATTGGCTTCCAATAGGTATGAGTTATGTTTCAGATGATAGTGGTGGTGTTGAAGGACCAACTGGTACAATTGTATGGGATAATATTGGTCCTATGAATCCATCTGATGTGGTGACAATCACTCTGATTGCCCATATTAATACTAATGCATCAGGTCTATTAATTAATATTGTGAATGCATCAGGTTACGATCCTGCAGGTTATCCAGTTGGCATGTCCGATGATGCAAATGTAACGGTTATTCAGAGTAATATGACCGTTAAAAAAGAGGTAAAATACAATTGTAACGGTCCTTATAATGATGAAGGAATCATTATTGATCTTGATGGCCCACATGGTTATGATTGGTGTACCTTTAGAATAAATGTAACCAATAATTATGATCAACCCGCCAATGTCACCATAAAAGACATTATTCCTGATGGATTAACCGATGGTAATCATTACAAGCCTAGAGCACCTGATTATAAGGATGGAAATGAGCTTATTTGGTATTTTGATGGTTCTCATGCTCCACTTATTGGCCCTGGCCAAAAAGTAACAATAGAATTACGTGCTGATATGGGTGATTGCGGCATTCGATATTTGAATCATGTCTATGTGACTACTTATATTGGTGATTTACCGCCACTTCTTGATATTGATACAGCATATGTAGAATGGATTAATTGTGAGGCTGAATATCCAATTGATATCAATCAGAGTATATATGATAGGGGATTTCCTATTCGTCATGCAGTTGATGGAGACTGGGGTGCAGCACAAAATTTCACTCCAAATGTCAATGTCATTACAAGCGTGGATCTTTATTTGCGAAAATATGGTATCCCCGAATTCGATATTCTTATTCAATTAAGAGAAGGATCTGTTGATGGAGCGGTTATTGACGAGATAGTGATACCGAAATCGTTAGTTACAGGTACATGGCAATGGTTTGATATTGATTTTGCAAATACTGCTGTAACTGCTGGTACTGAATATTATATTGTAATACCACCAGCGCCCAATAATGTTACTAATAGCAATGGATATGAGTGGGGCTATGCATTTGGCGATATATATTTCGATGGGTGTCTATGGTTCACAAGAGATAGTGGCATGCTGTGGAGAGATCTACCATCAATGTATGATTTTACCTTTAGAACATATGGATATTTATGATCTTATAATCCATATTATTTTTATTTTTTTCAATTGTAATATGGTTCCATGATAAATGATATGTTTTTAAAGGATGGTGAATTTAGGTTAATGGATTATGTATGAAATTAATTCCAGTAATGATTCTTATTATCATACTATCCTTATTTTTTTCAGGGTGTACTAGTACAATTGATTATCGGCAAGAGATGAGAAATTTTGTACAAAATATTAGTGCATATACTAAAGAAAAAGATGCAAATTTCATTATTATTACTCAAAATGGCGTTGAATTAATTACTGATAATGGAGAGTCTATTGGAGATTTAGTTACATCATATGTTTCAGCTATCGATGGTGTAGGACAGGAATCAGTATTCTATGGTTATGATAATGATAATGAAAAAACACCTGATGATGTTACACATTATCTCATTTCGTATCTTACTTTGCTAAAAGATCAAAATAAAAAGATAATGGTTACTGATTATTGTTGGACACGATCCTATATTGATAGTTCATATCAGAACAATGAAGAGTATGGTTTCATTTCATTTGCAGCAAATCATCGGGAACTTGATAGTGTTCCTATCTATCCTAAAGAACCCTATAAAATGAATAATGGTTCAATTGACGAGTTGAAAGATGCCAAGAATTTTTTATATTTGATTAATCCTCATGAGGTTAATACCAAGGAAATATTTCTTCAGGCCTTACAGGAAACATCATATGATATTCTAATCATTGATTTGTTTTTCAATAAACAATTAACGGAAGAAAATGTTTCTTCCTTGAAATTGAAGGAAAATGGTGGAAGTCGATTAGTTTTAGCCTATATGAGCATAGGTGAAGCAGAAGATTATCGATATTATTGGAAAGATGAATGGAATAGTAATCGGCCTGATTGGCTTGATGAAGAAAATCCAAACTGGCCAGGTAATTATAAAGTAAAATATTGGTATGATGAATGGCAAAATATTATTTATAAAAATAATGATTCTTACTTAAACAGAATTATTGAGGCTGGTTTTGATGGTGTATATTTAGATATTATTGATGCTTATGAGTATTATGAATAATGTTGATTAGTTTATTAATGGTTATTCCTTTTAAAGCATATTATTTATTTTAATGTCTATTGAATATAATTATATAATATTAATAATTATTGAATAAAATTACTCTTTAAATATATCGAATATGATATAAAGGATTTCCTATTTCATAATGAATGTAAAAGTGGGGTTTCCCCCATCTTTATTGGGAGAGAGGTAAAGGTGGGGGATTTATATCCAGTAATATGTATGAAGGCGGATTCGTAAAGAATAAACATTATCTTTTATATTTCCTTTTGTATATATCGATTTAATACCGTTCGAAACCGATACATATTTATGCTATAATGGCCATGTGGAAGTAATGTCAACGATATTTAATATCGATACCAGTTGTGGAAAACAACGGGGTTTATTATCCGTTTATACGCTTCACTCTATTAAAAAACAACCAAAAACGGGTTATGATTTAATTGCAGAGATAAAAGAAAAAACCGAAGGTGCATGGGTACCAAGTAAAGGAACCATATATCCATTATTACATCAAATGCAAAAAGAGAACCTCATCACAATAAAACAGATTGGTGAACGATCAAAACATATTTTTATGATAACTGATGAAGGAAAAAAAATTTTAATAAATGTAAAAAAACAGGGAAAACAAATGCAAGAAAATTTCTTAAAATTTAATAAACTTATAGCAGAAATTGCAGGAATAACTCATGAGGAAATTATTGAGCAACTCATTCAAATAAAAAAGTTATCAGTCTATAAATCAAAATTGAAAAACAATGAGGTAAAAAAAATTTTAAAATCATGTATTTATGACTTAAATAATATAAAAGAGGGTCAAAGATGATAAACAGCAAAATGAAAACACTATTGGTAATGATAACATTATTTCTTTTAATACAAATCACACCAACCATTCAAGCAGATCCCACAGTAATGGTTACGGATTATACATTAGATCCGCAAATATTAATGCCTGGTGATGAAGCTGAGTTATCCATAACTTTAACGAATACCGAGGCAACAGGTACACACACTGATACAGATTACATCAATAATTTAGCTGTAGATCAGGTTATTGATACCATAGCTGCTTCTATTGATAAGGTGTGGATTAATGCTGATGGCGATGGAACTAATTCAATATCTGCAGAGCAAATCTATACATATATTGGGGATTTGTCCCCTGCAAATAGTATTACTCTTTCATTCAAAATAATTGCAGATGAAAATATCGCTGAAGGTCTATACTATCCAACAATAAGAGTTGATGTTGATGATTATAAAGATGTAAAATATCCATTTCCAGTTCGAGTTGATAATCAAACAGTTACAATACTTCATGACGACGTTCCATCTGAGATTTCTATTGGAGGGTCAACTGATATCTCATTTCAAGTGATTAATAATAGAAAAAATACCATTGATGGTGTTACTCTTTCAAATGTTGATCAAACCGACTTCTCTTGTACTCCAAATAGTGTCTTTATTGGTTCTTTAGATGCAGGTGAATCAGAAGAAGTACAATTAGCCATAACACCGTCTGAAATGGGTGAACAAATCCTCTCTTTAAACCTCACTTATAAAAATGGTCATAATCGACATTATGAAACATATAGTATACCCATTGAAGTTATTGAAATTCTTGATGTTGCCCCTATTTTTACAAACATACCATACTCTATTAAGAAAGGATCTTCTTCAAGAATTGGTCTTGAAGTATACAATGCAAAAACAGAATCGATAACAGGTGTTATTATAACACCTATAACAGATGCAACTGTTATCCCATCACAATATTTTATTGGAGCTATGGATGCAGATGATGTTTTTTCAGCAAGTTTTGATATTTACACAGATCAACTTGATTACGGCAATCATACCATTCAGTTTAAAGTTTCATATAAACAAGCAGGGGAATATTACGAAACACCAACCATCGATCATAGTTTTTCTGTTACAAGTGGAGAAGGAACTAGTTATTTATCTTCAACAAATGGCAATGGTGAAGAAACAACTGGACTTAATGGGGAACTGCTCAATACTTGCATCATTATTATTGTAGCAATTGTTATTTTAGCAGTTGTAATCATCCTTTGGAGATGGAAAAAAGGTAGGAAAAATCCATGAAGGATGTCATAATCACTAAAGATTTAAGTAAGACCTATGGAAAAGGAGAATTGCAAGTTCAAGCATTGAAAAAAACAGATATAGCAATAAAACAAGGTGATTATATTGCCATTATTGGTCCCTCTGGCTCTGGAAAATCAACCTTAATGAATCTTATTGGATGCCTTGATAGACCAACTACTGGAAAATTATATATTGATGATACAGACGTTTATAAGTTACCTGAAAATGAACTGGCTCGTATCAGAAGAGAAAAAATTGGTTTTATTTTTCAGAAATATAATCTGATACCAACCTTGACGGCATTAGAAAACGTTACTCTTTCCATGGGGTTTGCAGGAGTTGATACCAAAACACGTAACTCAAGAGCAAAAGAATTATTGGATATGGTTGGTCTTTCACATAGAGTAAATCATAAACCTTCGGAAATGAGTGGTGGAGAACAACAACGAGTAGCTATTTCACGGGCATTAGGGAATAATCCCACTATTATTCTCGGTGATGAACCTACAGGGAATGTGGATTCAAAATCAGGAAATAAAATCATGGATATTTTAGAAAATATAAACAATCAGGGGGAAACAGTAATCGTTGTTACCCATGACCCAAAGGTAGCTAAAAGAGCTAGAAGAGTGTTACGAATAGAAGATGGAATTGTGAGCGAAGAACATGTTGAGGGATAATTTCAATTTAGCATATAAGAATATCCGAGAACGACTTTCTCGTTCAATATTAACACTTCTTGGTATAGCTATTGGCATTATGGCTATCATAGCACTTATGGGAATAGGGGAAGGAATGAATGTTGCTGTAGAAGGAGAACTATCATCGTTATCAGATACAATTATAGTAAATGTTGGTGAAGGTTTCTCAATCTTTAATAGTGGTCAAATTCAAGATACTGGTAATTATTTAACCGAGCGAGATATCAATGATTTGAAACGAATTCCAGGGGTTAATGGAGTTAATACCCAGTTAACAGGTATAGCAAGCGTTAGTTTTAACGGCATTAATAACAGCATAATGACCACCATAACTGGGATGGAAATAGAATCAATGGACATCCAATATGGAAATGAAGATCTTTCCAAAGGAAGCCTTTTAAAAGAGGGAGATCAAAGTAAGGTTCTCATTGGATATGATATTGCACATGACACATTTGATAATGATATATCAATAGGAGATAGAATTAAAATAAATGGAAAAAAATTTTTTGTTAATGGTATATTTAATAAACAAGGATTTGGTGGTGTAGCCTCTCTTGATGACCTCATTTTATTAACATCTAGAGATTTTGAGAAAGTGACAGGTGAAAGTAATATTTATGTTGCATCAGTAACTGTATTTGATGTCACTGAAGTAGAAAATATTGCCAATGAAATCGAACGAGTTATCAATGAAAACCATGGTGATGATGAATTTGCTAGTGCTACAACTATGTCTTCAATTTTAGATAGCATCCAAAGCATCATGGGAATTTTACAGACAGTTTTACTTGCTATTGCATCCATTGCACTTATTGTAGCATCAATAGGAATCATGAATACAATGTTAACATCAGTGATGGAAAGAACTCGCGAGATAGGTATTATGAAAGCAATTGGTGCAACCAATAAAGATGTTATGAGTATCTTCATTATTGAAGGCTTATTGTTAAGTCTCGTTGGCGGAACAGCGGGCATCCTTCTTGGGATTGTTGGTTCTCAAGCAGTTGCCACAGGACTTTCAAATATTGGTGGTGGTGGAGGAATGCCACTAGAGCCCGTAATAACTTTTACTGCAATTGCACTAGGTTTAAGCGTTTCAATGATTGTTGGTATTTTTTCAAGTTTATATCCTGCTTGGAAAGCTGCTAAAATGAGCCCTATTGAAGCAGTTAGATATGAGTAGGGATACAGGATTATATGATTTTTTCATATGATGCTAATCTTCGTTCTTATCAATTAATGTTTATTTTTTACGGTTTTTATGGTAAAAAAGTATGGAATTCAAGGATAATTCTTTTAGCTTTATGGTTTCTTATTTATTATTGTGAAGGAATCATCATCAAGAGATTCTCTGGATATATATGGCCTTTATAACAAAAAGAATGCTCCGTATGGCTGTCTCAAGATTTTCCTTCTTCCTTCACAAAATATCGCAAACATGCTGAATAAAAAATAATGAGAAATGAAATATGAAATCAAATAATGAGTTAAGCCTGTTTAATTTATGCAATGGTCATATCGGTGGCATACTAGGAGAAGTAATACTGCATCATTTTCTAAAACATCATCTAATTCAAAAAGAGAATAATGAATATGTTATTACAGAAAAAGGATATGAAGAATTAGAATTAATCGGAATCAGTATTGATAATCTGATTCAATCCAGTAAAGAAAAAATTACCATTTGCTCGGAAAATGAATTTGGGATATCCTATGAACATATTGGATCCTTATTAGGAGAATTAATCTTTGATAGATTATTAGAATTGAACTGGGTTCAAAAGAAGAGTAAAACAACGGTTGAATTGACCAAAATCGGCTATGAGGGATTACGATTTTTTGGTATTCAAATGAAAAATATCACTGCAGCTTCATAACTAGGTCAAAGATCTTATTTTCCTTTTCTTCTGGATGGAAATCCGGTATAAAACACATTGTCTTTTATGGAATGACTCATTGGTGGCAATCCTTCACTGACAAATCGAATATCTTCAATAGAATAAAATGAATTTGGATTATATTTACGGTGCAAAGCAATGACTTCTTTGATCCGTTTTCTTTTGATAACTAAGAAGATAATTTTTACTTTTCCTTTTGAACTTTCTACATCAACTACGGTAAGACCAAAATGTTTTGTTTGTAATGTTTTTATCAGTTCAGTTGCATCTCTTCGATTTATAATCCGTATTGCAACCGTTCCGATAGATAGTTATTCCTCAATTATGATACCTGCAAAGGTCCCACATGCAAATCCTCCAGCATAAAAAATATAATAATATCTATTGGTAAGATTTTGAATAATTTGACTAATTGCTAATAACCATATTAAAATTTCAAAAAATCCAACAAACGGTGCAAGGTATCATATTCCTTTTGAAATAAAAATAATCCTTACCGTACCAAGGCTCACATCACAGACTCGTGCAAAAAAAATCATTAAAGGTAATAATACCCATGCATAGATGTCAATTTGCATTATAAAGCCCTGTTTCTATCATCTTATTTTTTTGTTAATCAAATATCCAATCTTCTGTTGGAATAAATCCAATTCCAGGCTGAGCTGAAGGATATAATATACCATTTTTTAATGAAAGTATACCCTTTGTGGAATCATTTGAAAGCCCAATATGACCATCCAGATCGGCATATACTATATTTGGATGTGATAGCGCAAAATGAAGACCAGCTGCAATGCTCAACTCTGCTTCATCCATACACCCAACCATAACTTCAAGCCGGGCCGATCGAGCTACTGCATTTATCTGTAACGCTTCTGAGATGCCTCCAACTTTCATAAGTTTAACATTTACCATGTCAACAACATCTTTTCGTGCCAATCGGAATGCATCTCGCAGGTTCATGATACTTTCATCTGCCATAATTGGTAAGGGAGCTTTGCTTGTTATCTGCTGTAAAATATGAAGCTGGTTTTTTGGAGTTGGTTGTTCAATCAGTTCTAAATGCGCTTGTTTTGTTTTATTAATAAATAATAAAGAATCAGTAACATCATATCCTTGGTTCCCATCAAACCGCAATTCTATTTGCTTCCCTAGTTCCTTTCTTACTTCGATTACTCGCTTAATATCCTCATGGACATCTAGTCCTCCCTTAATTTTTAAACAAGTAAAACCCAAGTTTGCGAGACGTTGAGCTTCCCTAATGGTCTTATCAACATTCATAATTCCGATGGTAACAGATGTTTTTATGCAGTTGCGATAGCCACCTAAAAGAATCCATAAGGGAAGATTAGTTGCTTTTCCTAAAATATCATATAAGGCCATATCAATTGCTGCTAATACAGAAGGTTGATGAGGAATATTTTTTGATATCATTTCAAGGATTTTAATGATTCGAAAGGGATCTTTGTTTATAAGAGAAGGTTTGATAACAAAATGTAATGAATCCAGAACAGATCCTGGCGTTTCACCTGTGACAGCCTTGTCCGGTGCTGCACATCCATATCCTATAATTCCTTTATTTGTTTTTATTTGAATAAAAATATTTGTCACTGAACTAATGGTTTCATATGCAATAGTATATGGTTGTTCCAATTTCATTTCAACTGCTTTGATGTCTAGTCCAGTGATTTTCATTACAGCATCAATATCTCCTTTGGTAGATTTCTTCAAGGCTCATGCTTTTGATGTGCTCTATAAATTCGGTTAAATTCTTAATCATTATTTCCCATATTTTTTGCCCTTTTTCAATACTTGCTTTGGTTGGATTTCCTAAGGTACCATTTGGTGAGATCTTAGCAGTTCGAGCGTACCATTCAACACTTTTTTTAGAACTAAAATCCAAATATCGATTTGAAAAATCAGGTATGTATTCTTTTGCATGATCCATATGAACTAAGTGCGGTCTAGTTGCAAGAGCAGTGCTGGTTTCAATTTCTCCAGAATGTACATCACCCACAGTTTCGATTAAGCTATTGATATCTGTGTCACTTGTTTCCCCGGTTTCAACGGTTGTAAAAATATTTGCATCTCTATTGATAAGCTGAGCGGCAAATTTTAAAGCAGGTGTATTTCCACCATGACCATTAATAATAATTATTTTAGTAATCCCTTGTCGGGCTAAATTTAACCCAATCTCATAAATAATTTTTGCTAAAGTGTCTGGACTGATACTTATCGTTCCACTAAAATCATCATGATGATAGGAAACCCCATAAGGAATTAACGGAAGAACGATTGGTTTTGGATCACTACAAGCATTAGCTACTTGTTTTGCCAAATATTCAGCGTCAAATGCGTCGGTGTCTAATGGAAGGTGTGGGCCATGTTGTTCTATTGCACCAACAGGAATTAAGGCAAGATCAACTTCTTTTAAAATCTTTTTTGCTTCAGGCCATGTTAGATGACTAAAAATGGTGTGATGCTTATTTTTTGACGAAGGTGATGAAATATTTTTTTCGTTTTTTGATACTGGGCCTTCATAAGGATATGGATTTGAGAACCGAGCATCAGATAAGGGATTAATTGACAACCACATTTTCCCATTTTTTATTACTGCACCATTTGCATGGTGTAATAGAATTGTGTACAAATCTCTTCGTAGATCCAAAGGAATCGTATTTGTTGGTGATTGTTCTTCGTCAAAACGAAGTTGTAAAATCTCAGGATGTTTTTTTCCTTTTTTATGAGGTGATATAAGATGTTTTTTTTGTAATAGATAAAACAAATGTTCAATACCTTGTTTTTCTTGATGAATTCCTTTTTTCACAATATCTTTTTTACATGCTTCAATTTGTTCCAAAGTATACCCACAATTTTGAGGATCTTTACCCAAGGCAATGATCATTGAAATAATTCTTCTACATTTTTCACACTTGCCACAGGGAAGTACTTTTTCATCTTTCACATGTGTGGCATGACATGAAACCTGTTGTTTTTGTATCTCTGGATATCGTTCAATGAGAATTTTTTCAATAAGCAATTCAGATAGTTGACGCACTAATGAAAATTGACTCATTTGCCAATTTTTTTGCTTATAATAACGGGTTAACATATTATCAAAATAACGACTCTGATCATACAATCCATCATAATGCGGAATTCCATGATAATTACATTTTCTGGTGGTGTCAAATTCGTTTCCTACCACGATTCTTCCAATACCATATTTTTTGATCAATGGTAAGACTGAAAAAATAAAGATTGCAACTGTCCAAAGCCGTATGGGATATTCATCTGATCGAATCTGAGCAAAATCTTGGCGGATAAAAGTCAGTTTTCTGAGCATCCAGGAAAATACTCTATCTGAATTCGTCCATACTCTTTCTGTTTTTTCAAAATGTTGGTTAAAATATCGATACCCATTTAATGCAGTAAACCAGTGTCTTCCGGATTCATTGACAAAGAAAGGATATACATCTGCATCTAATTCATTTAATAATGAGAACGATAATAGACTATCCTTGCCACCGCTTGATAATACACAATATTTCGATCGGTTAACAGACCAGGTATCTTTTTCATCACATTTACCAGTTGTATTGAAAATAATTTTTGACTGAGTGAATAGTTGACCTTTGTTGACTTTTTTGATATTTATTGATAAGTTTTTTAAAAAAGGATTATCCTGCAGTATTTTCATTACAAAGATTTCTCTAGAGGTATTTTCAATCATATCTTTAATAAATTTTTTATCATGTGCATCAAAAATACCATTGAAAACTATCTTTTTACAAAATAATCCATAATTGAATGCTATTTGAGCACCCATCAAAGATGCAAGATTGATCGTGCTTGGTTTCGTGGGATCAAATACATTTTCTTCAAATTTATATATGAAATCAGTAGTGTCTTTTTCATTTCCTTTAATAATTGTATAAGGTACACTGACTTTATTTCTACTAATTCGAGGAAGACCAACTTCCAATTTATCAATTACTAATAACTGATTAAATAATTCATTAAGATCATTATTATTTCTTGCATTTTTCATTTTCTCTGCCTCCTAAACCAATTTTATTGGTTTTAAAAATGGTTGTAATGCTGCAATTACCTTGTACGATCCCTCCATGAGAACATCAACACAAGGAAGATTAGTTTCACTAGTTAATCTTCTACAATCATCTATGATTTTATCCTTAGAAATATTTTCATTATTAATAGTCAAAGCAATAACTGGTTTACCCGAAATACATTCTAATGCTTCTATTTGTTTAAGAATGGGATGAATGGGATAGCCAGGAAATCCATCATACTCTTTTCTTCCTGGGGCGTGTTGTAAAACAATGACATCTGGTCTTCCCGCAGCTAATATTTCAAAGCCGCCGGGATAGGCAGGATTTAATAAACTTCCCTGCCCCTCAATTAAAATAATATCTGGTTTTTTATCTTTCCAAGCACTCCAAATCGCATGTTCGATCTCCCCAGATACAAAATCATTAATTAGAGAATCTAAAATAATGCTATACTTTGCCCCTTGAAGCCATGCAGTTTGCCCAGTTCCAATAAGCTCAACAGAGTATCCTTGCTTTATAAGATCATCATACAACACCCATCCGGTAGTTCGTTTGCCAACAGCAGAATCAGTTCCTAATAATGCAATAATTAAAGAGTCTACTTCTTCAATTTTTCCAGAAAAAAAATGAAGTTTATTATGAGGTGGCGTTTTTCTAATGTCTAATATAGTAACCTGTTTTGCTTTTGCAATTCTAATGAACTCATTATCGTCAGATAAAAAATCATGTAATCCCGAGACGATATGTAATCCATGTTGTAAGGCCAATAATACATCGCTTCTTGCCTGTACTGGAAGTCGCCCCCCATCAGGTGCTAACCCTATAATAAAATGGGTAACCTGTTTCTTTTTATCATGGGCATAACTAATAGCTTCATCAATGGAAGCATGAATAGGAATATTATTTTTCTTTTGATCAAGTAATAATCCTGCATCTTTTCCTGCATTTTTTGAATCGATAACTGATATTATTTCATATCGGAGACTTTTTCTCATTAATCCATGGGCAGTTTTCCCATTGGTAGTTCCAAATGCCCCTTCACAATAAATGATGGCAGTACCTTCAAAGTCGGCCATTATGTTTTTCTCCCAGTAAGTAGTACGACATATCTATCATTTACAAATGGGGTTTTTTTATGTCTTTCTAGAAGTGCTGCGAGACCTGCGGTTGATGCTGGAAGAACGCTTAATCCTTCTCTTTCACGAATAATTCGTGCATAAGTTGCCATACTTTTGTCAGTGGCATATGCCCCCCAACCATTTGAGTTTCTAATGCATTCAAGTGCTAAATCACCATCAATCGATCTCCAATTTACCAATGGTTCATTGATAGCTGTTTCATGAATTTTCTCAGGATTGAGATCTTCACAAACAGGTGCTTTCTTTAGGTAAGACTGTATAATAGGATTTTTACCAAAAGCTGATCCTGCTACAATCATTGGCACTCTTGACGTTTTTCCCCTTCGATATAAACTGATAAAACCTTTGTAGATCCCTGCCAGAGTTGTTCCATTTGAAACGGGCATGGCTACTACTGCAGGTGCGTCACGAAGTTCATCATAGATTTCATAGGATATTTGACCATATGCTTTCAATTGAATTATGGTATTGGCGCCACCTGGGTTAGCATCATAATACTCATTTTTTAAGGATGCTTCCTGAGAAATTTTTACTGCATTTTCATAATCTCCAGGTACTCGTTTAATTATAGCACCATTATTGGTTATTTCAGTTATTCGCTTAGTATGATATGTTTCTGGAATGTAAATAACGCATTTAATTCCTGCGATGGATGATGCAAGAGATACAGCGGCACCATAATTTCCACAAGTAGCCACTGAAATAGTATCAAATCCTCTTCGTAATGCATCATGAACTTGTGCGAAAGCAATCCTATCCTTTTGGGTACCAGTTGGATTACCTCCATCAAATTTCAAATAGATCTGACGTATACCAAATTCTCTTTCAATATTTCGCGCTCTAGTCATATTTGTATCACCAATTTCAGAGTCGATAATATCTTCAAATGCTTCCAAACGTTGTTCTAAAGGATAATTTGCATCAGCTGCAATTTTTCGCTGTGTTTCTAATTCTCCTGCAAACATAGGAACATTTGCACTAGCACCATCAAGAATGGATAATTCATTTGATTCATTCTCTATATTAGCCGCTAATTGCTTTTGATTTTCCATTTTATTTTCCTCATATCATTTAAAAAATTGTTCAGTAACTGAACATTTACTATTTCCTTCAGCCTACAAATGTTTTTTGTCATGGTTTTTTCTAAATCTAATTGCGTCAATATTATGCCATGGAAAAAATATAATTTCAAAAGTGTTTTTTTCATTTTCAAGGGGTCTTTGTAATAATATTCCTATAGAATCTGAATTAATAAGAATTCCATTATAACTCTGAGTTTCTTCAGTCTTTTTTTTGAAGCCATATCGAACGAATACGATAACGGGTTCACCATTTATACTGGCTAATTTTTCAATATTCATATCATCACTTATGATTTGATTGGTTTTTTACTCATAGTTTGCTATACATATGATAATTTTTTAATAATTCTTAAGCATTAATCGTGATAAAAAAGAAAAAATAGTTTAATAAAATAGGAAAACAGGGAATATTGGATAAATAAGATGTAAAATGCATTTTATATCAATAGATCATTTTTATTTTGATTTTTGTTAAATCCAATGTATGAGCAGTATGTATTTTAATTTCTAAATGCAAGGTTATTTTATTTTGTAATTATTGAGTTGATTTTGAATCGTCTTGATGGCTTTTTCTGGATCTTTATCATAACCCAGAACGGTTGGATCTAATTCACCTGATTTAATTTGTTTCATCCATTTTTCAAGTACTTTTTTTTCATAATTATTCATAACTCATTCCACATCTCCTATTAACGTTTCTACTGCTTTGATTTGTTAAACCATTCTAAAAAGTCATTGGTTAATGAATATATACCTTTTTAAATTTGAAATTTGATGAAAAATCCTTGAAAAATAAGATTAATGTTTAAATTCTTATAATTTAATTGAAACTCGATAGATCATCTATACAAAAAAATAACGAATACTATAATTTGAAAATTCCAGCTAGTATCTATTAGAAGTGGAATTATATGCCAAATATTGAAGAAGAAAAAATAAAAAAACCAAATATCACAAGTAAGCTTCAGAAAATGGTTAAAGAAAGAAAAGTACCTAATATTGTTACTGAAATGGGAACTGAGAAGCAAAAAAGATCGAAAACATATTTTTCAGATGACGATTCTTAATTTCACTCTACTATTTTTTATAATATAAACGGACCTGCTGGGATTCGAACCCAGGTAACTGGCTCCGAAGGCCAATAGGATATCCAAGCTACCTCACAGGCCCAGTAATTTGTTGCTGACAACGGGAACGTTATTATAAAATTTATGGATACGTTTCGAAGTTATAAAAATTGGGAAAGTTATAAATAATTAATAATGATTAGTTTTTTGTTGAAGGATGGTGTTTGCACTAGAGATAGCTTAATTCAAATATACTTTATAATGGAGTAATGATGGGAAGTTATTGATTAAGATTATTTTCTAGTGAAATCAAAAGGGATGCAAAACAGTGGTACCTCATCCTTGTTAGTGCAAAAAAATCTTTGAGTTGGAGGAAAGAAATGGCAAAAGCTGTCAGGAATATCAATCGAAAACGTAGCAATACAAAATATAAAGACACTAACAAGATTGGTTTTAACATAAAAATAAATCCTTTAAAAAAGAAAGCATCATCAAAATCTTCGGAGAAATCATCTATTTCTATATTCTCTAAAGGAGGTACTCAAGAAAAAGATGATACAAATGATAAAAAAGCCATTATAAAAGATATTTCCTCTGATGATGACATTGAAAAGAAAATCAGTGAAGTTATTGATAAATCCTCCTTTAAAAATCAGAATAATATAGGCACAACGGAAAAGGTAACTGAAAACCTTGCTGGTGAACAAAAACCAACGAAACAAAAACCAACGATTTCTTTAAAACATAAGGAAAAAACGAAAACAAAAAAGAAAAAAGCATCAAATGAAAAAAACTCTCATTCGCTGTTTAAGAAAAAGAAAACAGATATCCCTAAAAAAATCGCAACAGTAGAATTGGCTGATGAAACACCTTTGTCTTTAACCGATCAACAGATTGAAGAATTGAAAAAGTTCTATTTAGAAAAAGAACAGTTAAATAATGATGAATGGCAACAAATAGATTTTTATCCACTTATCAAACCATTTGCATATGCTTATATTCTACAGCATGATGAAACAAAAGAAAAAAGATACATTGTTGTCGAAATTGAATTAGATGATTTGGAGAAAGAATTATTATCATTTATTAATGAAGTATATGAAATTATTCCTATCGATACTGATGATTTGGAATTACAACAACCTGAAAAATTATTAAATCAGCAGGTATCTGAAATTATATCAGATTATTCTCTAAACGTTTCTGCTCAATCCAAACAAAAAATACTCTATTACCTAAGAAGAGATTATTTAGGATTCAATATTCTTGATCCCGTCATGAAAGATACTGCAGGAATTGAGGATATTTCCTGCGATGGCGCGGAACAACCGATTTTTATCTATCATAGAAATTATGGCTCTGTTCAAAGTAACATTGTGTTTGATGATGAAGAAGAATTATCTAGTTTCGTGGTAAAACTTGCTCAAAAATGTGGAAAACACATCTCAATTTCAAATCCTATGCTGGATGCCACCATGCCAGATGGTTCACGTATTCAAATGACTTTAAGTACTGAAGTGAGTACTAAAGGTTCAACATTTACTATTCGTAAATTCAAGGAACAACCATATTCTCCTGCTGATTTAATCAAATTTAATACTATGTCTCATGAAATGATGGCATATTTATGGCTTGCTGTTCAATATGGGTCAAATGCATTGATATCAGGTGGTACTGCAAGTGGAAAAACAAGTGTCCTTAATGCCGTCAGTTTATTTATTCCTCGTGAAGCAAAAATTGTTAGTATTGAAGAGACAAGAGAGATTAATCTTCCCCATCCAAATTGGATTCCAGGTGTTGCTCGTACCGGTTCAGGAGAAATTGTCGATGGAAAACCAACTGGTGAAATTGATTTATTTGATTTAATGAAAGCAGCATTAAGGCAACGTCCAGAATATATCTTAGTTGGTGAAATACGAGGAAGAGAAGCATATGTTTTGTTTCAAGCTATGGCAACTGGTCATACCACCTATTCAACGGTGCATGCTGATTCAACGAAATCCTTGATTCATCGATTAGAGGGAGAACCAATTAATATTCCTCGTATTATGCTACAATCTCTCGATATAGTTTGCATTCAAACAATATCAAAGGTGAAAAATAAACGGGTAAGACGAACGAAACAGATTATTGAAATTATTGATATAGATCCGACCACAAAAGAGATTCTCACCAATGAGGTATTTCGATGGGACCCTATAAAAGATGAGTTTCAATATTCTGGGAAAAGTTTCATATTAGATCAAATTCGAATGAAAAAAAATATCGCTCGAGAAGAAATTTTAAATGAATTAAAACAACGTGCTCAAATTCTGAAATGGATGGTTACAAAAAATATTCATGTTTTTGATGAAGTTGCGTCCATTACAGCTAATTATTTGGAAAAACCTGATGAAATTCTAGAAAAAATACATGAGGCTTCATAATGAGTGAGTATAGTCTATTATGTACGCATTGTAATGCGCGATTACAAATTCATAATACTCATAATAATACTTTTACCTGTCCAGTATGTAATAGTGAAAATCCATTGCAGGTTGATGATTTTAAAAAAGAAGAAATTGATTTTTATCCTATTCAGGAACCTTATGTTTATATTTCTATTGTAAAAGATATTGAAACGGTTTCTAAAAAATATATTGTTCTTGAACCTTTTTTAAAAGAAGATGAACAAAAAGCTTTAATGTTCATTCAAAAAGAACTGATGAATCGATTTACTATTCGTTTGGATGAACTTAATTCTGATGCAGAACAATTTCTTTACAATCACTATAAGCAAGTCATTAAAGAATATGATATTAATCTAGATGATTTACTTGAAAAAAAGATCATGTATTATCTCAAACGATTTTTCCTTGGTTATGATATTATCAATGCTTTAATGCATGATCCATATATTGAGGATATCAGCTGCGATGGCTCTAGCACTCCTATTTTTATTCATCATAGAAATTATGGTTCATTAGAATCATCAATAATATTTCAATCTGAAGATGAATTATCAAAATTTGTGGTGAAATTATCCCAGAAATGTGGCAAGCATATAAGCGTATCAACTCCTATGCTGGATGCCACCATGCCAGATGGTTCACGTATTCAAATGACATTGAGTAGTGAAATTACAACCAAGGGGTCCACATTTACTATCCGAAGATTTCGAAAAGATCCAATCACGCCTATTGATTTAATTAATTTCAAGACCGTATCAGCTGAGGTTCTGGCATATTTATGGATAACCGTTGAACATGGATATAATGCACTTGTTGCAGGAGGTACTGCAAGTGGAAAAACAAGTCTGCTTAATTCCATGAGTCTGTTTATTCCTCGTGAAGCAAAAATTGTAAGTATTGAAGAGACAAGAGAGATTAATCTTCCGCATCCTAATTGGATTCCTGGAGTTGCTCGGTCTGGTTTTGGAGAAGTAATGAATAATCATCACATCGGCGAGATTGATTTATTCGATTTAATGAAGGCTGCACTGCGACAACGACCAGAGTATATACTTGTTGGTGAAATACGTGGCAAGGAAGCATATGTGTTGTTTCAAGCTATGGCAACTGGCCATACCACCTATTCAACAGTGCATGCAGATTCAATGAAATCTTTGATTCATCGATTGGAAGGAAAGCCAATAAATGTTCCAAGAAACATGATGCAATCTCTGGATATTGTATTACTACAATCCATTGTAAAAATGAAGGATAAATCTATTCGCCGTTGTAAAGAAATCGTTGAGGTTATTACTGTTGATGCTGAGACTAATGAGTTCTTAACGAACTCGGTTTTTAAATGGGATCCAGTAGAAGATAAATTTATTTACTCTGGAAAAAGTTTTATTCTTGAAAAAATCCGAGATCAAATTGATGTATCTAAAAATGATATGGTGAAGGAAATTAGTCAGCGAGAGCAGATTCTTCAATGGATGAACAAACATAACATAAGAGATTTTATTGAAGTATCTAACATTATATCAACATATAAAGAGACTCCTAATGAGATGATGAAAAAAATTCAACATCCACCTTCAAGATCAGTTGGGGTTAATATTGGTGAGGGGGCTGTTGAAGAGGCAGTACCATTTGCTCAATCATTATTGGATATTTCAATGGATATTGATATAGATAATAATATCATATCTGATGAGGATGATGAACAATCAGGTGGATTTCTAGCTCGATTTTTAAAAAAAAATAAAGCGGTAAAATAAAGAAAAGATGGTGAAGAGATAATGTTAAAAAAACTTGAGAAAAAAGCGTATCAATGGTTTGGTGCTTTTACTAGAAGACATGTGAGTGAATCATTGAGAAATAATCTTCGCTCTGCTCATATGAACATTCGAGAAGATGCGTTTTTATCTGTGGTGATTCTTTATACTATCGTTAGTGGTATTATTACAAGTGCTAGTATACTCATTTTATGGCTATTAATTTTCCCACTATTTTCATTTACTCCTCCGTTTCCGTTTGATTTTATCATGATGCTTCTTCCATTGATTTTAATGACTCTTACATATATGATATTCTTACAAATTCCAGTTAGTAAAGCGAAAGCAAGAGGAAAGCAAATTGATGTTAATCTATCATATGCATTAAATTTTGTTGCGGCTATGTCCTCAGCAGGGGTTACTCCTACAGAGATTTTTAAAAGTCTTTCAAAACAGGATACTTATGGCGAGA
>CAZWQV010000008.1:0-39308 GCA_964636235.1 uncultured Thermoplasmatales archaeon
GTGGGCCGGCATCAATCCATAAATCAAACAGGGATGCATATTGTTGATAATAACAGAAACGAGGACGGTTTTTTCCGATTCCCATTTTATCAATAATATACAAATCAGTAAATTTATGTTTTTCTTTTAAGGCCTGCAAATCAAGAGTAGGTAATATGGTTTTTTCAAATGTTTCCGTCAAATAAATATAAGGAATAATCTGCATATAATACAATAAAAGGATAGGTATTTAAAAAACCTTCATGAAAAAAAGAAGAAATTAGGCAGTAACTGCCCGTTCTTTTTCTTTTTCAGCAATATTTAATCGTGTTTTTGCAACAGTATCGGGATTTAATGAGATACTATCAATACCTTGCTCCACTAAAAATTCAGCAAATTCTGGAAAATCAGATGGTGCTTGACCACAGATACCAACTTTCCTAGGTGGCGAATGGGAATGGGCTGTTTCAATAACCTGAGATACCAGTCTTTTCACTGCATCATTTCTCTCATCAAAGATATGGCTGATAAGATCAGAATCCCGGTCCAAACCTAAGGTCAATTGGGTTAAATCATTAGATCCAATACTAAATCCATCGAATATATCGGAGAATTGATCAGCAACTACAACGTTACTTGGTATTTCACACATCACATATACTTCTAAATTGTTTTCTCCTTGTTTTAATCCGAATTCATTCATTACTTCAATGACCTTTTTTCCTTCAGCAGGTGTTCGACAGAAAGGTATCATTGGTTTAACATTGGTAAGTCCCATTACATCTCTGACTTTTTTGATTGCATGACATTCCAAACCATATGCTGGTTTATACTTTTCATCGTAATATCGTGAAGCACCACGCCAACCAATCATGGGGTTATGCTCCTTTGGTTCATAGAGAAATCCACCAATCAGATTTGCATATTCATTGGTTTTAAAATCGCTCATACGCACAATGACATCATTAGGATAAAACGCTGCCGCAATTTTTGCAATTCCACATGCTAATGTGTCAATGAAAAATGTAATTTTATCATCATAAGCGGCACTTCGTTCATCAATTTTTTGAATAACCTCAGCAATTTTTGGATTATCATTTGCGATTTGTTTTAATTTATCATATTCAAGTAATGCTATTGGATGAATTCCAATATGGGAGTTAATAATAAATTCTTCCCGAGCAAGACCAACACCATCGTTTGGTAATTTTGCCTGTTGGAATGCTTTTTCTGGAACACCTACATTCATCATGATTTTTGTTTTTGTTTTTGGAATGGTGTCCAATTCTACTTTATCAATATGATATTGCAGCATTCCGTCGTATATATTTCCGGTTCCCTCTGAACAATCAACTGTCACCTCTTGACCGGTGGAAAGCCGCTGTGTTGCATCACCTGATCCAATAACACAGGGAATACCAAGCTCTCTTGAGATAATCGCAGCATGGCATGTCCGTCCCCCTTTATTGGTAACAATTGCTCCTGCAATTTTCATAATTGGTTCCCAATCAGGATCAGTCATATCAGTAACTAACACTTGTCCTTTTTCAAATTGTTGAATGTTTGATGCTGATTCAATCACATTCACTTTTCCTTGCCCGATTTTACTGCCCACTGCTTCTCCTTGAGCGAGGATTGGTCCTTTTTCATCAAGCACATATGTTTCTAGACTTGCCACGTCTGTTTGAGAATGAACTGTTTCTGGTCGGGCCTGCACGATATATAGATCTCCAGTATTACCATCTTTTGCCCATTCAATGTCCATGGGTTTTTGATAATGATTCTCGATGATGATTGCCCAACGTGCAAGAGTTAATAGTTCATCATCTGAAATGACAAAACGAGATGCATCTTCTTTGCTTACTTCTTGTTGTATGGTTCCGGTTTCTCCATAAATCATACGTTTTTCTTTAGAACCAAGTTTTTTCTCAAGAATTGGTTTGTAACCTTGCTGCAAGGTTGGTTTGAATACATAAAACTGATCAGGATTTACGGCACCTTGGACTACATTCTCACCAAGCCCATATGCGCCAGTTATATACACGGCATCTTTAAATCCGCTCTCAGTATCAATTGAAAACATTACTCCCGATGAGGCAAGATCAGATCGTACCATTTTTTGGATGCCAACAGATAAATAGACTGAAAAATGATCAAATCCCTTATCTTCCCTATATGATATTGCTCGATTAGTAAAAAGCGATGCAAAGCATTCTCTTACTTTTTCTAAAAGTTCTTGTTCACCGGTTACATTAAGAAACGTCTCCTGTTGTCCTGCAAAACTCGCGTCAGGTAAATCCTCGGCTGTAGCACTACTTCTCACTGCAACATCAACATTTTTCTCATAGCGTTCTTCCATTTGCCGGTAATATCTACTGATTTCACTAGATACTTCCTCAGGTATGGGGGTGTTTTTGATTAGTTCTCGAATTTTTTCCCCGCGTTCGGATAGATTCTGGATGTCATTGGTATTTAAATCACTTAGAATCTGTTTAATTTGTGAATCAATACCTGCTTTTTCCATCGTATATTTGTAGGCATAAGCGGTGACAGCAAAACCACCAGGGACCGATACGCCTTTATCACCCAAATTCCGAATCATCTCTCCAAGAGAAGCGTTCTTTCCACCAACAGATGGAACATCTTCAATACGGAGATTTTCAAACCATTTTACAAACTCTTCAATCAACAGAACTCACCTCGCTATTAAATAGCATTCTTCAAATAGGTGTAATACATGCGTATTTAAAGGTTTTTGCAATTTTTTGATGAAGAAAATAAAAAAACGTTCATATTTTACATTTAAAACGCATAAAAAATTATTATTTTTCATTAATAATGAAGAAAATAAAATATTAATAATCTATAAAAACAGCAGCAGCAATTACTGTGGTATACATACCTTTCTTTTCACCACGAGCTGTTTGAGTAACACTTTGGGTTCGAACGATCCTACCACTCATTTTATATTCTTGTTTCCGCTCATCCCATGCCTTGTCAGGATCGAATTCTAATCCAAGAGTTGAAGCAAGCATAGTTGCAGCCAAGTCCTCAACATGATCACTTAAATTTTTATTAGAAACTCCAAAACTATGATGCTCAGAGATATAACCATACGATTCTCTTTTTTTAGGGGTAGCAACACCAATTGCTGCACCAATTAATCGATTCGGTTCATTGGTTGAGTTTCTCGATAGGACACAATAGGTAATTTCCCCTGCCTTCAGACATTCGACGCCTTTCTTTTTTGAGACAATCTCACATTTTGGAGGGACAATACTAGATACATTCACAAGATTGCATTTTTCAATGCCTGCATCACGGAGCGCTAATTCAAAAGATTGCAAATCGTGCTTGGCAAAACCAACACCTTTTGTGAAGAATACTTTTTTTGGTACCATAATCTCTGGCAAATTACGTTTTACTTTAAAAAAATAACTATTCAACTATATATACTATCAACATGAAACTAGGAAAATAAGAAATATTGAAAACGAAATTATTCCTCTTCGTTAAATCCTTCAGTATTGTCCATTGGTTTTTTCATCATAGTTTGTTGCTTTTTTAGTAAGTCTCTCATCTCCTTCTGAAGATCAACTTGTTGTTCCTGGAATTTTACTTGTTCTTGTTGATATGGTGTGATAACGCTACCTTGTACCAGATTTTCGACTATTTTTTTCACTTCTTTATATGGATAAACACCATGCAATTCATAATAGCTTCTCGTTCTAGGAGTTTGCACTTCTTTTCCCCCACCAAAAAGTCCAAAGAATTTACCCTTTTTTTCACCTACAGCAATTCCACCAGCAGCAAAAGAACTATCGCTTCCAAGACCAAAACCTGATTGACTGATAGGTATAATTGTACCAAAACTGAATATTTGGCCAAGTATTCCCTGTTTTGAATTAATATCTGTAATTTTGTCATATCTAAGTGTACGTTCTTCCTTGGTTACTACACCGCCTTTAAACATTATCCTCTGATTAGTAATAATGTACTTATGGGACCGTCTGAACAATTCAACAAATAGAAAACCAACAATTGAAATGATTACAGTATACATGGGGTAAAAAATGGTTGCATACTCAATCCATCCAAGCCATATTCCTAGGCCAACGCCAGCTATCACAATTGCTAAATAAAGGAAAAAAATCCTCCATAAGACGGTTAATATTGAGGCAATAATACCAACGAGAAGAAGACCCACACTCCATACAGCTATAATGATAATTGGATTTGCAAATAATGATTTGTAATCTGAGAAATTAACAAGCCAACCTATTATAAGGCCCCAAACAATTAAAAAAATACATAATGATTGTAATCCCATAAAGGATAACGGATGAGGAGAAAGTATTTTTTCAATATTTTCACAATCTAACATCTCTTCTTGGTCCATCTTCCATCCACTCATTTATTTTTGTTCCGTGATTTCATCACTTTACTAGATTTAAATGTATTGGTTAATTGCCATAGGAAAAAAATAATAATACTGGCTGTTATTAAGAGTGCTAGTCCTAGTGAGATAGTTGTTATATTAGGTACTGCATAGAAGAAAAATAATACTCTAAAAAGTACATATATCACTGGAAAAGTGAGGATGGCAATTATCCTGTAAACACCGGGTATTAGGTCAGTTATTTTAATAAAAAATATGAGGCCATGAGCAAAAAGAAGAGAGGTTATTGCTATAATAGACAGAAAACCAAAAATCGAAAACACTGAAACATACCAATCTAAGTTGAATAACACAGAAATATAAAATAATATATACGCAGATAAAAAAAATAAAATGATGTATAAAGGTTGATGTAAGAGTTCGTTTCTAATGTTTTTTAAATCATAGAAAATATCAACCTTTTTCAAGGTTTTTTCTCCAATATAACTTGGTCTTATACCTAGTCCCAAAATGATAAATAATAAAAGAAAACCAACGTGTGCAGGATGCATCAAATCAATAGTGCCTAGAAATAAAAAGAATTGAATTGAAAATGAGTATAAACTTGCTCCAAAAGTACTTAGTTGACCTGCGAAGGTGTATTTTATTGCCTCAAATTCAGAAGGAATAGTAATTACAAAACCATGTTGCATTAAAAAAAAGAGGCAAATATAGAGAAGAAATGATGGAATAAAAAAAGGCCCAAGAAATAAAAAACCATTACTAAGCCATTTAAATAAACCTGTTTTTTCTTTTTTAGGTGCTACTTTGCCATAATGAACACTTAAGTAAAAATCTGCAATACCGTGTTTGGTAACGGTGTATCCTAATGCATGACAAATGGTTTGAAAGAAAATGCCAATGAAATTAGTAAAACGGCACAATGGTTCGTGATTGTGGCTTAATTGTGATAAAAAATATTTTTGGCTCTCAATAAACAATAACTGAATGAACCAAAACAACAGCACTCCAAGTATTGGTGCAATTGGTGCAAATATGACAATATCAATTGGAGAACCAGCCATCTATCAAATTCACCTTGCAGTACTACAACAATAAAGAATTAATAAGCTTTCGATTTTATATAACCGTCATAGGAATTTGATTTCCCCAACTGTCATAAGCCATCCAGGTTTTTTCTAAATATGGATAACCAACGATCATATGCACTCTCCCATATTTTTGAAATAATTGCCGATCTGCAGAAGAAGGATAATAAAAACCAGAGGGATGACTATGGATAGTTCCAACAATGGATAAATCGAAAGGGCGCATGTGCAACTGTAACATAGCATGGGAGTTTCCTGAAACTGTGCCTGGAAGTAAAACGATTTCATAAATAGTATGGGGGTGCTTCTGTTCAACACGAAGCAGTCCAATAAATTCATTAGGGTAGACGGATTTTGCACTTTCCAGAATCATTGATAAACAAGAGGAAGTAATTTTCCATGAAACAGGTTGAACAGATTGTTTCCGTTCTTTTGATCTAAAAAATTTCATTAATCTAACGCACCAGCTTTAATCTAACCATCTGATAAAAAGATTCTCCAAACCGAATGAATCGTACCTTTTTTTCAGAACCAGTAACCTCAATAATGTTCTCAGGTGTCACTGAGATAACATAATTGCCGTCAATCACTAAATTTGTTTCCTTACTTTTTGGAAGTACTTTTACTTTTATTTTCTTATTCAATGGTATAATCCAAGGCCGAGCGGAAAGCCGAAATGGTGCTAATGGGGCTGCAATCATAGCATTTACCGCAGGGTCCATAATAGGTCCTCCAGCACTAAGGGCATAACTGGTTGAACCAGTTGGAGTTGATATAATAATTCCATCAGCACCCATTGTTTCCAGTAGTTCATTTTCAACAAATAATTGAAAATACATAATTTTAGCAATTTGAGCAGTTTGAACCGTAACCTCATTTGAAGCATCTGGCAACCGTTTTCCATCCACATCAATGCGGAGCTTAGATCGTTCTTCAACATTGTAATTTCCTGAAATAACTCTCTTCAAACCATTGATAGCATATTTTGATTCCACCTCAGATAAAAAACCCATGCCGCCAGAATTTATAGCAAAAACAGGTTTTTCAACATCTTTTAAGGTTCGAATGATAGTACCATCTCCACCTACCGTGACAACGATATCTGATAATTCATTCATTTTTGATGGGGTATATCCTTTTTTTTCAAAATGATCTGCAAGTTCTTTTTCGGCAAAAACTTCCCCATTTTCAGATAAAAACTCATAAATCTCCTTCGCAAGTGAAAGGGATTTTTTCACATTTGAACTACAGACTAAACCCCATTTCATATTATTACCTATTTACGCTTCTTTTTCAGAAAGTTTCATTAAAGGTTTTAATTTTATAAGCAGTGTTGGGTGTTTCAGCACCAATGCTTTAACTAAGCTGAGGGTACTAAATTCTTCAAATTTATAATCTTTTAATGAGTCCGCCAACATATTCAATGTTTTATCTTCCATATCAAGCATAATCTCTTTAACAGCATAATTGCGAAGTAGTTTTTGACCAAATGCTTTCTTCCACCCCTCTTGATATGCAGAGAGGGTTTCTTTATCAAACATTTGTTTATCGACAGCATCGGCAATTACTTCACCAGCAATTTTTCCCCCTTCAAGCGACGTTGTCAGACCACCTCCTGTAATGGGGTCTGCATGTCGGGCCGCATCACCTACAAGAATTAGATTATCCCTAACAGTTTCAATTGGTTTTGCTACCGGTACTGCTCCAGATAATACACGTATAGGTGTTCCTTTTTGATATTCCGGATGAGATTTTATAAAATCATCTAATAGTTGTTTAGCTTTACCAGGTTTACTTAAACTTGCTAAGATACCAATACCCACATTGAACATACCATTTCCCTTTGGAAAAGACCATATATATCCACCAGGCGATCTTTTATGACCAAGATAAAATTCACAATAATCAGATTCAAAATCAACATTTGTGAGAGTATATTGATAACAAGTCTCTAAATCATACGGTTTTAAGGTGGTTTTTATCCCGGCCCATTTCCCAATTTTAGACTCAACACCATCCCCAGCAACTACAACATCACAGGAGATATCAAACGATTCCTGATCTTGTTCAACCTTTACACCAGTAATTTTTCCATCTTTTTTCATTAACCCAACACAATTGGTTCTTAAAAGAACCTCGGCACCTGCTTTTCCAGCTTGACGAGCAAGTTCCTTGTCAAATCGATCACGATAGACCACATAGCCTGTTTCATTTCCAGCCATCTCCTTTGACAATGTTACCATGGTATTATCTGGTGCAAAAATTTTCGCTCCATCCATTTTACTTGCTATCCACTCAGTACCTTCCAGCATTCCCCATGTATCTATACGTTGACTTATACCTTCTCCACATAGAACTGGAATACCGATTTCGGCTCTTCGATCGATCATCAGAACCTTTGCCCCATGTTCAGCGGCAAACCGGGCGGTAACACTTCCAGCAGGCCCTGCGCCTACCACCACCACATCATATTTCAAGCGATAACCTCCTTCATTTGTATTGCTGCGATTGGACAGGTATTTACACAGATTTTACATGAATTACATTTTGATTGGTTCACATAAGCAATTAAATTACATAATTGTATGGCATCCTGAGGACATACAGAGACACAACCACCGCAGGACAAACAGATTCTATCATCGACTTTTGCTTTAGGCTTTTCCATAAGATTCACCTCTTACTACTCCTGATGCAATTAGATGGGCTATTCGAATTGGTTCAGGAATTACACCTCGTATGGTTGAAAGCGTTATTATTTCTTTTGCCTTTTCAAATTCGATGCCTGCTCTTGTTATAAAAATAGGATTATGTTTCGTTTCGCACATAGATACCGGAGATGATAAAATAAGATTAAATCGCTCTTTCCAATCTGAAAAATGATTCTGCAAGGCTTGTTTAATTGACGGCAAATCAGGTTTATCTCTAGTAATTGTTATTACTGGAAGATTAGTTTTTTGGAATATTTTATCTATATCGACAATGTTAAATCCACCAAAAGTAACGCCATCTAAGAGAACCGCTTTTAATTGTTTATAATGGTGAGAGGACCGTATCATATCAATCATAACGTCTGTTACATCTAACCCATCAATGGTAAAGGAGCTTTTTAACACCCCTTCCAAGTATCCATTACCACGAACTATCGTACCAATTAAAATCGAGCTTTTATCATGAAACGAAAAAGGGCCATCATCAATGCCAAGTAATTTAATTTGATTTTTCATCCAATGATAATAGGTTCAATTATTATAAAATTATCACATGAGGTTGGTTGAAAAGATAATAAAAAATTTATTTTTTCCTCACTGCAATTTTAGCACTGATTTTATTTTCTCTTGCAAGCCAACCTAATGCTGAATAACAATCACGTTTTTTGATTTTGGAGAGCCGTGCGATAGTTGTTATATCAATATCGTTTCTCTTTTTCAACACATTCCATACTTTTCCTGCGTTGGATCCAATCTCACTAGTTAAATTAGTATCGCCAATGCTATATGTTCGTTTATCTTTTCTAACTTTATTTTCTCGTGCAAGCCAACCAATTGCACCATAAAATTCATCATCTGTAATTTGTGCTTTTTCAACTAATTTTGTTTGTACTTGCGGTCCTAATTCCTCCAAAATATCCCACACTTTTCCAGCGTTATTTCCAAATGTCCTAAGCATCTCACTCATATAACCATCCTCCGTTGTGAGCTAAAACATAATATGAAAATTATCATAAAAAACTTTTGTTTTTTTCTAGCAAAAATTTCATTAAAATTATAACAATGAAAGCTCTCCAGTTACTTGATCAATAATGTTATCTGGTGCAGGACCAATTCCTAAAACAGTTTTTGTTCCAGGAGGGATTTGAGTTAATCCTGCATCGGAAATAAGTGCTGTTGAAATATGGAGCGATTCTGCTTTATCCTTAAGTATGTAAAAATCCTCAACTTCTTCAGTTTTTACCACTGCTTTTTTCGCTCCTTCTGCATTCCATTTTGTATACCATTTTTTATTTTTTTTCTTAGTTGCAAAAGCACATTCAACGGCTGCATGGGCCACTTGAGCTGCTAATTTACCTGGTGAAAGTTTTAGATCTTTTCGGGTAACGATAACCATTTTGTATCCCTGATTCATGAGTCATCCTCACTTTTGTCTGGTATTTCGTTATATGTTGCTTGCCTCCATTGTTCACCCAATTCAATAGCCTTATCCATATCTATTAATCCTTTGACATATATCCTTGTACCCTCCAATTCAATATGTTTTAAAGGAATACCAAAGAATTGTATATTATTTTTTACAATCAAAATATCGTCATAACAGGCAACACTTTCACCAATTTTTTTTCCATTTCCAGAGATAACAAATCGAGCTATTATGTCTTCACATTCACCTGGTTTAAAGACATCCTTTTTTTTTCTATCCTTTATTTTCTGAAATAAGAACAATGTACTGAAAGACAAGGCCAATCGTTTCATAGGTTAGGATGCCTCACTGTGGAGGTAATAATCAATTGTATAGACGATTCTGTTATAAACATTTGGTGAATTATGGTTAATAGACATATGAAATCTATGTATGATATTGGAATAGTTGGAGCAGGTCCAATTGGAGGATTTATTGCATCACAACTTGCGGAATATGTTGATTCAATAGCAGTAATTGAACAACACAAAACTGTTGGAAAACCGGTGAATTGTGCGGGTCTTATCACTCCAAGAGTATTTGACACATTTTCAATTCCAAAAAAAAATATTGTTCAAAATGAGATAAAAGGGGCACATATTTATGCTCCATCTGGTAAAAAATTATCTATTGGTAATGAAAATGTACAAGCGTTAAGTATAGATAGAACTGCATTTGATCAATATTTTATCACACAAGCTGAGAAAGAAAAAGCTTCAGTGTTTCTAAAGACAAAAGTTTTATCAGTTCAAAGAGAGGATCATATCGTTGAGGTGATTTGTTCAAATAATCAACAGTTTTCTTGCTCATGTCTTATAGGTGCTGATGGACCATTTTCAAAAGTACGAGATATCTTTGGATTTCCTCAACCTTCAGAATTTTTAAGAGGTATTGGTGCTGTTGTAAAAGACATTTCCATTGACCCAGCATATGTACACATATTTTTGGGTTGTGATATTGCCCCTGGTTTTTTTGCCTGGGTGATTCCAATTGATAAGAAAGGAACTATGGCAAGGATAGGATTATGCACGCATCAACACGAACCAAGACCTCCGAAATATTACTTTGAAAAATTATTAAATAAATCACCTGCTTTGGATATTTTAAAATCAGCAAAGATAATAGAAAAAACGGGTGGCGTTATTCCATTAGGTGCTTTAAAAACTACTGCTATGGATAATGTTATTTTAGTTGGTGATGCTGCAGCCCAAGTTAAACCAACTTCCGGAGGCGGTATTTATCCAGGATTGGTCTGTGCAAACCATTGTATTCCAACTATAAAAAAAGCATTTGAGAGTAAGAATTACTCCTCAGAAATATTAAATACATATCATGAAGCATGGCGGAGCGACATCGGAAGAGAACTAACATTAGGTATGCAATTTCGTAAAATATTTAGAAATTTAAATGACAAACATTTTGAAAAATATATTGAAAAATTTAATTCACCTGCAATAAGAAATATCATCACAGAATATGGAGACATTGATTATCCTTCAAAACTTGTTAAGCCTTTAATTAGAAAAGCACCATCTATACTACGAGTTGTTCCAAAAATTTTAAAATAGTTACTTATTTTTTCTTTTTTGAAGGGGGCGGAGGTATATAATATTCCTCCTCATCATATTGAGGATATTGATCTTGAGTCGTATGTTGAATCCGTTTTCTTTTATTTCTTATAATAATTACTACGAGAAGTAAAAGAAATGTGATAAAAATACTAACAAAACAGGGGATGAACAAGCTTAAAATGAAAAGACGAGTAGGATAAACATACAGCATAACCGTATTGATTAGATTTTCTTCTGATGCATTAAATGAAACTTCAAGAAACGATCGTCCATCAGCATTAATTCCATGTACTGCCCGATTTAAGGAATCGTTATAATCAATTGAGATTCCTTTAGGAAAAATGATTTGATATGTTACATTTTGATTGGGAATTGATTCAAAAGTGAGATTTTGTGGCACAACATTAAACGTTGGAGGTATAATTGAAAAATGAAATGATAAAGGATATGCTGTATGCATTGAAGAAGAAACGATAATTGGTTTGTCAGATTGCATTGTAGTAATATTCTTATCCCATTGAAGAGAATCATCAAACAATGCTTTTTTTGCTCTTGCCTCTCCTTTAATTTTTGGAAAGAGTGATTGCGTTCTGGTTTTAAATCCAGTTGCGGTATTTGATAAGAAGGCGTTAATCTGTTCCGTTGAAAATACTTTTTCCTCCACACAAACTCTAAAGGCATCGGCATTAAAATATTGCAAATCTATTTTTGAAGGCAAGGAAAACTCTGCGGGGAGTGTGGAAACATTACGTTCCTGTGTTTCCTGTAAAAACATGCCCATGGTAAGTTCAGTTTTTCCAGTAAAAACACTTAATAAATTAAGGTCTGTACTTTCAATATCAATAATAAAGGAAGTATTGATCTGCTGAGTTGAGTATGATGGTGCTTTATTTGATTTAAATGTTCCATTTATTTCTTTTTCTTGATTCCATTTAATTGTTTTTTTGTTATTAAATAACACATTATTTGGCAGAATTATAGTTCCATTCGAAGGATATGGCATTTGATTAAAATTTTCACCAAAATTAACATCTGTTTGGGTAATTGGTAGGGTGGCACCTGCATTTATCAAGCCAAACACAGCTCTTGAGGAAATGTTGCATAGTGTAAAATGAATTTTTTCATCCTTGAAAATGCCTGTAATAGGAGGTTTGGAATCCATTGAAGTGATATTATATGGTTCCTTTGATTCTGTTGTTGTTTCATTTTTCCAATAAAATTCTGTAACTATTGATTGATTAAATGATGAATTTTTAAGAAGTAAACTAACTTGTTTTTGGATTGGTAGGAGCGTATTGTTCCGTATTGTATCCCACTTCAAAAAATCATTCAATATACACAATCTTATTGTGTCTGCAGGTAAAGCACCAACATTTGAGATGAAATCTGGTAAAATTTCAGATGCATTAACATCAATTCTTTTTGCTAAATATTCAATAGATAAGATCGGTTGCTTGGGATGACTACAATTAATGATAAATGAAATATTAATTGCATTTTTATTTGAAAAAGTAGAAGTTGGGGTTTTATAATTAAGGGTCATTTCTGCCTGTTTAATATTTGATTGACCCATGGTTTTTACAAGCCAAGAGATAGAATTTTGTTTTACATTGCCATTGGTGACTTTATAGGTTAATTCTGATGGGAGGTTGAACCGATAGGTATTATTCCACCCTGCAAATGAGTTCAAAGGGAAGGAATAATTTATTGATGCTCCACTATCCAAAAAACCATCAACAAAATCATTGATATTAACTGATGAGTTCACCATAAAAAATTCAGATGTTAAAAAAATTTCATAATTATCAGAAAAAACACCTTCAGAATAAGTAGGAAGTTCTTGTAAAGAGATTATTGTTGCAGAAGGAAAAGATTCCTGTAATTGATCTGAATTTAATCCTTTCACTGATATCTTTATTGCGCCCATCATTTCGGGGTTATTCACAGAAATGGATTGGATTTCAGAAGCAGAATATACTTTGCCATTAGCAGGAAGCGTAACCTCATAAACTTGTGTTTCAAGTGTAACTTTAAGTAAGACACCATCGTCAAAATCCAATTCAACATCATTTACAACGTTATCTGCTGTCTTTCCTTCTGAAAATATAATTAGCATTGAAAGTAAGATAAAGGTGAAAAAAATAATGATAGCGTAGTTGTTTTTTCCCCGCATTGCACCCAACATCCAAGTACTTGTTTAGCAAATTGCTATATGATTATAAAACTTTCGTCCGAAAATCATAAAAAGATTTAGTTTTTAATGGCCTTTAATGTTTTTAATAAGCGGATCCGCATCAAAATCAATTGCCAATGATTTATCGAAAATAGCAGATATCAAACAAGCTGATGTTGATAATTTCCGTTTTCCAGACGGTGAATTATACATAAGAATAAAAGAATCAGTTGAAAATGAAGAGATTATCATTATTCAAACTACTTATCCAGATGAAAAATTAATTGAATTATTTCTTATCCTTGATGCATGTAGACAGTCTAATACAAAAAAGATTACTGTAGTAATACCATATTTTGGTTATGCTCGCCAAGATAAACAATTTAAATCTGGTGAACCAATAAGCGCATCACTATTTGCATCTCTAATCAGTAAATTTGCAGATGAAGTAATTACCATTGATCTGCATAAACAATACATTACTGATTTTTTTTCCATCCCTATAAAAAACATTTCTGCGATTCCTGCAATTGCAGACTATTTACATTCAAAGAAGATAGATCTTGTCCTTGCTCCAGATAAAGGTGCTTTCACAAATGCAAAAAAAGCAGCTGAGATTTTGAAATGTGATGTTGATTATTTAGAGAAAACTAGAATTGATGGAACCACTATAAAAATCGCTCCAAAAAATTTAGATGTAACAGATAAAAAAGTTGCTATTATTGATGATATCATTTCAACGGGTGGAACGATGGCTACAGCTATTAAGGAATTAAAAAATCAACATGCAGCAAAAGTTTATGTTGCATGCACCCATGGATTATTTGCAGGTAGCGCTATCGAGAAATTATCTAATGCACATTGCGATGAAATCATTGCAACCGATACCATTGAAAGCAAATATAGTAAAGTGAAAATGGCTCAGATTATTTCTAATTTTTTATAATTATTTTATTCGGTTAAGTATTTATAAGACTACAGATTTACGAGTGTCACTAATCTCAAGGTGAAAAACCATGCGAAAACGTGCTGAGAGAAAAAGCATTTCGAAGGAAACAATAGAAAAAACAGCGAACAAAAAAATACAAATAAACAACAAACTTCCTAACATAAATAAAAACATGTGGGTGGCAGTATCACTAGTAGCAATCTTTTTTATGGTTCTTTTCCTGAATTCATATTTTAATATTGCAAGTGGTACACCTTTTAATGATGAGGCAAGTGGATTAGATAGGTACTATCTTTCTGGGCCTGATCCTTATTATAATATGAGATTAGTTCAACAAACAGTATATGGTGAAGATCCCGGTGTTTATCCATATCTATCTGATAAGGATCCTTTATTAAATTATCCACTAGGTAGATCTGGTGGTCGTAAACCATTAATGAATATGATGGCTATTATGACTAGTCAATTTCTTACTCCTTTTATGAAGGAAGTTGATGCATTAGGTTATGCGATGCAATTTGTTCCGGCATTATTTGGCGCGCTTCTTATCTTTCCGGTTTATTTTATTGGTAAGGAATTATTTGGTAGAAAAATTGGTTTGCTTGCAGCTCTTTTAGTTGCAATAATTCCCATTCATTTAGGGTCTGGTCACGGTTCTGCGTATGGTTTGTTCGATCACGATTCTTTTAATTTGTTTTTGATTGTAACGACGTATTACTTCCTTTTACGTTCTATCCGTGAAAAAGATTCCATGAAATCAATGCTTTATGCTGTACTAGGCGGTCTTCCACTTGCAGGATTATCGATGGTGTGGGTCGAAGCAAGATTTTTATATACTATTATAGCAGCATATGGAATCATTCAAATGATTGTCGATATTTTTACAAGTAAAATAAATATCCGAATACCCCGTTCTCTTGTAATTATCCTTTTTACAGGTTATCTCGTTTCCTTACCTGTTACTTTTGCAGGATCAAACCCTATTAATTTGGAGTTGTTTTTATGTCTTGGTATTGCCCTACTTGGTGCTCTTTATTATTTGTTTGATAGGCAAAATATACCTTGGACTTTATCACTGCCAGTTCTTTTTATTCTTGGTGCAGGAAGTGTTATTTTTGTTTACTTCGTACCAATGTTACAAAAATCTATTCCTGCAGTAGGTGCATTAAATAAGATAAATGAAATCTTATTTGGAACAGGTATTTATGGCAATAAGGTATCTGACACTATTGCAGAAGCAGGAACCTATGGGATCAGTAGAACAGTTATGTCATTTGGACCGGCATTATTTTGGATTGCATGGATTGGATTTTTCATTATGGCATATTTTTACATTGTGAAAAACCATAGAAGAGATCATTTATTCATATTATTCTTATTTATTATCCAAATCTGGTTTATTGGTGTCGCAGGTCGTTTCATTAATGATCTTGTGTTACCAATTTCATTACTCAGTGCATGGTTGATTTGGTTTATAATTGATAAAATAGATTATAGTACTATGATTCGAGCAATTCGAGCTTCTGGAGGGGGCCTTCATGGTCTCCGAAGAGGAGTAAAATTCCTTCACATATTTGGCATTTTATTTATTGCATTCATTGTAGTTTTACCGAATGCATATTTATCATTAGATGCTGCAGTCCCAGCAGCATCCAAAGATCAGGTGTTTGGTGATCTTCCAAATGGGGCTTTTGGAAGTAGTTTTGGAAAAGAAGCATATTGGATTAATGCATATGAATGGTTTGCTCAACAAGATAATCAAATAAGTGATCCTACACAAAGACCTGCATATATTTCATGGTGGGATTATGGATTTTATGAAGTAGCTGTTGGTGGTCATCCAACTGTTGCAGATAATTTCCAGGATGGAATACCGCCAGCTTCAAATTTCCATACTGCAACAAGTGAAAAAGAAGCAATATCTATTTGGATTGTTCGTTTGTTAGAGGGAGATGATTATAGAAATGGACAAATCTCCTCAGAGGTATCTGCCGTGCTCAACACCTATCTTGAAAGTAATGATACTAGTGATATTACAAACTGGGTTGAAAACCCAACCAGTTCCCCTTCTTATGGTACCTTAGTTGCAAAACCAGTTGGCGAGGTATCAAAAGAATATACTGTAGGAGAGCAATGGCCTGCAAATGCTGTTTATCACGATGTCACCAATCTTCTTGCAGGATATACTGATGATACTATCACTATGCTTTATCGCGATATTCAAGATGTTACAGGTACAAGCATTCGTTATTATGGTGTGGAAGGATACGATGAACAGATTTTCAATATTTTTGGATATCTTGCTGATAAAAGTTTATTATTAGTTGCGGGAGTAGGCGATTACGCTCCACAAGATGAATTTGTTGAAGTTCAATATGTAACTCAAAATGGTCAACAACTCACATATGAAGAAGTATTGAACAGAACAGATAGTGAAAATAAATTGGACCCTATTGTTGATACTACCACAGTATATAAAGATCCTTATTTTGAAACGATGTTTTATAGAACATATATTGGTGTGACACAAACAGATGATAATGGACAAAAAACAAGAGCAAATTACCAAATTCCATGTTCTGATATGAAACATTTCTATGCTAGATTTATCTCTCCTTATCCAGAATATGCTTATTCACAAGGGGCAGCAGCAGTAGTTATTGCAAAATATTATGAGGGTGCAATTATCAATGGCAGTATCTTATTTAATGGAAAACCACAAGATCTTCAAGTTGTAACCCAACAGAATATTACTCAATATGGAACTCAAATACCTGTAGACCATGATAAAAACGTTAGTGTTAATGGCACATTTCAGGTATTAGCACCAGAGGGGGATATAAGATTACAATTGCGCAGATATCCTGAATTGGGAGTCAATGCATTTATTTTAAGAAATGTGTCCTTTAATCCGGATAAGACATATCCATTTACTTCAATAACTGAAAATGAAGCAACAAGAAGTGGAGATTATAGAAGAAGCGTAGATCTTATCATTAACCCTGGCGAGATTAATGGAACGATATATAGAAATGTTGGAGCTGCTGATGATGTATATAATGAATCAGTTGATCAGCCAATCCCTGATTGTTCTATTGTTATTTATCCAATTACTGCACTTGATGCAACAAATGGTCAGCCAACAGCCTATGATTTTGAAAATGTAATGCAGGTTCAAACTGATGAAAATGGATTTTATAATGCTTCAGGGCTGCTTCCAGGATATTATCAATTACTTATAATGGATAAGGATGGTTTCCAGATTAAAAACATATTAGTTCCAGTATATGAAGGTGGAAATACTTTTGATTTTGCCCGACCTGAAACGGGAGGAATCAATGGTGTTGTCTACTTTGATGAAAACAACAATGGAGCCTATGATTCTGGAGAAGAATTATCTGATGTAACAGCTGATTTAGTTTATGCAACCACGGGTACAAATAAAGTTGTTGACACCTTAATAACCGATGCAACTGGCCAATATGCATTTGATGATTATCTACCTGGAGCGTACCAAATACAACTTACTAAATTACCACTATATGCGGCAGTATACAATGTTACTATTTCAGAAAACACAACTATTGATGAAAATCTCTCGGTTAATTATATTCCAATTAATGTATCTGGAGCAGTAATTAACTCAGAAACCAATCAAAATGCTGCAAATGCAACCATTACATTCAGTGTGGACACTACTGTTGTAAATAATACAGCAATAGCGGGAACGGCAACATCAAGTAAGACAGGTCATTATGCCATATATCTTAATCCTGGAACATATAATGTAAGTGTTAGAGAAACAGTGAATGTCAGTGGCACCTTTGGAACATATGTCTTCAGTTCGACTCTTGTTGTTGCACCAGGTGAAGAACATAAATCATTAGATATTATGTTGACAAAAATAGAATAGACTGGTTGAACGAAAATAATCTAAGGTTAGGACATACTTTCCTAACCAACTTTTATTAATACATTTTTTTATACTTTTTTTTATGTTTTCTATTGATGAAGGAATCCAGGGTGTGAAATTTGCTCGGTCAGTTGTTGAAGCACAGGTGAAACAAAAGCCAATTCCATCCGGGAGCATGACTTTTTTCAATCAAAAAGGTGGTGTTTTTGTAACATTGCATACCTATCCAGATAGATTGCTGAGAGGATGCATTGGTATTCCGGAACCAATTCTACCATTACAAAAAGCAATAATTGAAGCAGGAACTTCAGTAACCCATGATCCTCGATTTCCGCCATTACAAGAAGATGAATTGGCTACCATACTTGTTGAAATAACCTTGCTTACAAAACCACAGCAAATTGAATATAAAAATCCCGAAGAGTTAAAAAACAAAATAACCATTGGAAAAGACGGATTGATTATTCGATATCATGGCAGGAGTGGTTTATTTCTTCCTCAAGTACCAGTTGAACAGGGATGGGATATTGAAACCTATCTTACAAACTTATGTTTCAAAGCAGGGTTGCCACCGGATGCATGGTTTGATAAGGATGCAAATCTTTATAGTTTTCAAGGGCAAATTTTTACAGAAGATAAACCCAATGGAGAAATTAGGGAGCATAAGACTACATGACCTTTGATTTAATCCTTGAAGGCAAAGCCTACGTCAATCAATCTTTTCAACCATGCTGTATAGGAATAGAAGAAGGAGTAATAACTGCAATTAAAAAAGTTCTCACTGGCGGAAAAAAGAAGCATTTTTCAAAGGAAATCATACTTCCATCAGGTGTTGATATCCATGTTCATTTTCGTGATCCTGGTTTTTTAAAAAAGGAAACATTTGCCACCGGATCGACAGCTGCGGCTTATGGCGGAACAACTTGCGTTTTTGATATGCCAAATACAAAACCACAAACCACATCTCTAACATCTATTAAAGAAAAAAGACGAGAAGCAGAAAAAACATCTCTGATTGATTTTGGATTATATGCAAGTATCTGCGATCAAAATATTGATACTTTTTTACAATTGCAATCTTTCGTTCAAGGATTCAAAGTATATCTTGGTTCAACAACAAATGCACTCCAATTATCAGATTCAAATATTTCTCAACTTTTTTCAAAAAAAAATGCTATTTCAAAACCAGTTTTGTTTCACGCGGAAGACAATCATTGCTTAGAGCAATATAAAGGTCCCGAGCATTCATTATACGATCATCATAAACGACGACCAGCAAGTTGTGAAGTACAAGCAATTAAAAAGATTATCAAGCATGTACCAGTTCCTTTTCCCATTCATATTTGTCATATTTCATCAAATGAATCATTAGAAATTTTATTGGAATCAAAAGAGCCAATAAGCATAGGAGTTACCCCCCATCACAGCCTTCTTAACATTGAACAGGGAACAATGAAAAATGCAACATGGTTTAAGGTAAATCCTCCATTACGAACAAGAGATCAGCAGATATCATTGTATAATGCCATTAAACAAGGAAACATTTCAATCATAGAATCAGATCATGCACCTCATACAAGAAAAGAAAAAGAGAATGACTTTCAACAGGCCCCTTCAGGAATTTCAGGGGTTGAGACAAGATATCCATTGTTTTTGTATCTTGCTTGGAAACAGGAGATATCTTTTGAAAGACTTCTTTATTCAATCTGTGAAAAACCAGCTGCTCTACTGAAAGTGAAAAAAGGAAGTATTGCTCTTGGAAATGATGCAGATGTGGTTATAATCGATTTCAAAAAACAAGAACAAATCAAAGCAGAATTGCTCCATTCAAAGGCAGATTTTTCCCCATTTGAAAACATGCCCGCGATTTTTCCTCAAGATGTGTTTTTAAGAGGAGAACAAATCATTGAAGATCGACAATTAATTGTAAAAAATGGATTTGGAACCGCTGTCACTTAATACGAATGGAAATGAAATAGTTTATATTACAATAGCGTTTTTCAAGGTTTCATTGTAGGATACTAATGACAAAAAAACAACATTCACTATCAGAATCATTTCTTATTTTCCTAAAAGGATTGTTCATGGGGTCTGCTGACATCATACCCGGTGTTTCTGGTGGAACAATTGCGTTTATAACAGGTATTTATGAACAATTTATTTTTGCATTAAAATCGATAAATGTCAGATTTATTTATTACTTTTTTAGAAGTATCTTTAATAGAGGGTACAGAGGTAGAACAAAAGAATCATTTTTTTCAATTCATTTTAGTTTTTTAATTCCCTTAGCATTAGGTATTGCAGTAGCATTTTTATCACTTGCCAATCTAATTGGATTGTCACTTGAACAAATCCCAACATACACCTATGCTTTCTTTTTTGGTCTTATACTTTCGTCTTCTGGTTTTATCTATTTTCGGTACAAAGAGGTTTTTCAATCATGGTATTTTATTTTCTTTGTTCTAATTGGAGCATTAATTTCATTTTATATTGTTGGATTGGAGACAATTCAAAATACGGATCCATCATATATTGTAATTTTTGTTGCTGGTGTGATATCCTTTTGCGCAATGATTTTACCGGGTCTTTCTGGCGCGTTTATTCTCTATCTATTAGGTCAATATGAATTTTTATTAAATGATGTTTTACGAGAAATCACGCATCTTTCATTTTCTAATGCATTGTATGGGGTAACCTATGTGGTGGGGGGTCTTGTAGGATTATTGGGATTTTCACGGATTATCTCTTATTTATTTAAAAAATACAGAATGCCGACTTTATCCTGCATATTAGGGTTGATGATTGGTGCATTAAGAAAGCCGGGTGCCTATATTATTAATCAACCGGAAAATTTGATTATTACTATTATTTCTATTTGCGTAGGAATCCTAATTGTTGGGTTATTTAGTTATTATGAATTCCTGTTAAATAAATCAGATACAGCTAAATAAAACATATAAAGCGATTTTGTGATATAAGAAATTATGAAGGAAGATTACGATCAGTTTAACAGTGATATAAATATTTTACTTGCAGAAAAGAGAACTTCCCTGGCCGTACTTCGAACGGCAATAGCTTTTTTTACATTACCTCTATCTGTTTTTACTATTCTGACTGCAACGTCTAAATTTTATGATCCTTTTAATTCATTTAACTTAATATTTCCAATAATTCTCATTAATTCATTATTGATTGTTTTTGGTGCTTATCTAATTATCCGGTCATTTAGCCGAATCAGAAGGATTGATAAAAGAATCGAATCAATTAAGAAAAATTGGAAATATTAAACAGTCGCAAAACTTATTTTAAACGTGGTCTTGTTGTAGGTTTATCAAATGGATGAAGAAATTAAAATTCTTGCACAAAAAATTGTAAAAAAAATCGACCGTAAACTGCGGAGTACCATAAAATCAGACCCTTATATGTTATCAAAAACAATTAATATTGGTGCAGATGGTACACCAACAAAATATATCGATAAAATTGCAGAAGATGTAGCAATTAAGGAATTAAAAAAATCAAAGATTCCTGTTAATTTACTTAGCGAAGAGGCAGGATTTGTTGATTTTAATGGATCGTATGTGTTTGTTTTAGATCCGGTTGATGGAACCCGAAATGCTATGAGGGGCATTCCTTTTTTTTCGATTTCACTAGCGGTTGGCAAAAAGAATCTTTCTGATGTTTCATATGGTATTATTAAAAATGTTCCAACCGGCGACGAGTTCATTGCTGAGAAGGATCATGGCTCTTTTTTTAATAAGAAACCAGTTGTCATTCCTGATTTCCCTGCATCTGAACTTCTTTTTTCAGTATCAATCGGTAAATATACCGACCCTATTACCAAATCAATTACGAATCAAAATGTAATTAGGTCTTTAGGCTGTGCATCCCTTGAGATGTGTATGGTTGCAATTGGGGCGCTTGATGGGTATATTGTTGGGAGAGAATTTATGCGAGTTACTGATATTGCTGCTTCAACATTATTTGTTCGTCAAGCGGGAGGGATTGTTGCAGATAAATATGGAAATAATTTAGAGATGGGATTAACACTTGATGAACGTACAAGTGTTATTGCAACTGGAAATCTAGAGCTTATTCAACGTATTTCTAAAGATTTAATTAAGTAAAGCATTAAAATAATAGAGGTTTTATTCAGGATTAATGACTGTTTGCGATGAAATTCTAAAAAAATTAAAGAAGAATCCATTACATTTCTCATTATTAGATCCTGATAAACAATCTCCTGAAAAAGCAGGAAAAATAGCAAAAAATGCTGAAAATGCAGGAAGCAGCGCTATTATGGTGGGTGGTTCTACCTTACTTTCTCAAGAACAAGTTGACGCAACTTGTAAAGCAATAAAAAAACATTCAGAATTGCCTGTTATTTTGTTTCCATCTGGTGCCAAGTTTCTTAGCCCTTATGCAGATGCATTATTTTTTATGAGTTTATTGAACTCAAGGAATCTTGGATATGTTATCCGAGAACATGTTGATGGTGCTTTTTTTGTAAAAAAAAGTGGCATTGAACCAATTTCAATGGGATATGTTATTGTAGAACCAGGTATGACCGTTGGTAAAATGGGCGAGGTTGATTTAATCAAACGAAATGATATAGAAACCGCGGTTGGTTATGCCCTTTCTGCACAGTATCTTGGTATGCAATTTTTCTATTTAGAGGCAGGCTCTGGTGCACCAGATCCAATTCCTGATGAAATGATTAGAGAAGTGAAAAAAAATATTGATATCCCCCTTCTTGTTGGGGGCGGTATTAGAGATGTAAAAACAGCAAAACAAAAAGTAGAAGCAGGCGCAGATATAATAGTTACAGGAACTGCTATCGAAGAAGAAAAAGATGTAGAAGGAAAAATTACCAAAATTGTTAAACAATTGCGACAGTAGATGAAAGATGAAAAAAATATTGATTGCCATGGGAGGGGCATCTGGCAGTATATATGGCATTAATCTATTAAAAATATTAAAGAAATGTGAAGTCGAAACGCATCTTATACTCTCCAATGGTGCAAAAAAAATTATTGAATATGAAACCAGTTTTTCTCATACTGCTGTATATGAACTGGCTGATTATGTATATGAAAATGATGATTTATTTGCAGGCCCATCAAGTGGAACGTTTGGATTAGATGCCATGGTTATTTGCCCCTGTAGTATGAAAACGCTTTCAGCAGTTGCAAATGGATATGGAGATACATTAACATCTAGAGCTGCCAGTTGCATGTTAAAAGAAGGAAAAAAATTGATAATAATTCCCCGGGAAACACCGCTTGATTTGCCAGGACTAAAAAACATGGTTAAAGTTAAAGAAGCAGGTGCAATTGTGCTTCCAGCAATGCCAGGTTTTTATCATAAACCAAAAAGTATTGATGATTTAGTGGATTTCATCACTGGAAAAATTCTTAATCAATTACAAATCTCTCATTCACTCTATCAATCATGGGGCTCAAAAAATTAAGAAGATAGTATTGATTTATGTTTCACATGTTTTAATAAAATTTTTAAACATTTGTACTCCAAACTCGGTATGTTCTACTTCAGGATGAAATTGAACACCAAAAAGTGGTTTATTCTTATGTTGCATAGCTTGGATTTTACAATTTTCACTTTCCGCTAAAATTTCAAATGTATCTGGAACAGCAATCACTTCATCATTATGTGATTCCCATACGATGGATTTTTGTGGAACCTTATCAAAAAACACTGAATCGGTATTTAATACAGTTAATTCGACCTTCCCAAATTCTGGAACAGTGGATGGTGCGGCATTTCCTCCAAAGAATCGTGCCATATATTGATGTCCTGCACATATGCCTAGGATAGGAAAATCTGCTTTTTCCAAGATCTCTGCACAATTTCCCAGACTGGTTTCAATACCAATACGGGGTGAGCCCCCAGATAGTACTAACCCGTCAACATGCTCAATTTCAGAAAAAGAGATGGAATTAGGGACAATTTTGGTTTCTACATCAAGATATTTTAATACTCTCCATTCACGATGAGTCCATTGTCCTCCATTATCAATGACATATACTTTTACCATATTTACTCCCATTCAACTGTTCCTGGTGGTTTATGGGTTACATCATAGACTACCCTATTGATTTTATTGCCCATAGAATTAGTAATTCGGGTTGAAATATGATCTATGACTGCATTTGGAATATCACTAAAGGTACAGGTCATCGCATCAATGCTTTGCACTGCACGAATGGCAATAACATAACCATATGCTCTTTTATCACCTTGCACACCAACTGATTTTATGGGCAATAACACTGCAAAATATTGCCAGGGCAGTTCAATTAATCCTTTTTCAGCTGCTTTTTCAATTTCTTCTTCCACAATAAAACAGGCATTTCTTACAATATCTGCGCGCTCAGGTGTTGCTTCACCAATAATGCGAATAGCAAGACCGGGCCCTGGAAAGGGTTGCCGTTCTGAAACATGCAAATGTAGTTGCCGAGCAAGTTTTCTTACCTCATCTTTATATAGATCGCGCAGAGGTTCAATTAAGGTCAGATTCATATGTTCTGGAAGGCCTCCGACGTTGTGATGAGATTTTATAGTATCACGTAAATCATCACCAGATTCGATCCAGTCTGGTGCGATAGTTCCTTGTATTAAATAAGCGATATCTTCTTTTTCTGCGACGCGATCGAAAAGCTCAATAAATTTATTACCAATAATCTTTCGTTTTTCTTCAGGATCAATGATGCCTTTTAAAGCAGTAAAATATTCTTTACTTGCATCAATGAATTGGTAATTTAATTCCAGTGAATCCATGAGTTTTTTTACCTCAATGGATTCATTTTTTCTCATATAGCCAGTGTCTATGTGAACTGCGATGAGGTTTTTACCAATTGCCTTGTGCACAAGAGCTGCACAAACAGTACTGTCAACACCACCAGAAAATGCGATTAATGCCTTCCCTTTTACTTTGTTTTTAATATCATTAACACTTTCTTTTATAAATGCTTCTGTATCAAACATAAGATCCTCACTATTTAGCAACTGCTTTCTTTTTCATCTCAACTCTATACTTATCTAATTGTTTTTTTAAGGCATTATCTTTTAATGCCGCAATTTCAATTGCAAGCAATGCAGCATTATCACCTCGGTCAAGACCGACTGCGGCAACAGGGATGCCGGGCGGCATTTGGATAATAGAAAGAATGGAATCAAGATTTATTTTTCCACTAACTGGAACACCAATAACAGGTTTAATAGTATGAGCAGCAATGCTTCCTGGAAGTGCGGCAGCTAGACCTGCTATGCCTATAAACACATCTGCATCATTCTCTTCAACAAGTCTTTTCACAATTTCGGGCGTACGATGTGCTGATGCAATTGCAATGTTATAATCAATTGAGAATTGTTTGAGGATTTTTTCTGCTTTTTCAGCTACAGGCATATCTGATTTCGAACCAAGGATGATTTGTATTTTCATTGCTATCAATATGAGAGTATCTTTCTTTATTTGTTAATAGTTTCGACTTAGATTTTTGTAGCAAATCAGTTAAATAGGAGTGTTTCTTTCCACCATGAAAAGCAGTACGGGTACCATGAAACTAGTTATTTGTGAAAAAAATATTGCAGCACGACGTATTTCCACAATACTTTCAAATGGAAAGGTAAAACAAGGAAAAATCGGCCCTATTCCTATTTATGAATTTGATCGTAATAAAGAACCTTGGACTATTATTGGATTAAAAGGGCATATCATCAACACTGATTACCCCTCATCTTATAATGTATGGTGGCATATTTCACCAAAGAAACTGATTAATATTCAACCGGAAAAAAAAGTAAGTGAAAAAAAAATCGCCTCTGCATTAAAATCATTGGTTGATGCAAATCCATTTATCATTGTGGCAACAGATTTTGACAGAGAGGGAGAATTAATTGGTGTTGAAGTTATTAATTATTTAAAAGCTTATAATAAAAATATCCCCGATATTAAAAGAGCAAAATTCAGTGCCATTACCAATCATGAAATTTCAGAAGCTTTCTCAAAACTTTCTGAGGTAGACTATTTTTTATCTGCCGCAGGCGAATCCCGACAGCTTATTGACTTAATCTGGGGTGTTGTTCTCACCAGATTCATTTCTCTTACCGCAAATAAAACCGGAAAAGAATATTTATCTATCGGAAGGGTACAGTCGCCTACCCTTGCGTTACTGGTAGAAAAAGAAAAAGAAATTCAAGCCTTTAAACCAGAGCCATATTGGCGATTAATTGCAGGATTAAAAAAAGATATTACTTTCGAAGCAGAGCATAAGCATGGGCGATTTTGGAAAAAAGAAGAAGTTGACAAAATATATGCTACTGTATCAACAGCTAAAGAGGCAACAGTTACAGATATAAAAAAAACAGAAAATAAGGAGCGACCTCCAGCACCCTTTAGCACCACAACATTTCTTCAAGCATCTGGTTATTTGAAACTCTCAGCACCACAGGCTATGAAGGTTGCTGAAGAACTATATATGGATGGTCTTATCTCATATCCACGTACAGATAACACTGTCTATCCAAAGTCACTTGGAATTAAATCAATTTTAACAAAATTGCAAAAATCCTCGTTTAAAGAAGAAGTAACAGATGTCTTACAGAACGGACGAAAAGCACCTACTAGAGGTAATAAACAAACGACTGATCATCCACCGATTCATCCTGTTGATGCTCCTAAGAAAGAATTAAGTGGTTCAAAGAAAAAAGTATATGAGCTAATTGTTCGACGGTTCCTTGCAACCCTTTCGAAAGATGCTATATCTGAGACAATAGATGCAACATTTGATATAAATTCGGAGCTTTTTGCAAGTAAAGGCTATAGATTAATTGAACCTAATTGGAAGGCAATTTATCATTATTTTTCCACGAAAGAAACACCTCTTCCAAAATTAGAAGTAAATGAGAACGTTAATATCACCAGTATTAACCTAAAAGAAGATGAAACAAAACCACCTAAACGATATTCACAAGGTTCACTTATTGCAGCAATGGAGAGTTTGTCACTTGGGACAAAATCAACAAGACATGAAATTATTAACAAACTGTATCAAAGAAAATATATCACCTTATCGCCACTTGCGCCAACACCGCTTGCTATAGCAGTCATTGATTCCATGAATGATTGTGATGTTGTCAAACCAAAAATGACTGCTGTTTTAGAAGAAGATATGAATCTTATCGCTGAAGGTAAAAAAACACTTGATGAAACAGTTGCAGAATCAAGAAAAATGTTGACAAAAGTGATGGATGAACTTGAACAGAATAAAAAAGAAATTAAAGAGAAAATTCGTGTAGCCCATCGAAAACAAAATACCATTGGCACTTGTCCTGAATGTGGAAAATCATTGATTATTCGCCGTTCTAAAAGGGGAAAACGATTTGTCGGTTGTGAAGGTTATCCGAAATGTAAAAACACTTATCCGCTTCCACAAAATGGTATGATTAAACCACTTAATAAAAACTGTGAACATTGCAACAGCCCTATGGTAACAGTTATTTCAAAAGGAAAAAAACCCTGGGAGATTTGTATCAACATTGATTGCCCATCATCAAATATAAGTGGAAATAATAAAAATAATAAGAAGAAAAATGATTAAACTTTTTTAATTCCCTCTTCTGTTATAATGCCTGTTACATAAGTATGTGGGGTCACATCAAATGCCGGATTTTTTACCGGGGTCTCCTTTCTCATAATCGAACAATTCATATATGCTTTTAATTCATCATCAGATCGCTGCTCTATAGTTATTTCTTTCCCTGTTGCAATACTCATATCAAAAGTACTTATCGGAGCAGCCACATAAAAAGGAATATTATTTTCCTTTGCAAGAACTGCTTTTTCATAGGTGCCAATTTTGTTTGCAAAATCACCATTTTTTGCTATTCTATCCGCTCCTGTAATTACCATATCTATTTCACCGTTTTTCATGTAATATCCCGCAGCGTTATCAGCAATGACTGCATGAGGTATTCCTTCTTGTTCTAGTTCCCATGAGGTAAGAAGGCCTTGCAGCCGAGGTCTAGTTTCATCTGCAAAAACAAATATTTTTTTTCCATTTCTATGAGCAATTCGGAAGGGGGCAAGGGCAGTTCCATAATCAACAGTTGCAAGGGCTCCGGCGTTACAATGGGTAAGAATGTGCATTCCATCTGTTAAAAGTCTGTTACCATGTTCACCGATTTTTCTACATCTGTTAATAATATCTTCCACATAGTCATTTGCGGCATGTTCAAGATCTTCTTTGTTTTCAATTGCTTTGATCATATAATCAATTGCATAAAATAAATCATAAGCGGTTGGCCGTGTTTTCTTAAGGATATCTGCTGTTTTGAGATAATCTTTTTTTCCAATGACCATGCCGTATACTGCTGCTGCCCCAATAGCCGGTGCGCCTCTGATAACCATGGTGGTAATTGCTTCTGCAACATCTGATACTGTTTTGGCAGTGAATAGTTCAATTATATTGGGTAGTTTTCTTTGATCAAGCATGTATAATTTGTTATTTTCAAACCATAACGCTCGTTTATCTTCACCATTTATTAACATGTTTTTTAATTCACCTTTTTTTATTAATTTGATTTTCAATATCCTTTATTGTTTGTCCAGTTATAATAATGGCATTTTTATCAAATTGAAATTCAGATGTCTGCTGTATTGCTCTTAGCATATTTTTTACTGTGTCTAAAAAATCACCTTTTTTTTCTACAAATGGTAACGATTCATTAGATTTTTTCGTTTCCTCAAATTCAAAATAGACTGAAAACTGAATCTCTTTTTTTGCATAATGCAGCATCCAAAGATAAGCTGTTATATCAGTTGGGATTGAAGGACCAAAATAAAGGATAATTTTTTTTAACGGTTCAACATCAATTATTTCAACAAAATCCTTTCTCTTCATTTCATTTAAATCCAAATTTTTTGTCGTTATCAAAAGTCTTTTCCCGTATCTACTTGCCAAGGTTATTGAGTCTTTCTTAATTCCTGGAACATCTAAGAGGTTTTTTCCAATTTTTATAAGAGTGGGGATTAATGGGGAATTACTTTCTTCCTTTGAATGGCAATATTGGTTAAATTGATAATGATTCTCTATTTCTAACATTGTGCGAAACCTAACGAGGCTAGGATGTTTATTTATTTATAAATTTTTGTTTCATTTGTTCAAAAACCAAATGGTTTATATGATTCAATTGTTTTCCGTTTTTTCAGCGTTTGAGGAGAGATATATGAAAAAAATTATTCTTGATGAAAATGACACTCCAACCAAATGGTATAATATTCAAGCAGATCTTCCAACACCGTTAGATCCTCCATTAAATCCGAAAACCCATGAACCAATAGGTCCAAACGACTTAAGTGTTATTTTTCCTATGGAGCTGATAAAACAAGAAGTTAGTCAAGAACGATATATTGAAATTCCCGAGGAAGTTCGAGAAATCTACAGAATATGGAGGCCGTCTCCTTTATATAGAGCCGAGCGACTTGAGAAAGAATTAAAAACACCTGCTAAAATTTATTTTAAATGGGAGGGGGTTAGCCCGCCGGGAAGTCATAAACCAAATTCATCAGTTCCTCAAGCCTATTATAATATGAAGGAAGGTATCGAAAGAATTGCAACAGAGACTGGCGCAGGACAATGGGGTTCGGCATTATCTTTTGCTACCAAAATATTTGACATGCAATGTCGGGTTTATATGGTAAAATGTAGTTATGAACAAAAACCGTATAGACGAATTCTAATGGAAAATTGGGGTGCAGAGGTTTTCCCAAGTCCAACTAATTTGACTAATGTTGGAAAGGAGATTCAGCAAAAAGATCCTAATACCTCGGGCAGTCTTGGTATTGCAATTAGTGAAGCGGTCGAGGATGCTGCTACCAATGATAATACTAATTATGCACTTGGCTCGGTTCTCAATCATGTTGTACTTCATCAGACCATTATCGGCGAGGAACTAAAAAAACAATTTAGATCTATTGATACTTATCCTGATATTGTGATTGGATGTGTTGGTGGCGGTAGTAATTTTTCTGGCGCAGCATTTCCATTTGTAAAAGATAAAATCTCAGGTGAAAAACCAAATACAAAAATCATCGCTGTAGAACCTCTGGCATGTCCTACACTTACAAAAGGTCAGTATCGGTATGATTATGGTGATAGTGTTGGATTGACTCCACTTCTGAAAATGTTTACCCTTGGGCATAATTTTGTTCCAGCTGCTATTCATGCAGGCGGACTCAGATATCATGGAGATTCTCCCTTGTTGTGTCGTTTGAAAAAGGATGGTTATATTGATGCCCTTGCATATCATCAAAGAGAGGTTTTCCATGCAGCATTATTGTTTGCTAGAACTGAAGGTTTTGTTGTTGCTCCCGAAGCAGCTCACGCGGTTAAGGCAGCTATTGATTTAGCTATTATGTGCAAGCAAAAAAATGAGGAAAAAACCATTGTTTTTGCAAATAGTGGTCACGGTCATTTTGATTTATCTGCTTATGATGCCTATCACGCGGGTCAAATAAAGGATTATGCATATCCAGAGAAACTTATTAAGCAGGCAATGGCTGAACTACCGGATTTATAATCCTTTTTTTCTCATTTATATTTATGAACTTAGTAAGCCTAATATTATAATTAATAATTATTATAATTCATAATAACAATAAACAAATTTTTTTAAAAAAATTATTAATAAATTTTTAAATTATTCGAAAAATATTTAATCATACTTAGCATTCATTTAGATAATCTGTTAAAGGGAGGCAGATTGAAGGAGGCAAGGTGAATGAATAAAAAAAAGTTAATTAAAAAGAGACTAGTTATAGGAAGCCTAATTATAATATCAATATTGTGTATGACACAACTGGGCACTCCGGTTATATACGGTTCAAATACCATCAATATTATTGAGAATAAAAAAGAAAATTATTTAAATTCTTATCAAGAAATTTCTAATTTTATTGATTCAATTATTGAATTAAAAGATACGGTTACATTTGATATAGTTTTTGATGATATTAATAATTATTTAAAAGATACAAAATCCGATTCTATTACTAAAGAATCATTTACTTCATTTTGTGAATGTTTAAAAAATGAATTAGGTGAAGAGGAATTTCTCATTTTCTTATCAATATTACATATAATATTAGAAAATTCTAATAATAATGTTTTTCAATTATTTTATAAATATCTTGTAATGGATATCAGGTTCAAGAATGAAATAAATGGATTTTTAAATAACCCAAAAATGAATCCAACTCATAAACAGAATATTGATAATTATGAAAATCAAAATAGTATAATTGGTAATGAAAATAATCAAGAAAATTTTGTTTCTTATTGGCAATGGTATGAAAAAGGTAAAAAAATTTGGGCAGGAAATTTCGTTAATAAAGATGGAGAATTCATCACAACACCTATCTTAGCAATAAATTGGTGGAAGGGTGAAAATTTCTCAGATTGGTATTATCAAGCAGCAGATTTTATATGGGGCATAGAAGGAGTAACTCAATTCCCTCAATTTAGATTGATTAATACTGGTTTATCAATAATGTCATACTTGTTTTTCATTATTGCGATCATAGGCTATCTATCTGGATTAATGGGTTCTGATGCGGGATTTGAAGTAGGTGGATTATTTGGTATTTTCAGTGTTGCATTATTTATAATATTATTATTTTGGGATTGGTATATTTTATTATATTTCCTATTTGGGACAAATGCTTTTTTAATGATGCTTGAATGGGGAAATGTAGATTTTTTTGTTGAATTAAAAGGCGATAAATCTGTAATTGATAATTGTGAAATTAAGGCGGCAAGCATCAATGCTGAAATTAAATATGATGAAACAAATGGTAATTTCGACCGTGGTGTTACTTGGTCGTTATGTGAATTTGAATATACTCTCCATTCGCAGGAAGAGATGGACTATAAAGAAAATACTAATTATTATTCAATTTCATATCCTGAATATGTATATGATGATGCTGATAAGAATACTGCCCATAAACAATGGCAAAAAGCGGTACCTCCTTCTGGAGATTGGAGGTTATCTGTTATCGATGAGTCAGGTAATATTTTAGATGAAAAGATAATAGGAAATACAAAACCAAGAAATTGCTATCACGTGACTTTTGACATATAAATACTATCTAATTATTTCCTTTTCTTATTTTTTTATTTAATAAGCCATTAATCAAAATAATAAAAGAAGGATATATGAAATAAGTATTAGCTTTCTGGATTCGATACTCTTCCCATGAATAATATAGTGTTTGTTTCTTCGTGAACAATACAATACACAAATGGATGATCTGCTTTAAAAAGAGTGGATTGCACTGCTTTCAATGTCATATGAACGGATGTTGCTGCAGCGGCTTCGGTTCCTTGCTCATCAATACTGATGAATGCTTTATGTTTTACTTTCTCGATAAAAAGATCATGTTTACCGGTCATTCCTGAAAAATCTGCATCATTTGTAAATGGATTAACCATTCCAAGATTCATCAAAGGTTCCTTGAGTGAATACTCTGGATTAAGAGTAAATTTAGGAAATACGATATTCACTGTTTGCGGTGATAATAATGCATTCCATGTCTTAAAATGAGATGAGGTTAGATTATCTTCTACGTTAGATACATTATGATCCTTTGGAAGATAAACAATCATACTAAGTTCATCTCCTTTATAGGGCATTTTGATTATTTGCATATCCTCTGTTTCAGTATAATTAAAGGTAAGATCAGTATCACCCTGGTTCATCATAGGTACTTGAATACTTTTATTTGAAGAAATCCAAAAGGACCGATTAGTAGTTAGATCAGAATCAAACGCATATTTCCAATTGCCTTTGAAATAAATAGCATTGGTAAGAATTAATGCAGTTAATGGATTGATATCTGTGCTTTGTATCAAATCTTTAATTTTATTATTTGTTTGCTGCATGATCCATTGATTAATGAGATCTGCGGCCTGTTGAGAATTTGAAAAATCAACCTCAGTTGTTTTGCCCATATAGTAATCCTCAATATATTGTAAATATGATGCTAAAAATGGATACTCTTCTTTTATCCAAAGAGCATTTGCAGTATGAAGGATGTAATCATTATCATGATTGAGTAAATTATATATTTTTCCAAAGGAACATAGAGTTATATCATCTTGCTGAGGAAACGAAAGGAGTTGCTGCATCTCATCAGCGGTTTCATTTTTTGCCCCTTCATATGTCATAGCAAGAGCGACAAAAATACTGTATGGTGAAAAAAATACGTTTCCTTCCGACTCTTTTGCTAATTGCTGGTATAATTTAAATGCAAATGTATTCATTTCATCAGAAAGCTCAGATACGCTATCTTCAGTTGAACATGCATCAATTGCATAGGCTTTTACATTGTTGATAGGTGGTTTATTATCACCAAGATACATGAATCCAATTGATAGCGATACAATAAGAAGGATCCCTACAACTATTATTGCTGTGATTCTATTTGTTCTCATAAAGATCACCTTTATCATTTAATGATTTATTATTTATAAATAGTTGTAAAATGTTTGGAAAGAACCAAATGAAATATAATCAAATATTATGAGAGGATTTGATCAATGTTTCTTGATATATGTTCATATGAATTATTTTGATTTTCTTTTATCTGTATTTTGTTCGGCTCAAATGGCAGCGTAAAGTAGATGGTTGTTCCTTTATCCAGACCTTGACTTTCTGCCCAGATTTTTCCGCCATGTTTTTCAATGATTCTTCTACAAATAGGCATCCCAAGACCACTGCTTTTAAAATCATGCCGAGAATCATCTGCTTTATAAAATTCATCAAATATTTGATTTATTTGGTCTTGGGTCATTCCCTGCCCTTCATCTGATAATGATACTAGCATATGATTTATATTTTTTTCAACGTTGATGGTTATAAGTCCTCCATTTGGGCTGTATTTAATTGCATTGCTCAAGAGATTTGTAAAAAGTTCTTCAATGCGTAATTCATCTGCAATGATATTTATATCATCTGGCATTTCAGTTTTAATATTAATGTTGATATCCTTTAATGAATATTGATTATTCTCAATTACCGTTTGAATTAATGCATTTAATTGAACAGGTTCGTAATGCAATCTTGTGTTTGGAGAATTGAGATGTGCTAATTCCAATGTTTTTTTCACCAGATTTTTCATGTATTTCACATTTCTCATAACAACTTCGAACATTTCCTTATCTTTTGGATTTGCACTATGTCTTTCTAAAATGGGGAGAAGATTTATCAAGGGACCAATAGGATTTTTTAAATCATGGCCGAGTTGATTTATAAATTCATCTTTTTGTTTTAATATCTGCTCAATTCTTTTAGTTCTATCTTCAACCTTTTCTTCTAATGTCTTATTCATTTCTTTAAGTTCAAGATGAGCATTTTTTAGTTCATCAACTGCTTTTTTTCTTTCTGCATTTAAGATTAATTGGGATATTTGATCTGCTATTTCTCCAGAAAAACTAGTTTCATATTCTTTCCATTCTCTTTTTGTATCTAGTTGTTCATGACATAAAACACCTATGAGTCTTCCTGACATCCATATAGGTGCATCTAGCATAGATACTATATGCAATGGTTTAAGATATGATTCTGTAAATTCAAATGTTCGAGGATCATTGCGTGCATCATGAGCATCAATTGCTCTGCCGGAGAAAAGGCTTTTAAAATATGTTGGATAATCTTTTTCTTTTAAAATAGCACCAGATTCATGTTTATTTTTAGAATAGATATAGAGATCTACACATTGTAATTCTGTTTGATCGCTGTTAAGAAGCCAAATACTTGCTCTTTCAATTTGTAATAGTTTGGCTGCTGTTTCTGTGATAAGAGCAAATGTTTTTTGTTTTTCACCAGTAAGTAGTAATTGATTTTTTGATAATGAAGCAACAGCTTTTTGTTGGTTCTGAATTTGTTTAATTCGCTCTCTTTCTTTCAACTCATTCTGCTTTCTTTGTGTTATATCTCTAAATATTATGGTTTTTCCCTTTACGATATTTTTTTTATTAAATACAAGTAATTGTTGCAACTCAAATATTTTCTTACCATTAGTACCTGATAGATCAATTTCTTTTTTGTCATTAGAATGATTTAATAAAGATGGGTCAAAATCATTTCTAAATAATTTATAAGCTGAAACACCTGTAATATGTTGATTACCATAGGTAATATAGTTATTTTTTATCATTTGTTTTGCTGCGTGATTATAATCTATTATATGATCATTATTGTCAAGAACGAAAATAGCTTCTGGGATAGTTTCGATAATGTTTTTTCGTGCAATGGGTACGATAGAGAATAGATGATATTGAATAATTGCAAGGCTAAAGGAGATGCCTGTTATAACAAAAAGTAATGGTGTTAAATCAAAACGTAAAGGAATTAAATTAAAAACAGTAATCAGATTTCCAGTGATTGGTGCAGTTATCCCCAAAATAAGAAGAATTGCTTGTTTTGTATAGATGTCACGGGTGTTAAAAAGTGATTTAATGGTTAGCCAGACACCAATGAGAATCAACATGTAAGAATACATGGTATGAAACCAAAAAACAGGTCCATTTGTATTTAATATTGCTAATCCATATTTGGTTTGAATTATTTCTTGACTTGTCCAGAATAAATGATGTAAATTATTTGTGAATAGAAAGGTAATATTGATTAGAGGAATAGTAAATAATGGCAAAAATAATTTAATATTTTTTGTTTCAATTGTCTCAGTGTATGCTAATATGAAACTACAAAATGCAGCTGGGATGAGCATTATTGCAATGAATTTCATATCTGCAAAGAAAACCATTGAAGAAGGTCCAGAGATAAGTTCGATTAAATAGGAAAAACACCAAAAAGCACATAGTATCATTAATAATGAAAATAGATTTTGTCGAATGGTTTTTTCTTTTTTTCTAATATACATTGATAAATAAATCGAAATAATTCCAGAGAGTGCTAATATTGCAAGATAGCTAAGTAATAAAAAATCCATTCAATCTTGCCTCATTTTCTTTTTGCAAGTTAAATCTAATTAGAAATTCTAATTCTATGTACACAATTGATAATTTGATCAAACAATTTTGTATCGAATAATTCAACAATCCCATCTTGGTATTGTAACATTTGCTGATATAATATTTTTTCTATTAATCGTAATATGTCTCAAATGGATTTTTTTTGTATAAATTAGAGCATATTATTTTTATAAATCTTTAAGAATTAAAAAATAAGGGCTATGTGAAATTTTAATAAAAACGGGTTAAATCCATGATTTGCATATTATCAATACGTTCTAAAGTTCCTTGATATGTTATTGACCCTATGATATGAACATGATATCTCCAGTAATTAAATGTTGCAATTGATGTTTGATGAATGATGCTTTGTGCTTTTGCTGTTAAGGAAATATGTATGTTATTAGTATCAACTGAGAACTCAAATGCTGAAGGAATGAACCAGCCATCATAAAATATAAAATCTTTCAAACGAATTGAAATATCTTGATAGGGTATATTGTAATAGCTCCCATTCAATATATTAAGGACCATGACCACATGTCTTTCCAGTGGGTTCTTATAAATCTGGGACCAAATGGCGCTGTAGTTTTTACCGACAAATTTTCCCCAGTACCACCCCCAAACTGTAGGAATTGCGCCATCCCATGCATGTTCAACATAACCATTTCCCTTTACTTGTGTGGTTTGATTATCTAATGTAATGGTGCCGGAAACAAATGAATTGGGAATTAATACCGCCCACCACCACATATCTAATACATTTCCTTTCCAACTTTCAGTAAAACTTGAGAACTTCAAATTTACTGAGGCATTATCAACTGAATAATTCAAGAACAATAGCCATTCATGTTCGTTGTTCATTTTCCCCTTAATAATTGTTTGACCATCAAATTGTATGATCATTTCATCAGAATCAGAATTAAATTTATTCATAAACTGATAGGTTGCGCTATGGAAGAGCAATTTACTATCCTTGTAAATATTTATCATTGGTGTAACAATACCAAGAGTATCTGTTGGTCCACAAATAATATGGAATTCAACGCTATATCCATCTGACAAAACAGTATCGAAATAATACCATTCCAGAGGGTATGAAAAATTAGTTCCATTATATAATCCGTCCTCATAAGTAGAATTAACAATGTCCATTCCATAAATGGGGAGAATTGGTTTTATTTTATCTCTTATATTTGAATAAAATGATGCATTAATTGTTGGTATTAAACTAAGATTAATTAATATTAAAATAATTACTAAACATGTTGTTGCTCTTTTAGTCATAATTGCATCACACAATCAAAGTAACTGGTTAGATTCATTTTTGATAATAAATTACAATGATATTTTTTATTTTGTTGATATTATATAAGATTAACTAATGTATAAGTGATTTTATATTCAAATATAACTATACTAGGATTAATTAGGTGAATCTATATGGAAATAACCTGCCAAAAATGTGGAAGAAAATATGATGAAATGTTTGACACAATTGTTCGCTGTGATTATTTAGAACCTGGGAAAGGAAAACCTTTTGAATGGCACATTTGTATGAATTGTCGGAAGAGCTTAATACAATGGTTTGATGGGTAATAAGAGGGTTTTATGCAATCTTTTTAAGAGAATTGGGAAGTCTTTTTTTTGCAAGTTCAGTATAGATTCTTTTATAATTTGTCCAGGTCTTTTCATATTCCTCTGTAATATTTGCTATTATTTTTGCTGGGACACCTGCTGCTATTGTTCTTGATTGTATTTTTTGTTTATTTTTCACAACAGCTCCTTCAGCAACCACGGCCCAAGTTCCAATTTCGGCCCAATCACTTACAATTGACCCCATCCCAATAATTGCGTAATCATGAATTGTTGCATTATGAATAATAGCTCCGTGACCTATGGTAACATTGTTTTGAATGATTGTACAATCATCCGGTCGGGCATGTATTATGGCATTTTCCTCAATTGCAGTATTATTGCCAATGCGAATTGAACCATAATCTGCTCTAATTCTTGCTCCAGGTCCTACATAGCAATTTTTCCCTAGTATGACATCACCAATAATATCGGCAGAGTCATATACATAGGTTCCTTTCAAGATTTTTGGTTTTTTATTTTCAAATTCGTAAATTGACATTTTTCCCCTCTTTTTTAGTAGCTCTAAATTCGATGAATAGAAATTCATTTTTTTAATTACATTATTTATTATTTATTATTTTAGATTATTTTGGTAGCATTATTTAATTATAAATAAATATAATCACAATATTTATAAATTATATACTTGATTTATGTTATAATTATTGCTAATTTATTTATGGAATAAATAATTTAAATTTGGTAAAAAGGATTGATGAAAATAATGACTCGAAAAAGAATAAAAATTGATGATAAGGATCGGAAAATAATTAGTTTGCTTCATGATGATCAACAGATATCACAAGATGAAATTGCACAAATAATCAATCTATCTCAACCCTCTGTTGCAATACGAATTAGAAAATTACGTGAAAGAGGAATTATTGAAGAAATGATTGGGGTTAATCTAAATAAAGTTGGCATTTATGTGGCAATGGTTTCTGTACGAACAACCAATACCACAAAAGTATTGAACCTTTTAAGAAATTGTCCATTTTTTCTAAATGGGTTTGTTATGTCAGGAGATAAAAATTTAATGATTCTTCTTGCAGGAGAAGATCTTGCATCCCTTGAATCCATGATTGATAATCGTATTAGACCTGAACCCGAAGTACATAGTGCTGATTTTAATATTATGATATCGAGTATTAAAGATTTCGTAATGCCAATCAAACTAATTGACCGGCCATTGAAAACCCCTCCTTGCGGAGTGGATTATAAAGAATGTCAAGCATATAAAGAAAATAGATGTTTCGGTTGCCCATCAACTGCTAGATATAAAGGTAATTTTTGGTAAATTTTATCACATTCAATAAACAAAACAATAAAAAGATAATCAAAAACGCCGAGGAGGAGATTTGAACTC
>CAZWQV010000009.1:0-37529 GCA_964636235.1 uncultured Thermoplasmatales archaeon
TCGAATATGAACCAAAACCAACAGTCGATTTTTCTTATAGTCCCATGGGGCCAATGGATAATGAACAGATTCAGTTTACTGATCTATCAAACAGTATAAAAGGTGAAATTATCTCCTGGAAATGGGATTTTGGCGATGGAACTACATCAACTGAACAAAATCCAATGAAAACCTATGATGAAATCGGCATATATACTCTTACATTAACAGTGACTAATTCATTAGGTTATGAAAACACCATATCAAAAAAAATGTATATCGGTGATGATGCAGCACCACTTTCATCGATTACCTTATATGGCATTCAAGGAGAAAATAATTGGTATATCAATCATGTAGGCATTCAAATTGAAGCTTATGATACCTTTTCTGGAGTAAATAAAATCTTTTACCGAATTGATGAAGGAATTCAACAGGAATATGTTCGATCCATTATTTTGCCCGCACAATACAATCAAGGAGAACATGTTATTTCATATTATGCAGTTGATAACGCGGGAAATATCGAAGATGAGAAAACCAGCTCATTTAAAATTGATTTTTCTGATCCTCACATTTCGATATCCAAACCTCAGCAGGGTAAATTATATTTTTTTAATGTGCCATTTTTTTCAAAATCAGATGAAACAATTGTGATCGGCCCATTAATACCCTCTCTTGATATCTATGATAAAGTATCAGGTATTGAAACAGTGGAATTTTTCCTTAACAATCGATTGATTGACACAGATTATAAACCCCCATACAACTGTATCATCAACAGAATCAGTTTTGGAAAAGAATGCTCATTTCTCATTAAGGTTACTGATAACGCGGGAAGAACATCTTGGAGCGAACCGATTTATTTTACCCAATATAGTTTGGGTATATTTAGATCGATTTTCTAAATCATTTCAAACAAATTAATTTTTTTTATTTTTAATTGATTATATAAAATTATAACAGATTAATTCTAATTATATAGAAAGCTTTATATAATTATAAACCAACTTCATTTATAGGTAGAGAATGAGGGGCCAAAAATTATTTTTTTGATTCATCTCTCACCTCACCATCCTTCCACTCCCCCCCTCATTCTCAATCTATACTTTTTTTAAAAAAGCTATCTTTAACTGCTCATCATCATAAACGGAATGAAATATCCCAATTTCCCCTGTTAAAAACAGTACATTGTTGATCTATTTTGAAGAAGGAAATAATCCCATTAGAACCTTTTGAGCAAGGTTTTCAATGTATTGTTTTTCTTCTTTTGACATTGGTTCTAGCGACATAGTTCTCACCCCACGATGTCCTCTGTATCGACCCGTGGTTTTCCAACCACTACCTTTTAACAGCCGATGTTCCTAAACTACTTTCTATTTTATTAATTTTATTATAATTATCAAAATTGAAATTTCTTCTGTAACAAAGGGGGAAGGGAGGTAGGCAGGGGGAAAAGGAAAATGAATGCTTGAGAGGCAATATAAAGGGCAAGAGAAATCCAAAGTGATATTCCCTACCTCACCATATATACCTCTTTTTATTAAATTATATAAATATCACTGGTTAAATTATCAAAATGATAAAATAACAAATATCATTCATTCTGATAAGTTATAAAAATATCGCAACCTACTAATAAAAGATTATTATCACATTTCATAAACTTATAGGATTTACCATATGTTAAAATTAGATCTTCACATCCATTCCATGCATTCCGAAGATGCTCAAGGCTCTGCAAAAGAAATCAAGAAACATTTAATAAAAAAAGGATTACAAGGAATGGCAATTACCGACCATAATACTATCAAGGGTGGAAAAACCGCAGTAAAAGAGTCTAGCCCTGATTTTATTGTAATTCCAGGTGTAGAAATATCCACTGCTGATGGTCATTTACTTGGTTATAATGTTTCTAAGGATATTCCTAAACATTTATCAGTCGAGGAAACCTGTGATCGCATTCTTGATGAGGGAGGTCTTCCAATTGTTCCCCATTTATTTAGAAATATGTCGGGCATAAAGGAAGAAAAATTAAAATCATTACTACCAAAGCTATCAGCAATTGAAGTATATAATAGTTGTAGTCTTCCAAAAACAAATCTGAAAACAGCGACAGTTGCAAAAAAATATAATCTAGGTGGAACTGGAGGAAGTGATTCACATGAACCACATTACGCAGGCAATGCTTACACTCTCATTGATACTACTGATATGAATATGGACACGATTTTATCAGAAATCGAAAAGAAAAAGACATGGGGTAATGGAACAACTCTACCATTAGCATACAGGCAAGATCGTATGATGCTATCAATTAAACAATTTTTTCAACGTGGCCTTAAACGGATTTAATAAACAGTAGTTAAAATATATATTCTCTGAAAACATTTAAAAAAAAATTTCAAATAAATCGAAGGTTTATTAAAAATAATAACCAGTCCACATTTCGATTTAAGGTATGAAAAAAAAGAATATATTTGATATCCTATCATTAGATACAAAATTTAAAACTCATTATCCGCAATACATTTTTCAATGTGTGCTGGCCACCTTAACAATCCTTGCGATTCTTATTTTTTTAGATGTATTAAAAGAGGCAGCATTAATCACTGCACTTGGGGCCAGTGCGTTAATTACATTTACCACCCCACACCAATATTCTTCTGATCCACGGCGTCTTCTTGGTGGTTACATGGTTGGATTAATGGTGGGATTTATTTTATTTTTCATTGCCCATCATCAGATTGTTCATGGCCTTTTTGCAAATCAAACCACGCCCTTAATTTTATTTGGATCCATTGCAGTAGGATTTTCTATATTTATTATGACCATAACAAATACAGAGCATGCCCCTGCTGCAGGAATAGCACTAGGGCTGGTTATCAATAGCTGGGATTGGCTAACCATTGTATATATTATCATAGCAATCATTTGGCTGGCCTGTATAAAAATCATATTGAAAAAATACTTAATGGATCTAATATCTCCTCATGTATTTCTGTCCGCATCAAAAAATTGATATGTTTTCTAACAATCTAATTATTCACTAGTATGTTAATAAAAATTTTTACTAATCTTCATAATTTCATGAATAAAAAATAAATACAAAATGCTTATAGCTATATTTGAGGTGATAATATTTCACTAAAAGAGACAAAACATAAAAGTTTACCTCTAGATAGAACAGTTGAAATGAAGGAGATATTGGGAAAAAAAGTATTGACCAAAGATGGAACAAACATTGGGAAAATTCATTCAATTCGAATCGATCCGCATAAGCTTACTATTGAAGGAATTGAAGTTGACACAGGTCTATTCAAGGTGGATAAATATATTGGAAAAAATTATATTAAAACCATGACCGAGCAGGGGGCAATTTTAAAAATAAATCCAGTGGAAGATATCGTTGGTCATCAAGTCTTTGATTCGACCGGAAAAAGTATTGGAGAAATAAAAACAATCAAGAAATCAAAGAAAACCAATAAACTACTATCCATTACGCTTTATTCAGATTTATACAAAGATGATATCACGGTTGATGGACATTATATTGAGTCCTGTGGAGATAGTTGTATATTAAAAGAGCCGATTGATGATATCGTTGAAAAATAAAATAATAGGGAAAACTCAGCATGATTTATGCTGAGAATTTATCATCATGTTTTCCTTCATCAATTTCTTTTAAAATATCAGTTGGTTTTTTCCCTTCAACTTTCACACCAATTGAAACGCATGTTCCAATAATTTCTTTGGTTTTTTCTTTTATAGTTTTTCCCAACAGATTCCCTTGCTTCATACGAGCAACTTTCATTGCTTGTTCGATACTTAAATCTCCTACTTTATGGGATGATGGTGCACCCGATCCTTTTTCAATTCCTAACTCATTGAAAATTAAGGATGCTGCAGGTGGTGTTCCAACTTCAATTTCAAATGATTTTGATTTTGGATCAACAATAACTTTTACCGGAACTTTCATTCCATCAAAATCTTTAGTCTTAGTATTAATTGCATTGATAATTTCCATGATGTTGACACCAAGTGGTCCAAGTGCGGGTCCAAGTGGTGGTCCTGCGGAAGCTTTTCCACCATCTACTAATGCTTCAATAGTCTCTGCCATGTTTGCTTATTCCTCCTTATCATCTTCATCTTTCCGTTTAACAACTCTCACTTGTTCCCCCCGTACAGTAATTGGGATAGGAACAACAGATTCAAAGAGTTCAACGGTGATTTCTTCTTTTGTATCATCAATATGTGTTACTTTTGCAGTTTCACCTCTGAACGGTCCTGCAATCATTTCAACAACATCACCTTCTGCAATTTTAGCAACTGCAGATGTTGGTACAAGAAAATGTTCTATTTGATTCAGTGGTATCTCCCCTTCAAGAACAGTTCGTGCATATGATATGGTTTTAATAACATCTTTCAATCGCTCTCGATCATATCCTTCCACAAAAATATAACCTCTCAATTCAGGGGTAGCAAGAATTGCAGGATATTCAAATTTTGATTTTTCTGCTCTGCTATTCAATAAATCTGCAGTGTTTTGTTCTTTTCCCACTTGTGTTTTAATGGTAAATATTTTTGTTAAAGAATCATCTTCTGCGGGTTCATCTGAAACCATATTGTTACTCCTTATTACATCAATCCAAGTGCTTGTGCAACCCAGGGTGCTACTTGAGTTGCCAGAAGAAAAATCAAAAATCCTATGCCGCCAATAACCAACATGCCAGCTCCAGTTATTTTAGATGTTTTTGCATATTCTTCTTCTGTGGGATTTCGAGCCATCTTAAGCACTCGACCGTATTTTCCTCTTCCAATACGTTTCTGTCGAGCTTCAATATCATGCTGGATATCCCAGGCTTTGTCAACGATGCTTTTTTGATCATTAGATTTATTCATGAATACACACCTCTAGGTATGACATAAAGGCAAATAAGAACTCCCATTTAATTACTCCTATCAAGCAGGAATTTATAGGAAAATCCATGTTTACCTTGCATGAAGTTATTCGATGACGTAATATACAATATTATTTAAAGGTATTTCTTATAAATTAATATACCTTAATTGCATTGAAGCGATTATTCAGTTTTTTACCAATGAAAATGATTATGCAAGCCTAAATGATTTTTTCCAAAAAGGTTAAACCCGAATATAATTCAACATTTCTACCATCATAATAAAAGAATAAGCGCTGATTAGCAGCAATAATTTCTGCAAGAAAATTTAAATATTTTCATAGTGCTATTAAATTAGAGAGGGAATTTGAATGAAAAAAATAGATAAGATAATACTAAGCATTTTTTGTATCGGCTTTATCATTGCTTTACCACAAATACCAGCAGTGCAGTATCAAGAAATAAAGGATACCCTGGAAAATAATCAAATAGTACCAACTACGTGGATACAATTAATAGATAAAAATAAAGAAAAAAGCACCCCATTTACATATTCATACGGCATTATTTTAAATCTACTCTTAAAAATCATTTCCTTTATGTTATCTCTACTTATATCAGTTATAGGGATGATCTCAGGTCTGATAAAAACAGTATTTTCTTTAGCAATTAATCTAGTGAAAAATATTATTATAAAACTCTTTAATCTTGGAACTATTCTAGAAGGAGTACTCAATATTATTGCAAATATAATTTCTGGAATTTTCGGTATCTTTATGGATGTTATAGTAAACATTCTGCAAATCATTAATAATATCATAAAAAATCTTATCACGCCATCATTTGAATCATTGCAGTAACGTGAGAGAACAAACCATAAGAATAAATAAAAAAAGGAAAAGAATTGAGGATAAATTTTTCCTCAATCATCATTTCTATCTAATCATAGAGTTTATGCAACTAAATCGATACCGTATTCTCTATTTTCCAGTCGTTTTAATGAGGGGCCAAGAATCTGCTTGGATTTTACACCAGTTATCACCAGCATTGCACGAATATTTTTCTTAATCGATGGATCAACAGTTGTTCCCCAAATAATACGTGCATTCGGATCGACTCTGGAATAAATCTCTTCAACTACCCGTTCAGCCTCTGAAATAGTCATATCTTCACCACCAGTAACATTGACAAGTGCCCCAGTTGCTTCAGATACATCAACCTCAAGAAGTGGTGAGTTCAATGCTTCAACAACTGCACTAACCGCCTTATTTTCACCTTCTGCCTCACCAAGACCAATCATGGCAACGCCTCCACGTTTCATTACGGTTTTTAAATCTGCAAAATCAAGGTTGACAAGACCAGGTTTTGTTATCATTTCCGTGATACCTTTAATAGACCGCATAAGTACTTCATCTGCTACCTTAAAAGCAGCATTCAATGATAGATTTGGAACTACATCCAGTAGTTTATCATTTGGTATCACAATCACTGTGTCACAGACTTGCCGGAGTTTTTTTAATCCTGCATCAGCATTTTCCATACGTATAAGACCTTCAACACTGAAAGGTAAGGTAACAACACCAATGGTTAATGCCCCAGATTCTTTAGCAATCTGAGCGACAACGGGAGCTGATCCTGTCCCAGTTCCTCCACCCAGTCCACAGGTTACAAATACCATATCTGCATGACCAATGGTTCCTCGAAGATCTTGTTCACTTTCTCGAGCAGCCTCTTCACCTACTTTTGGGACTGAACCGGCACCCAATCCTTTAGTCAAATGCCTTCCAATAAGCACTTTTCTTTGAGCATGGGTTTGTAATAAATGCTGCGCATCAGTATTAATTGCGATTAATTCAGTATCAGTTATGCCACCTTCAATACAGCGGCTTATCGTATTAGTACCAGCTCCCCCGCATCCAACCACTTTAATCGTTGTGGTAAGACCTTTTAAGACTTCCTCTAATTCTCGATCAGTTGCACTTTGAGTATATGATCCCTTCATTGAAGTGGAAGAAGATTTGGATTTATCAGAACGAAAATTATCACTGGAACCAGATTTATTCTGTTCTTTTTCAATAACATCCTCTACAAGTTTCCTCATTATGTTCACCATCCATCATACAGTTAATTTGGTATTATCTTTAATATTAAGAGTTCCCAGAACATGGTATAGAAATAAGCATTATTAAATATTTCCTTAAAAATTAATTTTTTTGTTACAAAAAAGTTGTAATCAAATAAGTTCTAAACTGAAGTCAATATTTCGTATCGTATGTGTTATATATCCTAGTGATATTCTATCAGAATATGATGCATACTTTGTAATATTTTTTGGGGTAATTCCCCCCGAAACTTCAATCACGATTGAGGGGTTAATTTGACGAATTTTCTGCGCAATTTTCATAGCTATATTTGAAGGGAAATTATCAAGCATGATAACATCAACCTGATGATTAGCTGCAATAAGTGCATCTTTTTCTGTTTCAACTTCGATTTCAATAATTTTTCCATCATTATGCTGTTGAGCTCTTTTGATTGCAGTCTCAATTGATCCAACAATCTTAAGATGATTATCTTTAATCATTATAGCATCATAAAGTCCCATTCTATGAGATTTTCCGCCACCAATTTCAACTGCTCTTTTTTCATATTTTCGAAAGCCAGGAGTAGTTTTTCTTGTAGCAGCAATTTCAACATTTGGATTAATCGCTTTACATGATTGAACAAGATGTCGAGTAACCGTTGCAATACCACTCATCCTTCCCAGAATGTTTAAGGCTAATCGCTCAGCAGATAAAACAGCAGTTGCTTTTCCTTCCACGGTTGCAACAGTGGTTTTTGGTTTTAAGATATTTCCATCATGAGCTGAAACAGTAAGAGTGGCACCGGTATGATGAAATACCTGTTCTGCTTCTTGCATACCAGCAAGGACGCAATCCTCTTTTACAAAAATACATCCTTTTACTTTCTCATTGGTAAATAGGGCATTAGAGGTAATATCGCCAATTTCACCTAAATCTTCATTTAAAAAACGTGTGATATCATCCATAGCAATAGTTTTTATACATTTTGTAAGTTTTAAGGTTTCGGTTAAAATTAATGAAATTAGGTATTATTGGTTGTGGAGCAATAGGAAGTGATGTTGCAAAAGCAGCAGATTCATTTCCAGAAATAAAAGAAATTTTATTATTTGATATTAACAAAAAAGCACAAGAAAAATTACACAGATTTTTAAAAAAATCCAGAATTGTATCACTGGAAACGCTCATTGAAAATGCAGATATCGTTTTTGAAGCAGCATCCCAAAAAGCGGTTTTTGATTATGGGAAAAAAATCCTCGAACAAGGAAAAGACCTAATCATAATGAGTATAGGTAGCTTATTTGATGATGAATTTAGAGAAGAATTAACAAATCTTGCAAGAAAAAACAAATGTAAAATATATTTACCATCTGGTGCAGTTTGCGGTATTGATGGTATACTATCTGCTAGTATTGCAGAAATTGATACAGTCACATTAGTCACAACAAAATCACCAAAGGCACTTGGGAAAAATATTCAAAAAAGACAAGTTCTTTTCAAAGGCTCTGCGAGAGATGCGATAAAGCAATTTCCAAAAAACATTAATGTCGCTGCAAATTTATCTATTGCTGGGATTGGATTTGATAAAACCTATGTAGAAATTGTTGTTGATCCAGTAGCAACCAGAAACAGTCATAAAATCCTTGCCCATGGTCAGTTCGGAAGACTTCGAGCAGAAGTAGAAAATATGCCCCATCCACATAATCCCGGCTCTAGTTATCTTGCATCACTTTCAGCGATAGCAGCATTAAAACGGATTTTAAATCCCATTCAAATTGGTGCCTAATTTAAACATATTTAAATGAGTTGATTTCTCCTATGAGATTTGAGTTAAAAGATAGAGATGCTAATGGCAGGATTGCAAAATTACATACCAATCATGGAACGATAACCACGCCAACCCTTCTACCAGTTATTAATCCCAATAAGATTGTTATTTCACCTAAAGAGATGAAAGAACGATTCGATGTTGAAATGATCATCACCAATTCATATATCATTTCAAAACATGAATCATTGAAGGAAAAAGCCTTGGAACATGGCGTTCATACTCTGGTTGATTTTGATGGACCGATTATGACTGATTCTGGAACTTTTCAAGCATATGTCTATGGAAAAATAAAGATGCAGCCATTGGAGATTATGCAATTTCAAAAAGACATTGGTGCTGACATTGGAACTATCTTAGATGTTTTTGGAACGCCGGATCAAACCAAAGAAGAAGCAACGGAAGGGATGAATGAAACCATCAAACGTGCAAGAATTAGTATCGAACAGAAAGGAAATATGGGTATCGCGCTGCCGGTACAAGGATCGATTTACCCAGATTTACGGATGAAATGTGCCCAAAAATTAGCACAACTTGATGGTGATTTATATCCTATCGGGGGGGTCGTTCCATTAATGGAAAATCAGCAATATACAGAGTTAACTCGAATAATTCTTGCATCTAAAAAAGGATTGCATCCAGGAAAACCGGTTCATCTATTTGGTGCCGGTCATCCGCTAATTTTTCCACTTGCAGTAGCATTGGGTTGTGATATCTTTGACTCATCAGCATATATAAAATATGCTCAGGAAGAACGACTTATTTTTTCAAATGGAACCCAACACCTTAAAGATTTAGAAGAAGCCTCCTGTTGCTGTCCTATATGCACTCAGTATCATATTTCTGAATTAAAAAAAGCTAAAAAAGAAGAAAGAACTAGATTACTAGCTGAGCATAATCTTTATGTTAGCATGATGGAAATTAAAAAAATTCGTAATGCAATACGGATGGGTAGGCTCTGGGAACTTGTGGAACAAAAAGCAGCAGAAAATCCACAGCTTTACAATGCATTAACCGTGCTTGAATCAGATGAAGAAAAAAAATATTTAGAACAATTTGAACCAGTTCATAAGAAAAAAGGTATGTTTTATACCGGTACACACACCATTCATCGTCCAAATATATTCCGGATACATAATCGATTAAAAAATTGGTTTGATTTTCCTCATAAAACAATTATTGTTTTTCCAGAGGCAGCAAAACCATATAATATCACTTACAAAGATCAGATAAAAAAAATTTTTAATATAACATCGGATGTGAACATTTTAATTGATAGTGCTATCGGCCCCGTTCCTCTTTTTTTAGATGAAATGTATCCTTTTGCTCAATCTGAGTTTCCAGAACACATTGATCAAGCAACTCACATCTATAATCAAAAATTATTACAAGCGTTAACTAAAGGAAAAAAAGTATTGTTCTGGAAAAAAGATCAACCATTAAAACACTTAAAAAAGACAGCTGGAGTTTTTACAGATTATGATTTCGATAATGCTCGAATAAAAGCAATAGCAACTATGCAATTTGGTAAAAATACTCCAGATGTGTTATTTCATGGGACAATAGAACTGGTAAAATCAAAAAAAACAGAGAAAATCCGTAATGTCTATTGTAATCAGAAACACATTGTCTCAATGAGAGCTGAAGATGGAATGTTTACATTAAAATTAGCAGGAGGAATTCGCTTGCATAAGAAGTATCCATCTCCCCGATTTCGAATCATTGTTCATGATGATGCTGTCTCCTTTATTAAAGATGGAAAAAGTGTTTTTAATAAATTTGTATTAGATGGCGACATACTGTTGCGAGCATACGATGAATGCATTATTGTTGATAAAAATGATCAATTCCTTGGCGTTGGTCGCTGTTTATTACATGTTTCTGAAATGAAATCATTTTCATATGGTCAAGCAGTAAAAGTAAGGGAACATATTCCAAACGAATAATATTGTATGGAAAAAAGAAGGATGGCTGGTATAAAAAAGGATGGGATGGGATGCACAAAATACTACCAGTCAATTCCTTCTAATCTAAGCAATAGCCCAATCTTTTAAATACCTTTTTTGCAGCTAACTATTCAGGTAAATGACCAGTTATCAGAAAGATATATATCTTTTAAATTAAAACATGCAAAGAATTTTGGTAATAATCAAAAAAAATAGTATATTTTTGTATCAAAAAACCATCAGATACTCTCCATATGACACTTATTCGTTAATTAACGAGGGAAAAATCCATAACACATAAAAAGCAAAAGAAGTTTCATCGGCTTTAAGAACACCAGAAAATGAAGGGTAAGTGTATGCAATCAAATAAGAAATCATCAAAAATATCAGGTTTTTACAAGCTTCCTATAGAAAAAAGAATTGAACTTATCAAAGAATTTGCAGACTTAAATGATCAGGACATATCTGATCTAAAAAAACCTATTGATATGGGTTTATCAGATCGAATGATTGAAAACGTGATTGGTAACTTTGAAATGCCAATTGGTATAGCAATGAATTTTATTATCAATGGAAAAGACAAGCTTATTCCCATGAGCACTGAGGAATCAAGTGTGGTTGCAGCGGCAAGCAATGCAGCAAAAATCGCACGGATACATGGTGGATTTAAGACTAGTATTAGTAATCCAATTATGATAGGTCAAATTCAGATTCTTGGTGTTTCGGATGTGGCTACCGCTGCAAACAAAATCATAGAACAGAAAAAAGACATTTTACATGTGGCAAATGCACAAGACAAGATCCTTGTTGATCTTGGTGGCGGTGCAAAAGATATCGAAGTGCGCATTTTAGAAACTAGTAATGAAAAAATGATTGTGGTGCATTTGCTTGTAGATGTACGAGATGCCATGGGTGCAAATGCAGTTAATACTATGGTTGAAGCACTTGCCCCTATAATGGAAGAATTAACCGGCGGGTATATTCGATTAAAAATTCTTTCCAATCTAGCTGATAAAAGAATAGCAAAAGCAACAGCTATTTTTGATAAGGAAGCAATGGGTGGTGAAAAAAATGTGGATGCATTTCTTGAATCATACACTCTTGCAAAAATAGATCCCTATCGAGCCGCCACACATAACAAAGGAATAATGAATGGAATTGACTCAGTAATTATTGCTACTGGAAATGATTTTCGTGCTATTGAAGCCGGGGCTCATGCCTATGCTGCAAAAGATGGACAGTACACTTCATTAACAACGTATCATAAAGATGGTCAAGGAAATCTTGTGGGAGAAATCGCCTTACCCGTTGCAGTTGGTATTGTTGGTGGAGCTGGCAGTATTCATCCCAAAGCAAAACTATGTAAAAAGATACTGGGAATTACCTCTGCGAAAGAATTATCTGAAGTTATCGCAAGTGTAGGACTTGCTCAGAATTTTGCAGCTGTTTTTGCATTATCAACAGTTGGTATTCAAAAAGGCCATATGAGCTTACATGCAAAAAACATAGCCATGATGGCTGGTGCCAATGAAGATGAAATTGACCAAGTTGCAGATCAACTGATTAAAGAACAAAATGTAAAACTGGATAGAGCAAAAGAAATCCTTGCATCACTTAGATAATCTTATCTAATATATCCTCAGGTTCACGTTCACAGTAATAACATTTGATCCGGGGGATATCCTTATCTATTACCAGAAAGCGACCTGGTGTTGGTTCTTTAAAATTTGACACACAAGTAGGATTAGGACACTTGGCTATCCCTATCAATTCATCCGGCAGTTCCACCCGATGTTTTTCAACTACTTCATAATCACGAATAATGTTAATAGTTGCCTTTGGAGCAATCAATGCAATTTTATCCACTTCTTCTCTACCTAGTTCTCTGTTTTCAATCTTAACAATATCTTTTTTTCCTAATTTTCCTTGTACATTCATTGCAACACTTACAATTGCTGTTAATTTTTCTGGAATCTGAAGGATCTGAAGAACTTTTACTGCATTTCCTGCTGAAATATGATCAATCACCGTGCCGCTTTTAATCAATGGTATACGTAATGATTTCATAGTTTACCTCCTGTGATAAGAGAAAGAAGTGCCATACGAACCGGCACACCATTAAACGCCTGTTTGAAATAAACTGCATGAGGCGTGCTATCTACTTCAGGATGAATCTCTGAGACCCGTGGGAGAGGATGCATAATGATTAAATCCTCTTTTACAGATTTCAATAATTCATTATTAATCTCATATGTTCCAACTACTCGATTATATTCTTCGGCATCAGGAAAACGCTCTCGTTGAATACGGGTCACGTATAAGACATCAGCATCTTTGGTTACTTTATCAAGCTTGGTTGTTGAATGTGGTGTTACTCCTATCTCTTTGCATTCATTGACAATTTCTTTTGGCATCTGAAGTGATTTTGGTGAAACAAAAGTAAGATCAGCACCATAAACTGAAAGAGCATACGCAAGAGAATGAACAGTTCGACCATATTTCAAATCGCCAAGAAGAACCACATTTTGTCCCTCAATTTTTCCTTTTTCAGTAAGAATCGTAAATAAATCCAAGAAACATTGGGTTGGATGCCTTCCTGCTCCATCACCCGCATTTATTATTGGTGCAACGGAAAAATCAGCTGCAAGGCGAGCTGCTCCTTCAAGTGGATGACGAATAACAATTACATCACTATATGCATCAGCCATCCGGATAGTATCTGCAAGCGTTTCTCCTTTCTTTTGACTTGTTGCCGTGGGATCAGCAAATCCAATTACTCTTCCATTTAATCGGTTCATGGCACTTTCAAAACTTAACCGAGTTCGTGTACTTGGTTCAAAAAACAGTGAAGATAGGACCTTTCCTTGGAGAATAGTGGTTGTTTTTTCACCACGTGCAAATGGAACCATTTTTTTTGCATAATTTAAGATGTAATTGATTTCTTGTTTTGAAAAATCTCTAATAGCAATAATATCTTTTTCCTTGAAATCCATTGTAATCAAAAATAATGGTAATGGGTATGTGGTTATAAATGTTTCAAAGGAAACTCGGTACCTTTTATCGAAAAACTTACAAAACTTTCAAAAAGCACAAAATTATTTATATTTTGTACGCGTAATAACCTTATATAGCATAAATTTATATTTAGTTAATAATATATTTACAAATCTCGCACTTGATTGCTGGTTGGTACTACCATGGCAGTTCATAAAGAATCAGATAAAAAAATGGATCAAATTCGAAAAATATTAGATAATCCATATCAAATCAGTACACCAAATAATAAATATGAATCCACCCTACGAGCAAGACTACTTGGACAACAACGATATCAACCGTCATCATCACAGACCCAACCAATAAATGATACACTAAGACCAATGGTGACAATTCATCATGCACCGGAGCGGAAACCAATACAATCTACACCTCCGATTGAAAAATTTGAAGAGGAAAAAGAAATACCAGAAGAAATACCATCAGAAACTCTCTATTTAGAAAATGAAGATATCTTTGAAATTGAACCCGAAATATCAGAAGAAATACCTGTTTTTATTGAGGTAAAGCAAAAAGAACGTTTCACTGAGACTCAAACAGATAAAGAAATGGAAGAGATTGATGAAGAATCAGAAGAATTTAAAAATCTTCCAAAATGGGAACCAGTTATTGATAGTGAAAAAACACAGACAATGATTAAGGAAGATATTGCTAAACCAAAAACAGATATTACAAAAAAAACACAACCAAAAGAAAAGGAAATAAAACCAGCTGTTGAAGAATTTCAAGAGGTTCCTGCTGCTTCAGAAAATGACGGAAAAACAATGATATGGCAAACAGTTGACACCTCAAAAGAAAAGAAACAAAAAACAAAAAAGAAAATCTTTCAAAAAGCAAAAAAAGATTCATCCGGAAAAAAAACCCGTCAAAAGTCAAAATTTTTTAAATCATACAAAAAAGAAATAGACGACGAAGATAATTCTGATGCGCTGCAAGAAAAACCAGCAGTTAAAGAAGAAATGAAAGAACCAGATAAATCATCATTTTCTTTTAAGAATTATCAACTCTATCAAAAAGAAATTGATTTAGGGAATGGAAAAAAAAGAACCATTCGTTTCTTTAGTAAGGATATACCTGATGATGCGATACCGACCACTCTTCCAGATAACTATGAAGTAAAGATTAATAAAAAAACTGGGGTTCCATATTTAAGAAAAAAATAAAAATAACCATGCTCATCTTTTTTATGAGCTCGTGGACTTTCTGAAAAACCTTGTTTTTCTTTTATTTTAAGCATTTTATAAATGATATATTAATAAGTAAGGCTTGTATTAGATTGCCGTAGTGGTTAATATATGTCATGGACTGGCCCATTGAAAAAAATTGATGATTTTCGCTATGAGATTCCGAATACCTACAAAGGAGAAAAAAATAATTTAGAAATGAAAACCTCTGCAGTTATCTTTGCATCAGAAAAAATGATTCCCCATATCAGAAAAGATAATGCACCAGAACAAACAGCCAATATGACCACCCTACCGGGAATATTAGGAAAAGCAATGGCGATGCCCGATATTCATTGGGGGTATGGATTTCCAATCGGTGGAGTTGCAGCAACCGATGAAGAAAGCGGGGTGATATCTCCTGGTGGCGTCGGTTTTGATATCAACTGTGGTGTACGATTGGTACGAACAAATCTTCATGTTAAGGATTTATCTGAACAAAAAATCCATGAATTAATCGATGAGATGTTTAAAAATGTACCATCGGGTCTTGGTTCAAAAGCAAAGATTCATTTACAAAAAGGACAGCTTGAAGAAGCAGTTACCATGGGAGCACAATGGGCTGTGGAACAAGGATATGGATGGGACACTGATACAGAATTTTTAGAAGAAAATGGTTGTTTAGAAGATGCAGATATCACTCAGGTCTCCACAAAGGCAATGCAGCGTGGTGCTCCTCAAATCGGTTCACTTGGTGCCGGAAATCATTTTCTGGAAATCCAAAAAGTTGATACGATTTATGATGAAGCTGTTGCGAAGATTTATGGTATTACTGAGCCAGGGCAAATCTGTGTAATGATACATACAGGTTCAAGAGGTTTTGGTCATCAGGTCTGTTCAGACCATCTAAAGGTTCTTGAACAAGCTGTGAAAAAATATCATATTTGGCTTCCCGATCGGCAACTTGCTTGCGCTCCAATTCATTCTTCTGAGGGAACGAATTATTTGAAGGCTATGGCATGTGCTGCAAATTTTGCTTGGTGTAACAGACAAATGATCGTTCATTGGGTTCGAGAATCATTTGAACGAGTTCTTCAATCATCAGCAGAAGATATGGGTATGCATATTGTTTATGATGTCTGTCATAATATTGCAAAAAAAGAAGAACATGAAATTGAGGGCAAGAAAAGAAAGGTTATGGTTCATCGAAAAGGTGCCACTAGGGCATTTGGACCAAATAGATCAGAAATTCCATTGAAGTATCAAGATGTGGGACAACCAGTTCTTATTCCCGGCGATATGGGTACAGAGAGCTATTTACTGTGTGGAACAGACCAATCGTATGAAACGTTTGGCTCTACCTGTCATGGTGCTGGAAGAGTTATGTCTAGACATGAAGCCATACGACGATGGCGAGGAGAACAAATCGTTAGAGATTTATTAAATCAAGGTATATATGTTCATCCCGCAAGTTTAAAAGTTGCTGCTGAAGAAGCACCTGATTCCTATAAAAATATTCAAATGGTTGTTAATGCGGTTCATGGGGCGGGGATTTCTAAAAAAGTAGTTAAATTGAAACCATTAGGCGTGGTAAAGGGATAAGTAACTGCACCAATGAGTTTATATTTGAGAAGTACTATTCTCTTATGCACATGGATGGTGATGTAAAATGCATGCTGAATCTGTTAAAATAATTGATTTTGAAGAAATTGACCTAAAGGGAGCAACTGTTATAGCAGGTTTTCCGTCTATAGGTCTGGTTAGTACTATTGCTGCAAATTATCTAATTGATGCTTTAAATTTAAAGCAAATCGGCGCCCTTGACTCCGAGGATTTTCCTGCACTATCTGTTGTTCACACTGGTGAGCCATTATCACCAGTACGGATCTATGCCGGGGCTCAACCAACTGGTCATAAAATCGTCGTTTTTGTTTCTGAGTTCAAACCGAAACCACATTTAATTAATGCCATTTCCCAGGCAATTATGAACTGGGTATGTCAAAAAGGTTGTACGTTATTATTATCTCCCGAAGGAATGGTAGTAGAAGGAAAAGAAGATACCATTGAAGCAAATGCTGAAGCATATGCTATTGGATCAACTTCTGATGTTCGACAAACCCTTGCTATGAAAAATATTCCTCAATTTAAAAATGGTATCATCGCAGGTGTTTCTGGTGTGCTATTAAATAAGGGTAAACAGAGTTCTTTTAATGTAGTTTCAATTTTAACTGAAGCTCATCCAAAATATCCTGATGCTCGAGCTGCAGCATCAGCTATTAATGTTATTGCAAATATTATTGATGTGGACATTAATGTAGCTCCATTATACGAAGAATCTGAAAGAATTGAACAGAAATTACAGAAATTCCATCAACAAGCCAAACCAATGGTTTCTACAAATAGAGCACCACAACCAAGTATGTATGGTTAAATAATCAACTTAATTCAACAACCCTTTCTTGCAGTTTTAAACTGCATTTCTTTTTTTTATCAATAAGTTTAAAGTATTTTTGATTTGATTCATTCTTTATGAGTACTATTCCAAAAAGTCATCCTCGTTATGAATCACTGATGATGCGGGAAAAACTTGCCGAAGGTTTTAAAAAAGGATTCGTTCATGAGACCGGACTTATCGCTCATGGTCGAGGTGAAGCATTCGACTATTTATTAGGGGAGAAAACAACTGCTCAAGCTGATATTGCAATGAAAACAGCAGCAGCTGTTTTATGTTCTGCCAATCGTCCAGTTATTTCATTAAATGGTAATGTTGTTGCTCTTGCATCTGAAGATTGTGTAGAATTGGGAAAGGCTATCCCTGCAGTTCTTGAGATTAATTTATTTCATAAATCTGAAAAAAGATTGAAGTTACTGATTGAGGAGGTAATAAAAAACGGCGCTGAAAAGGTTTTAGGTGAAAATCCAACTAAGCATATACCGGGGCTTGATCATAATCGCGGTTGGTGTGAAAAAGAAGGTATTTTTTCAGCAGATGTTGTGTTAGTTCCACTAGAAGATGGCGATCGGTGCCAAGCACTAAAAAAAATGGGAAAATATGTTATTACTATTGATCTAAATCCATTATCAAGAACCGCAAAAACTGCTGACATTACCATTGTAGATAACCTTACGCGGGCTGTTCCTCGCCTTAATTATTGGGTTGAAATGCTTAAATCTAAAAATAACATTGTATTGAATAAATTAAAACAATCATGGAATAACAGGTCGAATTTAATTGAAATGCATCAGGTTCTTTCAAAAAGTCTAAATTGGATGGATTGATTCAGGGTTGTTATTATGTTACGAACACATTATTCAATAGATGTTAAAGAAGATGACTTTGGAAATGAGATTGCGGTTGCTGGTTGGGTTGAAGATATCAGAAATCTTGGGTCTATTGCTTTTGTTATTGTACGGGATAAAAAAGGAACATTACAGGTTACACTTCTGAAAAAGGAACAACCAGAAATTTTTGAAAAAATGGCTTCTATTTCTCGTGAATCTGTTATATTTGTTAAGGGTCTTTGTCAGAAAAGCGATAAAGCCCGTAATGGCTATGAAATTCTTCCAAATGAATTAAGGATTTTATCAACGGCAGAAACACCTCTTCCTCTTGGCGTTGTAGATAAGGTTGAAGCAGATCTTGACACACGGCTTGATAACCGGTTTATTGATCTTCGCAAACCAGAAGTGCAAGCCATCTTTAAAATTCGAGCGCATGTCATTGGAACCGTGCATTCCTTCTTACGATCCATCGATTTTGAGGAAGTCCACACTCCAAAAATCATTGGCACCTCATCTGAAGGCGGTACAGATGTTTTTAAAATTGCCTATTTCGAACAAGAGGCATACCTTGCTCAATCACCTCAATTGTACAAACAAATGTTGATGGCTACTGGATTAGATCGAGTATATGAGATAGCTTGGTATTTCCGTGCAGAAGAACATAATACCCGTCGTCATTTAAATGAATCAACAGCAGTAGATGTGGAAATGGCATTTATCGAAAGTGAAGAAGATGTCATGCAGGTACTTGAAAAGCTTGTGTATAACATGTGGAAAGCAGCAAGCACCATGACCAATGAGTTGAAACTACTTGATAAAACACTTACCGTACCAAATCTTCCATTCAGACGAGTACCCTATGATGAAGCAATAACGCTTCTGCAACAAAAAGGATCAGAATTAAAATGGGGTGAAGACCTTGGCACTGAAGATGAAAGAATGCTTGGAGAGATCATGGCTGAGCAAGGTCATGAGTTTTATTTCATTACAAAATATCCCTTGGAAGCCAAGCCATTTTATACTATGCCATCTGGTGATAAATACTCCCGCGGTTTTGATCTCGAATGTAAAGGAATTGAACTTGCATCCGGTAGTCAAAGGATTCATGACGTGGCAATGCTTGAAAAAAGAATTAAGGATATGGGTTTAAATATTGATGCATTTTCCTCATATCTTCACGGATTCAAATATGGTATGCCACCTCATGGTGGTTTTGGATTTGGTCTAGAACGATTTATGATGGAACTTTTAGATATAAAAAATATTAGAGAATGTATCCTCTTTCCTAGAGATAGGACGAGGCTACATCCATAATTTTTTCATTTTTTTTTATTCTAGATCGATACTGTTTATTTCAGATAAATCATCTAGATCATTCATTTTGATCATTTTATCAGAGATGGTGTAAAGAATATTATCAATATACAATGACCGAGTGATCGATCCAGTTGATCCCCAATACCAATATCCATATTTTTCATTCTGAAAATCAGTATTATCCATATGTGTGATGCGTCCTTTATACTCAAATCCATCTAAATTCAGGTTATAGATATATGCACCTTGGAAGGTAAAGGTTCCATATTCAGCACCGGGATCATCAATATAGGAATTCTTGGTAGAGTTATCGATTTCATATAATGAAATGGGTATCACAAGAAGTTCTTTTTCTTTGTCAAATAAAAATGCTTTATGGTTATGAAGTGCAGTGCTATCTGTTCCTCTATCTCCAATAACGACTTGATCTGTTACCACCGGATTTTCAAAATCAGTGACATCAAATAATGCGATTTTTACTCCTTGATACCAGGCAAAGTTACGAGTCCATTCATATTCTTTAATCGGATCAACTGCATCCTTTCCAATACCAATCACATGATTTTCATCATAAGGATGTAGATAATCACTATAACCAGGTATTTTCAGTTCACCAAGAATCTCAGGATTATATGGATCAGATAAATCAATGGTAAAGAATGGATCTATTTTTACAAACGTAACTAAATATGCTCTATCACCCATGAACCGAGCCGAATAAATTGATTCACCAGGAGCAATATCTTCAACAGATGAGATTTGATCTAAGTCTTCATCTAAAATATAAATATTGTTAGTGGATGGATTAGACTCATCCCAGGACCATCCAACGGTTGTTGCTATTCTAAAAAAGCCATTATGTTCATCCATGGAGAATTGATTAAGAATGTGACCCGGAACTTCTCCTTGAGTTTCATAGGTTATCTTTCCACTATCAATGGAAATTTTATGTATGACGGTATGTTCATCGTAATTCCGTGGTGCGATTAAACCAGTTGGTTTATCATCTGCAAGAAGAGTATCATAATCATACTGGGTGTAAACAAGATATATGTTTCGTTGTGAAACATACATATTTTGTGAACCTCCGAGCATAAAACTTTCTTGATCGATTTCATTATTTTCTAGATTTAATGCAATCACATGCGTCATTGTATCCATGCGTTCTGGAATATCAACATAATGAATTTTATTATAAGGGATTTCTTTTGTTTCATTATTTATGGTTATCTGAGGAATGTTAAGGGTTGCATTCTTTTCATCTATTTGCGCATATAATTCATAAGTATACTCTGTTGAGATGATATAAATAAAATCGCCAATCATACGGGCATCATAATAATTTCCGTCAATTTCGACATCTTTTACTAGCTCAGGGCTTGCTCTGTTTCCAATATTATATATGCGAACAATAGTTGATGAAATACCCCAATAATATGGGTAGGGTTCAATGATCATATCTTCGGATTCGATATCTGTTGATTCATTTTCATCGATATCTTCTTTTTCTGTATAAACATCATCTTGATCAGATGAATTTGTTGTTTCATTTGAAGTAGCCTCATCCATACCCGAGTCAGGTTCGGTGGCGTTACCATCATCAATCCTTATTATAGCTGGTTCTTTTACCAAACCATCAGTTGCATAATAGATAGGTTCACGATAGGAAGTGCCAAAAATTACCAAGCTATCATCATTAATAAACATATTACTTACATACATTTCTTTATCAAGAGAAATAGTGGATAAAATAGCTGCAGTCTCGCCAGGATAAGCCTGTACTATATAGACCTGATTTCCAGATACTAAATAAATATATGATCCATCAGTTTTTACAATATCTGGTTCATCTACACCTTCAACCTGAACATTTGTTTCAGAGTAATCAACAGTATTTTCACTATTTGATTTTGCGGTTGATGGAACAGCTGCTGCATCATCAGATTCTAATGTCATTATCTGTCTTCCGCCGGAACCATCAAGCGTTCCATAACTAAAATAATAATTATTTTGTATATTTTTACTGAGAAAATTTTTTAATTCATCATAAGAAGAAAAAGTTTTGACTTCATTGGAGCTTGATACATCTGGGGATAAGAGCGCGATGCCAAAGGCTCCTACTAGTATTACGGATATAACAAATATTGTTGTTAAGACCTTGGTTTTTTCATTATTGTTGTTCATATTATCCTCCTAAATTATTCTCTATTTTGTGTAATGTATATTGCTTTTTCTTTATATACTGTATCAAAATGGTTGGGAAAAACCAAACACGATAAAAAAAGCCGGAAAAATATAAAAGTTATTTTTTTATAAAATAATATTTTATTAATTTATATCAAATATCAGTAATAGTTCATATTTTCAATCATATTATAAATATTTTTTTTCATACCTAGGTAAGTTAGTTTCATACATCCTTTAATAATCAAGTAATCATAGATACTAATGGGCAGTCATATGAAAAATAATTTACAAAAACAGCTGAATAAAGAAATGTTAAATTTTCTTGGTCTGGCTATCATCAATCTCATTTTTTCAGCAATCATTCTTGCGGTTGGAATCATGTTCATTGTTAATCATTTTTATCGATTAAATGAATATTCTACCCTAATTAACCCTTCAATAGGTTTTATTGTAATGGGCATAATTTTTTCTGTTATCGGTTTTTGGTGGATTTTAAAAAGTTCCTATGTGATGGATTTCATCACGGATATACAATGGGAAATATATTGGACCAAAAAAATTCCAAGTGAAGAGCAAATCACCAGCTCAATAATAAAACTAGTTGCATATTACAGAGAAAATACTGATACAATAAAAAAAATGATGATCATCAGCAGAGTTGGTGGCATCATTTTTATCATTCAAAGTATCTATTACATCATTGATTTATTGATTTATGCAAATCTATATCATTTATCTGAATTTTATTACATCCGTATTTTAGCAACAATCATCATGATTTTTTGGGGTATTCTTAGTCTATATATTCCGCATTTTATAATCAATTCTGCTTCAATATGGGATGAACGGTTGAAGAAAAGTCAAGAAGCTGAAGATACAATTAGGACACTAATGGAGCGAGTATAATATGAAAAGCAGGAGAACCCAATATGAAATATTTTGGGAAATCCTCATATTTTGTAAAACAAAAAAATCATTTACATCCATTATTCATCATTGTAATCTAAACTCAAAAATCACTCAAGAATATCTAGATTTTCTATTGAAAAAAAAATATATTTCACTTGTTGATATCGATCAGAAAAAATTTTATATTACTAACGATAAAGCACAGGAATTCATTACTTTATTTAGTAATCTGTATAGAGAATTATTCGAAACTTCATTAACAAGAAAATAAAAATAATTTCATAGTAGTATCGATAAAAATCTATAAGTTGAATAGAAAACCCCAATATCTTTTTAGTAGTGAGTTCTATGTGGACATTATGGAAAAAACTGATTACTCCCCCAATATAGTATCTGAAGAAAAAAGAAACGAGTACATTAGGCAAATAATTGATTTTTTTAAAAATGAAAGAAGCGAGGAAATTGGGATAATTGCTGCTGAAAATCTATTAGATCATTTTTTAGAAAGTATGGGTAAGAATTTTTATAATAAAGGAGTTGAAGATGCCCGGAATTATTTAAAAGACCGGTTTTTAGATATTGAAATAGATATGGAATCGTTGTTAAAAAAATAATCTTTTATAATGTGAATTATTTGTGAATAAAATATGAAACCAATACTTAAAACAATTCCTGAAAAAAAATTTATTGGTCAAAAAACAACGATGTCTCTTTCAAGTGATAAAACACAGGAATTATGGAAAAAATTTATGCCAAGAAGAAATGAAGTAAAAAACCAAATTGGTATTGAGTTATATTCTTTTGAAATATATCCAAAAAATTATTTTGAAAGATTTTCTCCAATATATGATTTTGTGAAATGGGCTGCTGTCCAAGTAACTGATTTTATTGATATACCTCAAGGAATGGAATCGTTAACAGTTAACAAGGGACTTTATGCGATTTTTTTATATAAAGGTCCTGCCAAAAAAGCATTCAAAATATACCATTATATCTATCAAAGCTGGATTCCAAATTCAACTTATATGTTAGATCAGAGACCTCATATCGCAGTAATGGGTAAAAAGTATAGCAATGAAGATTTCAATTCAGAAGAAGAAATATGTATACCAATAAAAAAAATTCATTAATTTTCATCCCTACAACTCTTTTTTAATATAACATTTGAATGATAGCTTCGTACTATGTAACTTAGTTTCATAGTTATATAAATATAAATTTTTCAATATCGGTTAGTAAGGAGTTGGTAACGATAAAAAAAATAATGGCAATGGTACTTTTGTTGATTCTTGGTACTAACAGTGTGGTATCAATAAGTCTTTTTGATATATCACATGAAGAAAATGCTCAAAAAACTATTATTTCATTCACACCATCTGCCAAATTACCAATTGAAGATTCCTTGGAATATGAAATTAAAACAATAGTATATACAGCAGATAAACTAGGAATAACACAGGAGATATCAGGATACAAAGTGAATTTTTATTTCAAAGAATATGAAAATGCAAGTCATTATATTCATTTTCACAATATTGAATTTGCCGATGCATGTGATTCAGTTGAAAACTTACAATGGCATCACATAGATGGATTAAATGAATTTAGTATCTATGTAAAAGATTACCAGGATCTAATTTTGAATAAATCTTCTTCATTAGATCAACTATCTCATGATTCACTTGAATCATATAATATTTATGTTACACTGATGGATGTGTTAATGTATACTTTCTTCAAAGATGTCTGTTTAACTAAACTAGCATTAAAAAATGATACATCCTACATTATTCCTAGATATCAAGTAAGTCTTCCTGATTGGTACCCAATTATTACTGGGATAAACATGGATGTTGGAAATACTGTATTATCTTATATTTCCGCATCTGCTGGAGAAGCGGATAATCATATTTTTTATTATAAAACAGATGACACCTTCTTAAACCAAGATATTAGTTATGAAGGATTTTCAATGCCAAGTAAGGGAACTTCAAGATATATGGGTTTTCTATATGTTGATAATAATGAGACTATTGTATATGGTTCTCTTTCGGAATATTGTATTATTAATGTTAAATTATTCAATTTTATCAATTTATATTCTTTTGATCGAAGAGAGCAAGAAATTAAAATAATAAATAAAGAATAAAAGGAGAATTTAAAGATGAAAAAACAAATACTATTTGGTATACTAGGAATATTATTTCTTTTGTTAATAACTCCTGTAATACCAGCAAGTCAATATACTCAAATAGAAAATAATAAGCAGCAAATAATCGATGAATATAAACAAACCATCATTGCAACATTTGATGATTTGGAATCATATATAAAAAATCATGAATCATCAGTTGAAACATCAGTCGTACTAATCAATAACATTGAGGATATAAAAGAGGTTATATTAACAAATATGAATCCATCGGATAATGGTTTCATTGCTAATTTAATCTTATCTTTATTGTATGCGATTCTTGGCACAATTTTTGGCATTCTATTTGGACCAATATTGGCTCTTATCATTCTGATACTTGTATCACCTGCTTTACTTCTTGCAAAAGTTATATCAAGTATCATTAATGGATTTAATCCTCAAACACAATAAACCCTTTTTTTCCTTTTCCTTTTAATTTCATAGCTTCAATTTTTTAATAAATGTTTTAAAAGGGTATGATATAATCATTTTTGTTAACATACATAACGCTAACCATTATTGATACTCAAGACGAGGATATTATATATGAAGAGAATTGGTGTTCTAACAGGTGGTGGTGACTGCCCAGGTTTAAATGCAGTTATTAGAGCTGTTGTACGAACTGCTATGAGATATGACTGGGATATTATTGGTATTCGAAATGGATGGAAGGGTCTTGTCAATGGTGAAATTGAATTATTAACAGATTATTCCGTATCTGGGATTTTACCAAAAGGAGGAACAATTCTTGGTACTTCAAGAACGAATCCATTCAATAATCCTGAAGACGTGCAACGATTACAGGAAAACATTAAACGATTTGGTATTGATGCACTCGTGGCAATTGGAGGAGATGATACTCTTAGTGTTGCCTTGAAACTTCATGAAATGGGTATTAAGGTTGTTGGAGTTCCAAAAACAATAGATAATGATCTATGTGGAACTGATTATACCTTTGGTTTTGACACTGCAATTACTATTGTCACCAACGCAATTGATCGATTACATACCACCGCTGAATCCCACCATAGAGTGATTGTTGTTGAAGTTATGGGAAGGCATGCTGGTTGGATTGCAACTGTTGCAGGAATTGCAGGTGGCGCAGATGAAATATTAATTCCTGAAGTTCCTTTTGATTTTGATGACGTTTGTAGAAATTTAAAAAATAGATATGATAAGGGTAAAAATTTCAGTATTGTTGTTGTCGCTGAAGGAGCCATTCCTAAAGATCAATCCATGGTGGTAACGCAATCTGATGAAAAGGATGAATTTGGTCATGTGCGTTTAGGCGGAATCGGTCATTTGCTTGCTCGTGAAATTAAGAGTCGTTTAGGAGTTGATACCCGTGTCACCATTCTTGGTCATGTTCAGAGAGGTGGAACACCAACAGCTCATGATCGGGTCCTGGCAACTCGTTTTGGGGTTAAAGCAGTTCAATTATTACATCAACAAGAATTTGGTAAAATGGTTGCTTTACAAGGTGATGAAATCGTTCCTGTTGATCTGCAAATCGCAGTTGAGAAATCTAAAACAGTAAAAATGGAATTATATGATATAGCAAAAATTTTTTTTAGTAGTAAAAACGAAAAGCTTAATGTAGAAGTTTCTCATACATAACAAATGTTTTGAAAGAATATATAGGGTGATGCATGCATGTCAATAAAAAAGGAGTTATTATCACAATTATCGATACAACAACTTAAAAAATTAGCAGAAAAAAAAGGAATCAGTTTTGTGCTTAATAAGACCCAAGAGGAATATTATTCTAATTGGGATGAAAAAGAATTGATGATTGATTTGATGAATGATAATCGTGATATTAGTATTCATGAAATTGAAGAACAAATCAGATCAATAAAAAAATAGTTACCGATGAGTGGTAACATTTCTTTTTTTACAATATTTTTCTATTGGACATATGGAACAACGAGGTGAAATGGGAGTACATATTTGCTGGCCAAAAAGAACGAAGAGATGATTGAAATCAAACCAATATTTTTTTGGTAATATCTTTTTTAGCTCTTTCTCTGTTTCAGTTGGATTATCTGTTTTAATCCATCCTAATCTGTTGGGGATGCGATGGCAATGAGTATCTATGGGAAGATAATTTGTATCATAAAATCCATAGACCATGACAATATTTGCTGTTTTTCGTCCAACTCCTTTGAGGGATAATAATGCATGAAAATCATAAGGTACTTTACCATCATATTGGTCAATCAATGTTTTTGATATATCCTTAATTCTTTTCGCTTTTACTTTATAAAATCCTACCGGATAAATCAATTGTTGTATTTCTTCTTCAGAGGCCTTGACCATATCACAAGGATTAGGATATTTTTTAAATAAACGAAATGAAGCATGTTCCGTAACCTCATCTTTTGTTCTAAGACTTAATATACATGATATTAAAACAGTAAAAGGATCCTTTTTTATCTCATCCCAGTTCTTTCTTGATATAAGTGGAAAATCATTTTCGTGTAAAGTATTTTTAAGTAGGGACATAATTTTATCAATATCGGCAATTGTGGACATAGTAACACATTTTTTAATAAAATTTCCAAATTTTAATAGTGTAAATTTTATATATTAGTTCTATATATTATGTGATGGTATGTGGGCCATCATAAGAGAAATATTTGGTATTTGCTCTTAACAGTATGGGATCATTATATAAACGATATGTAGTATCGATTTATATGTACTATTGTATGCATTCTCCCTGAGAACGCATGCATTTATCACATACCAATGAAAAAATATTATGTTTGTACACTTCTCTTTTTTAACATCATTGCAACAATTATGAGTATTAAACCGATTATTGAAACCAGGGGCGGAATGCTATCATCTCCAATAAGCATGTTGACCCCAGTTGCAATGATAAGCATAAATCCAAATACAGCTATTAACAATGCATACTTTTCTCCAGATTTTGATGCCATATGATTTCCTTCATAGTAAATATTCCTATATTGTAAAGAGCTAAGGTCATAAAAAACCATCTTTTATTTTGAGTGTATAAATGTGATCCATGTAGAATTTTATCATAATATGATATGAAATCTATTTTATAATACATTTATATCATATATTTTTTTTAATAAATCCTTCTATCTCAAAAAAATAAAGGGCAAAGATAATAAACAAAAAATATATACAAATATGGTACCCAATATAACGTATTGAGGAGGATGCTGATATAATGAAAAGGATAATGTTAGTTGATGATGAGAAGGACCAGATTTTCGGTATCAAAACCGCTCTTGAGGAATCATTTCAAGGTGAATTTGATGTTATATCTGCAGAAAGCGGAGCAAAATGTCTTGAACTATTAGAAAATGAAACAAATCCAGATCTCATCTTGCTTGATATCATGATGCCTGAAATGAGCGGGTGGGAAGTATATGACAAAATTCGAGATAATCCAAAATGGAATAGTATTCCAATTGTCTTTCTCACCGCTAGAACTGATAGAATCGCAGAGAATGCGGGTGAATTCCTCGGTGATGATTACATTGAAAAACCAATAGAAGTTGAAGAATTAAAAAACAGAATCGACAAGGTATTAGAAAAGCTCCAACAACACTAATAATATTATCGACAATCAGATACAAAACAAACTGCAAATATTTATTTACATATGCTGGTAGTTATCTACCTACAAAAAAGATTTTTTAATGTTGGTAATTTTCATTAAGCCATCAAATGAGATGGTGAAAATGGAAGAATCAGCGGAAGATAAAATAAACACCGCGTTTGTTTTTTCAATTGTGTTATGTATAATTATTTTCTGGTTTTTTATTATTCCAACATAATGCAATATGAATGAATACTGTGTGAAAGGAAATCATTAAAAGCAGCTTTTATCTCTACCTAAACCTGTCAATCATGCGTTTTAAGCAATATATACTTGATCCTTTTCAAATTAAGGCAATTCAGGCATTACAAAAAAATCATTCAGTTGTGGTAAGTGCCGCAACTGGAACAGGAAAAACACTAATCGCTGAATACATCATTCATCAATGTTTAACCAATCTTCGGGGAAAAGTGGTATATACTGCACCCATAAAAGCGTTATCAAATCAAAAATTTCGGGATTTTTGTTGCTCATACGGTGAAGAAAATATTGGTATGCTTACTGGGGATGTGGTTATAAATCCAAAAGCACCAATCTTAATCATGACCACAGAGATCTATCGAAACATGCTTTTAACCGATGATCCCATTATCCATGAGATAAATGCCGTAATTTTTGATGAAATCCATTTTATGAGCGATCCTGAAAGAGGTACTGTTTGGGAGGAAGCAATCTTATTCAGCTCAGCAGATACCAGATTTTTATGTTTATCAGCAACAATTCCAAATGCTTATGAATTATCGGCATGGTTGCAATCAATTAAGAATCATCCTGTAGAAACAATCTATTATATGAAACGAGCAGTACCACTCCATCATTTTGTTTATCTTGAACAAACCGGAATTGTTGAACGATCATATCTTTACCAATTAAACCAAAAAAAGAAAAAAAAGAAACAGACATATACATCATCATCACCTTCTCCGGGAAGAATTGTCCTACAATTAAAAGATAAATGTCCCATTATCATTTTTTCATTTTCTCGTAAACAATGCGAAGAGGAGGCAATGACATTAAGCAATCATCATTCTTTTTTAAAAAGCCAAGAAATAAAAAATCGAATTCGTAAAACGTGTGATCGTAAATTAAGCCCAGAAATCCAACAACTTCCATCTACCATAAAATTAATAAAAACGCTCTTGAAGGGAATTGGATTTCATCATGCGGGTCTTCTCCCCCATCAAAGGTTTTTAGTAGAAGAATTATTTGCAGCAGGAATTCTCCCGGTATTATTTGCCACTGAAACGTTTTCAGTTGGGATAAATATGCCTGCAAAAACAACAGTAATTCATGGATTTCGAAAATATGATGGAAAACGATTTCGATTAATTAATTCAAAAGAATATTTTCAACTAGCGGGAAGAGCAGGTCGAAGAGGAATTGACAAAGAAGGATTTGTAATAAGCATACCGGATAATTCGGTAAAAATTCAAGATATACTGCGAATTTCAGAGAAAGATACAGAACCAATCGAAAGCCAATTTCAATTATCATTTAATACCATTTTGAATATGCTTGATTCCTACTCTCAAGAAGAAATCGATGTATTACTTCGTAAAAACTTTTATGTTTTTCAGCAAAAACATGAGAAACATAAACATGTTCGTATGAAAACATCTTTTACAAAAAAATGTAAACAATTGAGAATGATGAGATATATCACAAAAAATAATCAATTAACGCCTAAAGGCGAATTTGTGAAACACATTTATTTTCAGGAAATTCTCATAGGAGAATTATTTGCAACAAGCCTTTATAAACAATTATCAAATATTGAATTACTGCAAATTATTGCTGGCATCGTGTATGAAAGACGACCTAATGATCATTTTAGTTTTAAAGGAATTGAACAGTCATATCAAGTCCTTATCAATAAAACAAGTCATAATCCTCATTTTTTCAAAAAAATCAATAAACTTTCCATAAAAAGAATGATGGCACTCATCAAGCTATGGGGAGAAAACGGTCAATTCGAACAATTACTTACCCTCACCACCTATAGAGAAGGAGACATCGTTAGACTATTTAGAAGGATTATTGATATGCTCCAACAAATTCAAAGAGCAACTGATGACGAGGAATTGATAGATCGACTTCAAAATTGTCAACAACTCATCGATCGGGATATTGTAGCAATTGAGATTTAAAAATAGTCTTACTCTTTTAAAAAAGGGATACTAAACCCTTCAGCACATAATTCAAGTAACCGCTGTGAAAATCTTCCCAGTGGTCCACCATCAATAAGATCATGGTCCACTGAAATGGTAACATGTAAGATTTCTCTAATGATAATAGAATCGTTAACCACGGCAGGTTTTTTGACAATACTACCAATCACAAAAAGCATCGTAGTGGTTCCACCCATTGGAATTATCCACCCAGGAATTGAACCTTTCATACCAACTGAGGTAATTCCAAGGGTCCCCATATGCTTTTTTTTCAATAAGGGACTTCTACGAAGAATAATAAGAAGAAGTTTTTTGAAAATCATCGGAGCATGAAATGCAAATTTTTCAAGAATAGTGAAATCATCTCCAAACACCTGTTTGTTTCCGTCAGGGGTTTGTTGCTGGACTTTTTTAATCTCTTCAGAAATATCAAGTAAGGTTTTATTATTAACATCACGAATGATATACGCCATAGGAACCATTTCATCGCCAATCTTTCTTTCTACAGGAATTGGAATATCAACATCATCAAAATAGTAAATTTTTCTTCCCTTCCGATACGCATTTAATTCTTTATGTTCAACCAATGCTTGAGCTGCACATTTAACCATCCATCCAGTAAAGGAAATATGATTACCCGTTGTTTCTTTATAAGATCTAATTCTTTTTCTTGCCTCTGTTACATCTATTTCAATTAAGGTATGAAATCGATTCTTTCTCCATCCCTCTCTTGTTATAAGAGAGATATTCCTTCTATATATAGAAAACGGTTTTACATGATATGTTCCAATCCTTGGCATATGGTCCTTATAATCAATAAACGTTATAAAAACATTCATTAATTTTCTTAATTAAATTAAAAGAAAAATGATATGAAATGATAATTAGCAAGAAAAAAATGCCATTAGAAAAATATTAAAATAAAAAGTGCTTACGGTGGCTTCATTATTTAAGATTACAAAAGAGAAAAAAGTATCTCAATGACACTTTTTTCTTTTTTTATTCTTAGATAAATACAACAATATTTGGTATGTGAAAAAAAATGAACGGAGTTGTAAAATGGTATAACCCTCGAAAAGGCTATGGTTTTATTGAAAATGAAGAGGGAAAAGATATTTTTGTACATAGAACACAAGTTCCTGAGGGAACCTATTTAAATGAAGGAGATAAAGTTACTTTTGAAATTGAAGAGGATGAAAAAGGCCCTAAAGCAATAAATATTGAAAAAGCATAATTAACATTCATAATTTTATTACAATGTTATTAATAATTACTCGTGTAATAAATCAAATCTGATTTATTTACACATTTTTTCATTTTTTAATCATTTTGCCATTTATTTATTCATTTTCTGCTTTTTTGTTAAATAATAGTAGCATTACTTTTAATAATAATATACTTTTTATTATTATAGGCATCGCCATGAAAAATATATGGACAATAATCTTGACTTTATTATGTTTTAACCCTTTTCTTATCTATCAACTTAATGCAAAAGAAAATTATTTGGAGTCATATGCTAACATTCAAGACGAATCTGATTTTGATATGGTTATTATCACTACAAATTTATTTATCAATGATATTCAACCATTGGTTGATCATAAAAATAGCATACAAAAAAGAACATATATCAAAACAATTGAAGAAATCTATACAGAATATTCTGGAAGGGATAATGCTGAAAAGATAAAATATTTCATAAAAGATGCCCATGAACAATCAAATATTTCTTACGTTTTGTTGATCGGTAGTTTTTCAATAATACCTGGAAGATATACTCATATATATTTCGATCAACCTTTTGATTATCCCACACCTGATGAATGGATCTTTCCCTCAGATTTTTACTTTGCTGATCTGTATGATCCTGATGGAAATTTTTGTTCATGGGATAGCAATAATAACAATGTTTTTGCAGAATATCATTGGAATGGAAATAGTGATGAAATTGATTTAATTGCAGATGTCTTTTTAGGCAGACTTGCCTGTGAAAATCAAGAACAAGTAATAACATGTATAGACAAAATAATACGATATGAATCAAATCGATATTGGTCTGAAGAATGGTTCACCAACCTTGTTCTGATCGCTGGTGATGGCATTCCATTTGATCCTGAAAACGTTGATGAAAGTGAATATTTACAAGAAAAAATAATTGAAATAATGCAAGGGTTTGTTCCGGTTTGCATTTGGGCATCAAATGGAAAATTACTTGATGCCATGAATATCAATAAAGCCATTGAACAAGGAGCAGGGTTCGTTTTTTTTAATGGTCATGGACTGCATAATCTATGGGCAACATATCTTCATAATACAAATCATTTGGTTCCACCAGGCGCTTATCGAACCGAACATATTAATATGCTTTCAAATTATGATAAACTACCCATTGTAATATCTGATGCTTGTTATCATTTACAATACGATGCATACCCAGATTGTTTTGGCTGGAGTTTTGTATCCAATCCCAATGGTGGTGCTATTGCATTTATCGGTGGGTCAGACACAGATTTGGCCTACGGTGGAACGCGCATTGTTGAAAAAGGAATTGAAAAACTATGCCTAAAGATGAGCACTCTATATCAAGAAAATCCATCCACTCTTGGAAAATTGTGGAAAGATGCAATAACATTATATAATCCTGGAGATGATGATATTGTTGATATTATCACGATTACTCAAAATCATCTTTTTGGGGATCCTTCCTTGCTGATAACTGATGAATCGTTATCACCACTCATACCAGATCCACCAACAGGCCCATCAACAGGAAAACCTTTCACATCGTATGAATTCACTATAAAAACAACTGATCCAGAAAACGATGATATTTATTATCTATTTGATTGGGATGATAATTCATCAAGTACATGGATAGGTCCATTTTCATCTGGAGAAGAATGCACAGCTTCGCATACTTGGACATATAAAAATACATTTCAGATTAGAGTAAAAGCAAAAGATAGTAATGGAATGCAAAGTCAATGGTCAGATCCATTAGTTCTATCACTTCCAAAAAACAAAACATTGTTTTATGAAATCTTCTATTTTATTTTTGAAAAAGTACATAATTTGATGGTTGATAACAAATAGTAAGATTGAGAAGTTATCAGGTGATTAAGATGGTATTTTGTTATAAATGTGGTGCAAATGTAGCCGATGATGCAAATTTCTGCTCATCATGTGGCATCTCTTTAAAAGATTTTGAAAAAGAAGAATTTAAGGTTGAATCTGAAGATTTAGTAAAAACCGTTAAACAAATCATTCATGAGGGAAATGTACGAAGGATTATCATCAAAGATGAAAAAGGAAAAATTCTTCTTGATATCCCAGTTACCATTGGAGTAATTGGTATTGTTCTTGCGCCTTGGCTTGCAGCACTTGGTGCTATTGGAGCTATTGCAACAAAATGTACTATTATTGTTGAGAAAAGGAAAAAATAAGGGAAAATTATTGATTTAAATATTTATGATAATTTATTGGCAAACGAGGTAAGTTGCTCTTCCCAGTCCCCCTCAAGACCATTACCATCATTCACTTGTTTTCCCATCCGAAAATCAACACTTGCGACAAGTTCCATATTTTTTTTGTTTACTAATTTTTCCATTTTCCCCAACCAATTTCGTTTCATCCCATGAGTATTAATAACGCCACATTTTTTTCCATCCAAGCCTTGCATTTTTTTCATAAATGATTTCATATTCCTCTGGATGTTAAAGGCCTCAGTTGCCGCAGAAAAAACATAGAAATCCGCCTCAGGTATTGCAGATGGGTCAGCTTTATCAGTATTTAAAATCTGTACTTCATTTCCTTTTCCTTTGAGTGTTTCAGATAATGTATCCATGATTTTTTTTCCGTTTCCATATCTAGACCAATAAATAAGAGTATATTTCATAACCTCACCAATAGCAAATATTAATTAATCATATAAAAAGATAATACAAAAAAATAACAGATAATAATAGGAAAATTAAAAAAAAGATGAGAAATGAATTATATTATACATCTAAGATCTACAACAACCACTCCATTCTTTGTATTTGTTCTCAGAATAATCGTCATCATAATTAATGCAGCAGGAAGGTTGATAATTCTGCTGTGTTTCATTATCTGTTATACAACAAGAATTTCCATAATTTGATGGGTTAGATGACCAAGTATTTCCGATTTTATTATTTTCCTTTTCTGTTTTTTTGTAGTTGAAGTTATTGAGGGTCCTGAAAACTTGATGAAAAAGCTCCACCGATCATCATAACAATTGATATACTTACTATACTGATTATGAGTATTATATTTTTTTTCTTAACCATTTGTTTCACCATTTAAAACATGAATCGTTTGTTTTCAAGAGTAGTTTTTGTAATAACAACTTGGTCATTTTGTATTGATACTGGAAGATAACTTGGCCAGCATCCTCCACCGGTATTAGATGAACCTATTTCCAAAATGGGAAAGGTCAATCCACAATTCACACATCGCATTGCATCACCATCTTGTACATAACCTTTTTTTGCATCATAACAGACATCGCAAGCATCAAATGCTGCATGGACATTCCCCTTGTCATCTTTCACTAAAAAATAATTAATATCAACACCATTAGAATTATATGTGAAAAATGATGCTGCTGTATCAATATCTGAACTTGCTATTGTTATTTGATCATCATTTTCAATGGTATTTGTATTTACAGGTTGAGTTTTTTGTATTGATTCATTTGCATTTGATAAAGCTATAACGATAACAACACTCATGATTGCAATTAATCCAATTGAAAAACCAATCATTTTTTGCATTCTTTTTTTCTTTTGTATTTGCTGCATTTTTCTTTTTTGTGCATTTGAGCTTTTTTTACTCATTTTTTTTACCTCTTTTTATCCTTAATTTTATGAACTTATTTTTCCATCAACTAATGTTACCTGTTTTTGACCGATTTTTCCAATTTCTTGATTATGGGTTATCAAAATGATGGTATGTCCTTCCTTATGAAGCTGCCTAATTAGATTTAATACAATTTCTCCATTTTTCTGATCTAAATTGCCGGTTGGTTCATCCGCTAGTAATATTTTTGGCTCATTGATAAGTGCTCTTGCAATACAAACTCGTTGTTGTTCACCACCGGACAAATGAGCTGGGATATGATGTATACGATGTCCAAGACCGACTCGTTTTAATGCATCAATGGCTTGTTTTTTATCAACAATGCTGTGATAGTATTGTGCAAGCATTACATTATCAAGTGCTGATAAATATGGAATCAAATGATATTGCTGAAAGATTAAACCAATGTTTTCTCTTCGGAATCGAGTAAGATTTTTCTGATTTAACTTAGTTACTTCTGTTCCATTGATATGCATAGATCCTTCGGTTGGTGAATCAAGACATCCTATGATGTTTAGAAGCGTGGTTTTTCCTGATCCTGACGGCCCCATGATAGTAAGCCATTCACCTTGTTTTATACCAAGAGACACATCTTGTAATGCATGGGTTTTTCCAGCATATTTTTTTGATATTCTTTTTATATTGATTATTTCTCGTTCCATGTTTTTATTCACCTCGAAGAACTATGGCTGGTTCAACTTTTGTTGCTCTTTTTACAGGAAGAAGGCTTGCAAAGAGCGATATTCCAACTGATATTCCTATTACTAATGGTAATACCTCAACTCTTGCTGAAATCGAGGTATTAAATACACTCAGTCCAATAAATTGAGAGAGTATAATTCCAATAAAAAAACCAATTATTCCACCGATTATTCCAATAATTGCTGCTTCAGATAAAAATAAGGTAATAATGCTAGTATTATCCGAGCCGATACTTTTCATAAGGCCAATTTCTTTTCGCCGTTCTATAACCGAAGTGGTCATAGTGGTCATTACTCCAAGTGCTGAGGCAATTAAAGCAACGATTGTCACAAGAAACATCATATCTTCAATTTTTGATAAAATATTCATCTCTGCACTTACTAACTGTTTTACGGTTCGTGCCTCTGAATAAGGGATAGCTGATTCGATTTCAAGGGCAAAGGTATCAACAGGACACTTATTACATAGAGCTGATACTTGAATAGTATGTATTTTTCCTTTCCTATTGGTAATTTCTTGTGCCACTTGTAGGTTTACAAAAATTTGATTGTCTTCATTTCCTTCTGTTTTGACAATACCTGTAACGGTGAGATTATATGTTGTTACATTTTCCAAATCTTCATAATTTTCAATATAGGTAATGGTATATTGGTCCCCAACTGACAGATTTAATGTTTCAGCAACATTAATACCAATAAGACTTTGATGCATATCACTTGAATTTGTAATCCATGAACCTTTAATGTTCCACCAGGGACTTATTACCTCTACACCAGTTGTAAAAAGATCTGGATCCTGTGTGCTGTATGGTCTTATAATTTTTATTTCTTTGTTAAAATAGGTTCCAACCATAACAACGGATTGTTCTTGATTTCCATTGTTTAACGATACGACTTGGTATAGATTTGGGGCAAATCCAAGAACATTGTTACGCCAATAGATTGATTTGATTTTCCATATATCACTTTCATTGATATATCGCTGTTCAGTTACTGAACCAAAGTCGACACCTGGAAAACCGACTTCTATGGTTTCGGATTTTGGTACAACCATAATATTTGCCCCATACTTCCGAAATTCTAAGCCGACTTTTTCGCTAACATCAGAGGTTACCGTTAATAATGCTGTTGCGATGGCAGCACCAATTATGACTGAGAGAATTGCTATTGCAATTCTTGATTTTCTATTTGATAATGATTTTGTTAATAATCTTCCAATCATTTTGTTTACACCTGTTGTAAAATATAGTATGGTTTTCAGTTTAAATAGTTTACGGTAAATGTAAACAATT
>CAZWQV010000010.1:0-1244 GCA_964636235.1 uncultured Thermoplasmatales archaeon
TAATTTAATACAAAATACATTTTTTAATATAATAGAACAATAAACCAATTTTTGTATTATTGATTCTCTAATCCTTTTTTTAATTTTTCGACATCATCTAATGTTTTTTCCATATCAAATACAATGTTTTTCAATTCTTCTTTTGGTGTATAGGTTCCTTTATATTTCAAAACATTTTGCATTCCGATTAATTGCATGTTTATTTGTTCTAATCTTCTCTCAATTCCAATTAGTTTTTCATCAATTTGACTCATTTTTCATTCACTCCAATAGTATATATTTTTTTGTTCAATCTCGCTTTGTTTTAATATGAATTTGTTCTTTTGTTCCCAAACTCCAATTTCATCAACAATTAACCATGTATTCTCAATGTCGTTCCCAATCTTACATCTATGATTATCTTCTATAATAAGTAATAACTGTTCAAAATCATTAATAGTTTTTATATTCATGTGTTTCTCAAAATTAGGTGAATAAAATGCATATAAAATCTCTTGTAGAGTTGGTTTCATCATAGCATCCAAAAAAATTATTTTATCTGAATCTTCAACTAAAAATTCTTGATCAGAATCTTTATTTAATTCGAAATTAATTTTTTCTTCATCAATATAATTAAATATTGACGAAATTAAATCGATTTTCAGATACCTCACCTTTTTAGTAGTCCTTTAATCGTTAATTTAATTCATATTTTTCATCTATTTATTTTGATACAATCAAGACTTTTTCGACACCTCGTATTGTATTGATTTTCTCTTTTATCATTTTTTAAAATTAGTTGATTTATCTATTTTTATTTTTGCTATTAAATTATAATCTTTAAAAAATGGGTCCACGATTTCTGTTTCGTCAACAGCCAAAGGTTCTACATCAAGGGTTTCATTTATTCTATTTAATCTATGAGCAACTTCATTTTTTAATGAATTATTAGTTTTTATTAATAAATATTCATTATACACAAATATTCCTCCATAAGTGAATGAATATATCCATAATGAAAATTAATCAGATATCCATTTTGTTTACCAATTTTCCTCAATTTATTTAGGAGGTATTTTTGCTAAACACTTTTTTCTACCTAGCTTTCTCATTCGATTTTGTATTTCTCGTATTCTTCTATCTACATGATTTTCATACCTATTCATATGTGTTCCTCAATTATATTAATATGATGAAACGGAGGTAGAGCCCTACGGAGATGTAATTATAATATTTTCGAGGAAGATGGGATGGGATAAATACAA
>CAZWQV010000010.1:1344-36660 GCA_964636235.1 uncultured Thermoplasmatales archaeon
ATAACCGGTGTAAATTTAAACAAAGTCGAATTAAAGGTGGCAATTGTTCGAGTTGCAACAACCAACACTGAAAAAATATTAAATATGTTTCGGGATTGCCCATTCTTTCTAAATGGATTTATCATTTCTGGAAGGGAAAATCTTGTATTGCTATTGATAGGAGATGATTTATCATCATTGGAGTCGATTATTGATAGTCATATAAGACCAGATAAAGACGTTCAAAGTGTTGATTTCAATGTCATTATAAACAGTATTAAGAATTTTGTAATACCAATCAATATACCAACAGAAGCTCTTAATAAACCCCCTTGTGGACTTGAACATAAATGCGAAGAATGTTATGCATTTAAAACTGACCGTTGTTTTGGCTGCCCATCATTGGGAAAATATAAAGGAACATTTTGGTAAATTTTCATTAAAATTTACTAGATTATTCATTTAAACAATTGAGGAAATACAATCCAACAAATTACAACATAATATAGAAATTTTATAACTTACATTATATGCAAAATTTATTAATAATTGCATCTTCTAATTATTAGATAATAGGGATAAAATGAATGCCGGGAAAATGATAATTATTTTTATAACTACGTTCATTCAATATATTTTTATCATTTATCAAAAATTTTATTCATTATATATTCGTATTGTAAGAAGAGAGCACCGAACAAAGGTTTTTTGTATCGGTTTTTCAAAAACAGGTACAAGCTCATTAGATAAAGCACTTGGAATTCTTGGTTATAGAAACATTCATTGGTTGCATGCTCATATAGAACCTTCAACTGGATGGATTGAGTATATTAAAAAAACGCCTTTTGATGCATTTTCTGATGCTCCTATGTACAAGCCAGGTCTTTTCAAAGAATTAGATAGAATATTTCCCAATAGTAAATTTATTTTTACCGTTAGAGACCCTATATCATTAGCAAAAAGTTGGGATAATTATTTTTCACATGTATCTTGGGGGATTAATAGCCCAAAAGACAGGAAAAAGCTAATAGAAATGTATGAAAAGCATAAAAATGATGTATACTCCTATTTCAAAAACAAATCTCATCAAGTATTAACGTTTAATATTGTTGAAGGTGATTCTTGGTACAAATTGTGCTCTTTTTTAGAGAAACCAATCCCTAAAATTCCTTTTCCTCATAAAAGAAAGGCAAGATATAAAAATAAGCATAAATCATTTCTATTGAAATTTATTTAAAATAATATTTAGTAAAATAATGATATGTAAATATTATAATAAAACCTCAAGTTTTATATTCAAAAAGAATATATCATATTTCATAAGTTAAGATGATGGGATGATGCAAGATGGACACACATGAATGTGAAATGGTTGATGTTTCTGGGAGAAAAAATACATCCTCAACATTGAATGATTATCTGTGTAAAACGGGAATCAATGTTTTAGATGATAAACTTGGGGGAGGTATCCCGCTTGGAAATACCGTATTACTAGTTGGAAGTAGTGGATCCGGAAAAACGACGCTTTGTATGGAGTTCTTAACCAATGGTGCCCTCAATGATGAAAGAGGTGTTTTTTTTACCATCACAGAACCGTTATTTAAACTTACAAAAAATATGGAAAAATTTAAATTTTTTGATAAAAAATATATTGAAAACGGAACGGTCAATATTATTGATTTACGGATCATTAGCGACCGATTGGGTCTTGATGCTGAGAAATATTCCGTTGAAGATGCCAGTGCACTATTAGATGTTTTGAAAGATATTGCTGATGAATTACAGGTGAAAAGACTTGTTATTGATTCAATTACTGCATTATGTTATCGATTAAAATCTGATGAGATGATTCGAGATTTTATCTTTAAACTTGGTTCTTCTCTTGCGGCTATGGGCTGTACCACCATTCTCACTTCTGAAATTCCACCAGTTCGTATTGGTGAAATAAGATATTCTAAATATGGCATCGAAGAATTTATCGCTGATGGCATCATCTTTTTGGGAGATGTTGATAGAAAAGGTGATCTTATTCGAACAATGCAACTAGTAAAAATGAGAGGAACAAATCATAGTAGAAGTAAGGTTGCTATGAATATTTCAGAAGAAAGAGGCATAGAAATTACACCATTATTGAAATCAAGTAGGTGATGTATATGAGTAATTCATTAATTGAAGGATTTAAAGAACGTATTGAGAAATCTTCCTCTTTTTCATCGATTGGCATTGTTCTTCCTAGTAATAATTATAATAATTTAACCAATGCTTTATTTGAGCTTATAAAGGATAAAAAAGATCATCCTTGGATTTATGTAACAATTACTAAACCTTTTCATATATTAAAAAATGAGTATAAAGATATCATCAATGATTCAAATATTTATTTTATTGATTGTGTCTCCAGGGCTGCAGGTATTCAAGCAATAGATCCATGTTGTTTCTTCCTTGATAGTCCTTCTCAACTGGAAAAATTAATTTTAGAAATTGTTAGTTACGTTAAACAAAATAAAAATCAAGGAGAACCATACATTGTTCTGGATTCATTAAGCTCCCTTATCTTGTATAACGATGATTTACTGGTTACAGAATTTTTCACTCATTTGAATAATAACCTTATATTAGAAAATGCTCATTCAATATCTCTTTGTCTTGAAGAAGAGATGAATAGTGCTATGAATAAAATGTTGTATTTAAAAAATGAAAAAATCATTAAAGTGAAAGAAAGCTTTATTTAAATAAAGCATACATTGAAGTGTTTGAAAATGAATGAGTTGATTGTGGAGATGGATAAAAAAGAATTTGTTAGTACAGGTATTGAGAAACTTGATAAATTACTAGGTGGAGGATTGCAAAGAGGATTTACAACTGCTATATCCTCAGTACCCGGAACTAATATCGAAGTCATTTCAAAACAATTTGCATCAACTGATGATCCAATCTTTATTACCACAAATGAAACTAAAAATGAAATAATTTCTACAATGCACGAATTCGAATGGGATACTGACAATATTATCTTTGAAGATATTGCACAAAAAAATCTTGATGAGATCATCCAAGGTGAATCAAAAAGAGTTTCAGTTCATCAACAACGCTCTAGAACGATGATCAAAGAATTAATAAAAGCAGGTTCTGAAGGGCTGCCACCAATGACCCGGGCTAGAGAAGATTATCTTGCCGTTTTATCTAATAGATTACGAGTTGATTCATCCAAAAAAATTATTATTAATTCTCTAGATTTTTTCCTTGAAAATTATCACTTACACGATGTACTACAAACCCTAAAGGCAGGGAAAGTTAATATTATTAGAAATAATGGGGCTTTAATTTTATTTTTTACTCGAGGAATTCATGATATCATTATTGAAAGGCAAATTGAATTACTAGCCGATTGTGTATTAGAGTTAGACGTGATTAAAAAAGGTTCTGCTTTTGATAGAATTCTATCGGTAAAAAAGATTAGAAATGTTGCAAAAAAAATTGGGACCGCTCGATATGATATTGATGAAAATGGCTTTACTATTGAAGAAATTGATCGGATATTATAAGGCTTTTCAAATCATACTTTCATTATTAATTGGAGATAAAATTAATAATAAAATCGACTCATTTATTAATGAGAAAAACATACACAATGTGAAGGAACATGGATGGGATGCATAGAGAGAGATATAACGAGGAATCAATTGATTCCAAACGACCTTTAGTTATGAGGGCTTTAAGACGTAGCGCGGTTAGAAGAAAGATTGCTGATTACCTTTTTGATATTAGCCCCAGTGCAAGTTATACATCAGAAATTGCACATCACGTGAAGACTACGCCAACGAATGTTCTTGGAGCAATTAGAGGAATGGAATCGCGATACAGAAAGGATGAATCGTTAATTGCTTTAAATATTGTTGAATTGAAAGAAGGTGGAAAGGATATCAAATTATATGGATTAACTCCTTTTGGCAAAGAAATCCTTCAAACCATTCGTGAAGATATTTAATTCATTTTCACGAATATTCTATTTTTCTTTTCATTTTTTCTTTTTCGACCAATGTTCTTAATAATGAGTTATTGATATCGATTTGTAAATTTGCCTATAATTATGTAGGGGTTGGCATCATGAAAAATATAGAAATGAGCAAGTTAAGACATGGAACAACACTGTTAAAAAAAGGATTTGCAAAAATGCAAAAAGGTGGCGTGGTTATGGATGTAACTAATGCCAAACAAGCAGCAATTGCAGAAGACAGCGGTGCTGTTGCAGTAATGGCACTTGAACGAGTTCCCGCTGATATTCGTAAGCATGGGGGTGTTGCTCGCATGGCTGATCCTGATGTTATAGTTAAAATTATGGATACGGTAAGTATTCCCGTGATGGCTAAGGCAAGAATAGGTCACTTTGTTGAAGCTGAAGCTTTGCAATCTATTGGTGTTGATATGATTGACGAATCTGAAGTTCTAACCCCTGCCGACCCTTTTTATCATATAAATAAACATGATTTTACCATTCCTTTTGTATGTGGATGTAGAAGTTTTGGAGAAGCCCTCCGACGAATATGGGAAGGAGCTGCAATGATGAGAACAAAAGGTGAAGCAGGCACCGGCAATATCATCGAAGCTGTTCGGCATCAACACATGGTTAATCGTATGATTAAGCAACTACAAGATTTTCAAGAAAAAGATATTAATGCTCTGGCAGAAAAAACACTTCAAAGTTATGTAGATGCATATGAAACATTAACGGATATTAAACCAAGTGTAAAAACAGAGATCTTCTATGCATTCACATATGAAACCATGAAAAAGGAAATGATTGACCTTATCAAAGAAGTAAAAAACCTACAACGACTTCCGGTGGTAAATTTTGCTGCGGGTGGAGTTGCAACCCCTGCTGATGCTGCACTAATGATGCAAATGGGAAGTGATGGTGTGTTTGTTGGATCAGGTATTTTTAAATCAAACAAACCTGAGATAAGAGCAAAAGCAATTGTAGAAGCGGTTGCTCATTATGATGATCCAAAAGTAATTGCTGAAGTAAGTAAGAATCTTGGAGAAGCTATGGTTGGTATTGATATAGAGGATATACCATATGAGCATCGTTTGCAGGAGCGAGGATGGTAAAAAAAGCATCCATTGGTGTTCTTGGCATTCAAGGTGCAATTTCTGAACATGTTACCATTATGAATGATGCTTTTTCAAAACAGAATTATACTGAGAAAACCCATATAATCAGAAAGAAAGAAGATCTACAAGAAGTCAATGGACTCATTATCCCTGGTGGTGAAAGTACCACTATTTCTCGGTTTTTGGTATCCAATAATCTTCATGAGGTTATAAGAAAAAGAGTAAGGGATCATAGTCTAGCTGTTATGGGAACTTGCGCGGGCTGTATTTTAATAGCGAAAAACATTAAAGATCAAGTCAAGGACATCATTCCCCTAAAGTTAATAGATATTACGGTAATTCGTAATGCATTTGGTCGGCAACGTGAATCGTTTGAACAAGATATTTGTATTGAAGGATTTAACCAACCTTTTCCCGCTGTTTTTATTCGTGCACCTATTATTGAAAAAGCAGGACCTAATTGTCAAATACTTTCCAATATTAATGATAGAATTGTGATGGTAAAAGAAGATAATGTTCTTGGTCTTTCTTTTCATCCTGAATTAACTCATGATGTGAGAATTCATCAATATTTTTTAAAAATGATTGAAAAAAAGTTATAAAAAAAAAGAAAAAAATTAGTTTTTTTAAGCTTTCATAATTGCAAGTAAGAATATTCCTAATGCAATTAATGCACCAACAATAGCACCGATAACTGCGACAATTCCATTTGTTATGGTACCAACAAAGTACATAGCTGCTGGAGGTGTTCCCATAAATGTGAGCAAATTAGCACCCCATAGGAATAATACACCAACGATAAGACCGATGATAATCAGTATCCCTCCAACAATTCGACTTTTTCCTGATCCAAAGTAAGCTGTAAAAATTCCGGCAATAATACTAGCGACAGCAAAGACAAGCATCAGCATACTTAAAAAATATTGTAATATCATTTTTTCACCTTTTATTAAAACCTTGTTCCAGTTAACGTTTTTGTATCAATAACTCCCTCAATTGATCGGATTTTATTTACAACAAGATTACCTAATTTTTCAAAATCTTCTGCTTCAATTTTTGCAATAAGATCATATTCACCAAATAGTGGATGCAATTCAACTATTTGTGGTACTTTTGATAATTTGTTGTACACTTCATGTTCTCGTGCTGGAGCAGCACTAATAAGCACAAATCCTATAGCCATTCTGCCTTCCTCTTAATACTATGTGTTATTAAATCATTAAATATAAATCTTTTCAAATATCAACTTTAAAAAAATACAAGGGATTCTCTGGATAATCAATAAATAATAAACGATTTTTGTTTAAATTGTTAGCGAGAACTATATATTTAATTCTTTTTTTATATATTGTTTTATAACCTTATGAAAAATTCTAACAAAACGTTCTTATTTTTATCAACATATTCAACATATATGTTATTAAAAAATATTGAGAATAACAAATATTAGCCAAAGATAAATATCTTTTCTTTGTTCTAATAGATTTATACGACGATTTTATGTCGTTTAATATAAATAAAATAATAACTATTATATATTATAAATAGCACATAATAATGTAGAATAAGGTAGTCATGAATATCTCACATTCAATTTCATGATGGTGCAAATGAAAATTACTATGGTATGATTCATGCAAAACGGGAGATCAATAATTCTTACACTCTTTACTGTGTTATTTATTTTTATATTAGTTTCACCATTAGTTACACCTAGTAATCCATTAACATTTTCCAGCAATCCATCAACAGAATGGAATAATAATTGGTCTTATAAACAAGAAATCCTGTTACCTATTGAAACCAGCCATCCAGAATCAATATATCAACCAATAGACTTACGTATTGATTTTGATCACAAATGTTGGGCTTTGAATGAAACCATTCATTCTGTTCGAGTTTGTAGCTGGTTAAATAATGAATGGACAGAATTAGAATCACAAATTTACAATCTTAGTTTTTCAACAGAAAATAGTATTGCTAGTTGTAACATTGTTTTTCTTGTCCCAGAACATGCAAATGGAAAAGAAAAGTACTATGTATATTATAATGACCAAGAAACTGCAGCGCCAGATTATAGTAATCATGTTGATATAAATGATGTTTTTTACTATTACGAACCAATATCCGGAATTGCAGTAGAGGGAGATTTCTATGAAATTTCAGATGATCAAGATATTGTATATGCAATTGGTCAAAAAGGTAAGGTTATTAATCGTAAATTATCCCAAATTGCAATTAAGATGAAACCTGATACAAAAAAATTGGATATTTTAAATTCTGACCTTCTTACATCTTTTGCTTTTTCATATCAAAATGGACCTGATGATGCTGATGAAGTTTCCTCAGATCAAGTGTTAACCGGCAAAGAAATTACTATTAATGGAAACCTAATGATTGAATTCATCATTAATTCAGAATCATCTGACGGAGTTATTCATACCTCTAATATTTATCGATATTACCATTCGCCTAGGGATGATAAAAAAATTAACGTGCATGTTTCCCATGAAATAACAGAGGATATTGCTATTAATGAAGGAGAAAATAATGATGGTCGCTTTGGGACTATTTTCAGTTACCACTCCAAAAGCGAATCCTTGAAAAAAATGCAATTTGGAGATATTTTACCCTATTTGCATGTCTATGGTGAAGACAATAGAATTAAAGAATATAATCTTCTATTAAACCCTGAAAGTTCCGATAGAGAATGGGTCATATCATATCTTGATGATTGCGATCTTGGGCCTGCAGCCTGGTTTTCATACAGCGAAGGAATTAAAGGAAAAACACATGGAATTATTTTTTCATCTAATTCTCATATTATTTCGAATGCTACTGAGGAACGTGATGGCATTCAATTAAAAGTATCAGAAAAAGAATATCTTGATATTATTGGGGCGGAAATAGATTATGCTACGATTATATTTGGGAGAAATTCTTATGAGCTGTTACAGCCTCATGACAGATTAATTGATAAAGGAACCCATATCGAATTTGATGTTGAATTCATTTCGTTATATCATGGAACATATGAAGACATATATAAAGAAAGCAATTTCTTTCAAACATTAGTAAAATATAGAAATGTCTTTGCAAATCAATCCAATGCTCAACAAAATATTTACACATTAACCATCCGGCCTCATTTAGGCGTTCGTATTGGGTCTTTTCCTCTTTTTGCAAACTTAACAAGTTTGCCTGTACCAGTTCTCATGGGAGAATTATATCAAGAAGATTCATTAGTATCATCTCAAATAGCTGAAAGATCTATTGGTTTTCAAACCATTAAATTTTCTAAATTAACTCCCGGAAAATATATCATAAAATTATTTAGAGTATATGGGAATTATACAAAAACATATGTTGGTATTGGTTATGTGGATTTGACCTGCGATAAGACCATACATATTTATTGTACTTGGGAAAAAAATATTGATATTGCTATCTATGATCAGTTTGATACATCTTTATCGAATGTTTCCGTGTATGTTATGCTTGACACGATAATAGTAAATAAATTTGAATCGACAACAGTGAAAACTCAACAAATTTCAATGCCATTTAATATGCTTGAACCATATGTAGCGGAAAAAATAAAAAATATCTCGGTCCAAACATTGTTTAATATTGCCCCATTATATCATATTAAGGCATTTTATAAGGGTTTTCAAGTATATGACCAACCACTTGATAGATTCCAAAAAACGGTAGATATTAGCGTTCCTACGTATGATCTTATGGTAACAATCACCGATGAACTTAATTTACCTCCTGATGTTAATATCAATCCTTATTTAATAAGTAATGATATGAAAGAGCCTCGTGAAATTTACCCAACAAGACAGCAAGAAGAAACTTTTTATTTTTCACAACTGCCCTCTGCAAATTATACATTATATATTTCCTATGCAGGTTATATAAAAAGTAAAAATATTCATATTCCTAACGTGGGCGATAAAATCGCTATAAAATTCGATTATTTGACTGATTTATCTTTTAAATTATTGAGTATTCGAGGTGAGTCATATGAAGATAATAACCTTGATATTACCATAAAACGAATGGGATTAATAATCTATGAAAATTTAAAATCGGATGATGTAATTGAATTGCCTCCAGGAACTTATACTGTAAATGTCTATGATGATAATCATTTAATTGGCTCAAAAAGTATTGCACTGTCATATGACTCAACTATTTCAATTGTTACCTCTCGTTCTTCTGTTATAGGATGGATCGTTATTTTAACAGCTTTTTTCATCATCATTCCCTGTCTTCTTCTTGGTTTATTTAAAAAAATTTCTTTAAATACTTGTTTAAAATTATTTGTCCTCGGATTAGTATTAATCTCACTTGTACAACCCTGGTGGAGCTTTTATGCAACAAGTGAAAATGGCCTCTATGAAAAAAATAGTAATATGTATATTTTCCCACAGATAATGATTGAAGAATATCACGAAAATGATTTACGGTTTTTAACAATTGCCACCATACCAGAAATCTTCACTGATTTTTTATTTATGCTATTAATGATTATTGATATCGGAATCGTGTTGATGCTTCTAAGTTTTCTTCCAAATATTATCTTAAAGAAACGATTTTCAATTGTACTGACGGTGCTTAGCATTATATTTGTAAGTATCGTCGCAGTGTTATTTTCAATAGGTATGTCACGAATAACTGAATTAAGTCTTGGAAGTTTACAAGGAAGTGGGTTAATTGAAGTTGAGCTTCCCAGTGGTTCAAGTGCATATATGCAAGCAAATTGGGGATTTGGTCTAGGAAGTTACCTTGTTTTTTTCGCATCAATTATTGCCCTTAGTGCTGGAATAATTGATTTATTTTTATCTTACAGAAAAAAAAGAAAAAAATGTGATTAATACTATTTTATAATTGCCTTATTCGTTTTTCACCATCAATTGATTTGATATATTCATAAACCTGGTTGGGAACAAGATGATCCCATTTTTTTTGCTGTTTAATCCGTTTTCTTATTAATGTTCCTTCATGTTCTGATCGATGAAATAGATCTGTTTGTCGGGAATCAAATCCTTTGCGTTCGAATAAAGAAGTAGTAAAATCATTATTACTTAAGATAACAGAAAAATCATCAATGATGCTTCGTACATGATCAACCCAATGTGGAGGATCATGAATATCTGGAATGGCAATGATCGTACAGTTGTGTATATGTTCAGGTTGCAGGGTTTTTTCAATCATTGATTTTCTTTCTTCAAAAGTAAATGGATTCTCTGAAGTATGATGATATTGGGAAGAACCGATTCCTATATATAATTTATCATATTTGTTATAAAAATTTTTGATGACATATAGATGACCGAGATGAAAGGGCTGAAATCTTCCTATAAATAATGCATTCATATTAATCGTAGTATTATACTGCTATCGTTTATTCTTACTGATTTATACTCTCTTATGATGTGATTTATGATGCGGTATTTTTGATTTCATGGTTTGCTTATGTTGAGGTTTTTCTGTTTTTTCACCAGCAGTCTCAACTGGGCCAGAAATTTCTGGTGGATTCATTTCTCTTAGTTTTTGAAGTAAAAGTTCTTTTCCATCACCATCAAGTGCGTGTTCGATGACTTCTGGCAAAGTTGCCACTGGGATAACTGTTATATCATCTGCAAATTTCTTTTCAACCAGAACGTCTTGCATATTAGCTTTTGGAATTAAAATTGTTTTAATACCAACATTAGCTGCTGCTTCCACTTTTGCTGTTGCTCCGCCAATCGGTAGAACCGTTCCTCGAATACTCAATGAACCAGTCATAGCAATATCTTGGCGTACTGGTATTCCTTCCATTGCAGAAATAATAGCTGTGATCACAGAAATACTTGCTGAATCACCTTCAACACCCTCATAGGTTCCAATGAATTGAACGTGAATATCTAACTTTGAAATATCTTTCCCAATATATTTCTTGATAATTGCAGAAATATTCAGAACAGATTCTTTTGCTATATCACCCAGCCTACCCGTGGCAATAATCTTTCCTTCTGACTCAGAACCTGCCGGTGTTACTTCAGCTACTATCGGAAGCACTAAACCAGCAAATTCACTCATCGAGGGATCAGCTGAATGTACCGCAAGACCGTTGACCACGCCAATTTCTTTACCACTCACTTTGAAGGATCGGTAATCTTTTTGAAATTCAATGGTTCGTTCAACAACTTGTTGTTCCAATGATTTAGCAATTTTCTTTGCTTGTAAGACTTGTTCCTCACCAACGATATCCAAATGTTGCTCATAAGCAAGATCGCCAGCTGTTCTCACTAGACCACCTAGTTCACGAAGGCGAAGTGATAATTTTCCTTTTCTACCAGCACGTCTCTGTGCTTCATAGATAATCTCTGCAACTGCCTTCTTATCAAAATGATGTATTTTACCGTCTTTTTTAACTTCCTGTGCCACAAATCGAACAAGTTTTTCCCTATTTTCAAGCGTATCCTCCATATGACTACGTAAAAATACTTCATACCCATACCCGCGGATACGCGATCGCAGTGCAGGATGCATTCCCTTCAATGCATCAAGATTCCCTGCGGAGACTAAAATAAAATCACAGGGAACAGGCTCAGTTTTTACCATGGCACCAAAACTTCTTTCTGATTGACCAGTAATCTGGAATTTTTTCTCTTGAATAGCAGTAAGTAAATGTTGCTGAGAAGGTAAATTAAGAGTATTTATCTCATCAATATATAAAACCCCTTTATGGGCTCTATGAATCGCTCCTGCTTCAACAAGTTGATGAGGCGGGGTTTCTAATCCTGCAGATTGAAATGGATCATGCCGTACATCTCCTAATAATGCTCCTGAATGAGCTGCAGTTGCTTCAATAAAAGGTGGACTATCATCTTTATCATGAGAGACAAGAATTTTCGGAACCTGCTGCAATTCTTGTCGTTGCATCAAGGAGCCTCGTGAAAATATGAGAAAGATCATCACCGCTGCAATGATACCAAAAATTGCATATTCTGGATGAACATTATTCCAATTTCCATCAATAAACACTGGTGAAAGACCAGCTAGGACGGATAATGCAACAATCATAAATACAATAGTTGTGACCATACTTGATTGCTGTTCTTTTTTCTTTTTTGCTTCAGCTCTTTGAGCTTTTACAATTTCTTTTCCTTTCCCCATAGGAACAACACGGATATGTGGCGTATTCGTATCCTCAGAATTTGGATATGCAATAATATCCTCCAGTTCCTCTTTGGGAAGAAACTCAGTCATTGCCCGAGCTACCATTGATTTACCAGTTCCAGGATCACCAATTAACATCACATGTCTTTTCTGCTCAGCAGCTTTCCTTACAACCTCAACTGCTTTATCCTGGCCAATAACTTGATCAAGCAATCGGTCGGGAACTGATAGATCCGCGGTGGTTTTGAAAGGCTGTTTTTGAATCCATTCATCAATAGATTCCAGTTCTTTTACTGGTGTTTCTTTATCCTTAAAAAAGGCATCTATATCTTCAGTCACAATATCAGAACCATTTCATATATTTTATAAGATAATTTATTAAATTTAATAACCCTCATAAAGGTCCTTATATTTATCAATATTTCTTTTTAACCAATATTTATCATAATATATTCATATACAATAATGAACTGTAACTTTCTTCTACCCAATAACTATCCAGATCATAAATATACAAAATCCCACGATGATAAAGATAATCCAAATGATATAGGCTATTTTTAATCGAACAAGCCATTTCGCTTTTTTTTCTGGTGTATCAAAAAACTTTCCAAGAATTGGATCTTCTTCAATATTACTCATGCTGATTTCGTTTCCATCAAAGATTTTATTCTTTTTCTTCTGAAAAAATCCTCTCGTTCCAGTTCTTCTAGTTGCATTTCTATGTATTTGCGAGTTGATTTCAATTTTGGAATCAGATTATTCTCAAGTACATTGACTCGTCGTTTTGTTTTCTCAATCTCAATGGCAAGACTTTTAATGCCTCCTTCTAAATCAGCCAGTTCTACAATATGTGATAGAATAGAAGTGAACTTTTGATATGCTTCATCAAGTTTTGCTGTGCTCTCTGTTAAACTGTAATTTGGTTTCTGAGGAATGTTAAAATTATCTGCATTTATTTTTGGTATTTTCACACCCATTACATTATCTTCAATAAAGGTTAATTCACCAGCGGAAGGGGATTGTTTTGAAGCAACTTCAACTTGTTTTTCACCCATGATCATCTCTGCTTGAATTAATGATGTGTATGCATCGGAAAATAATTCATCAAGGTTCTTCATAACATCATTTCTTTTATCAATAACACTAAAGAATCGTTCCACTAAAGCATCTCTTTTCTCCTCTAGCAGTTTATGACCTTTTTCAGCTAAGGTTAATTTTTTTCTAATTTCAAGCAGTTCCATCCGGGTTGGTTTAACACCTTCCAACAGTTGCTCACTCATATTACGCTTCCTTTTTTTTCTTTCGATGTTCTGGATGATATTTCTTTATATATTTTTCATCAATCTTTTTTAATTCGGATTCTGGCAAGGTAGCAAATAAATCCCATCCTAAATCAAGAGTTTGGATAATACTTCTATCTTCATGATCTCCTTGCTTTACAAATTTTCCTTCAAAGAGGTCCGCAAATTTTAAGAATTTTTGATCCCGGTCCGATAAGGCATCCTCACCAACAATAGCCACTAGATCCCGTAAATCACTTCCTTCTGCATAAGCAGCATACAATTGATTTGAAACGCCAGCATGATCCTCTCGGGTTCTATCGTCTCCAATACCTCGATCCATTAAACGAGATAAACAAGGTAGAACAGATATAGGTGGATAAATATCTTTTTTATGTAATGATCTATCAAGAACGATTTGACCTTCAGTTATATAACCTGTTAAATCTGGAATAGGATGAGTGATATCATCATCTGGCATAGTAAGCATAGGAATCTGAGTGATTGATCCTTTTTTATTTTTAATTCTTCCAGCTCGCTCATAAATCATGGCAAGATCCGTATACATATAACCTGGATATCCTCTACGACCAGGTACTTCCTCTCGAGCTGCGGCAATTTCACGAAGTGCTTCAGCGTAATTGGTCATATCAGTTAGTATCACTAGAACTTGCATACCCAGGTCAAATGCTAAGTATTCAGCACAGGTTAATGCCATTCTTGGAAGAATAATTCGTTCAATAGTAGGGTCATCTGCAAGATTTAAAAACATCGTGGTTCTTTCAAGGGCTCCTGTATTTTCAAAATCCTTAATAAATAAATTAGCTTCTTCATATGTAATACCCATTGCACAAAAAACAACTGCAAATTTTTCTTCTTTACCTAGTACTTTTGCTTGCCTTGCGATTTGAGATGCAAGTTGGTTATGAGGGAGACCTGAACCTGAAAAAATAGGAAGTTTCTGACCACGAACCAACGTGTTTAATCCATCAATTGTTGAGATACCGGTTTGAATAAACTCACGAGGATACTCTCGAGAATAAGGATTTAATGGGTTACCATTGATATCTCGTCGTTCATCTGGAATAATAGGTGGTGCATGATCAATGGGATTACCAGTTCCATCAAATACTCGTCCCACCATGTCTTTAGATAGACCCAGTTTCATAGTCTCTCCAATAAACCGAACAGAGGTATCCTTTGTTTCAAGACCTTTAGTTCCTTCAAATACCTGAATAACAGCTTTATCTAAAAAAGCTTCTAATACTTGACCTGTACGCTCTTCACCCGTGACCGTTTTAATTTTAACCACTTCATTATACGCTACATCACTTACTCCCTCAACAATCATCAAGGGTCCGGCTACTTCAGTAACAGTGGTATATTCAATGTTCTTATTGTTCATATACTTACTTCACCTCCGATATCAGATCATCAACTTCCTTATTGACTTCTTTCTCGATTTCTTTAAACCGTTTCTCAAAGGTATCATTGGAAACAGTTCCCATACGTGCAATCTGTTCCCTTGATTTCATTTGAATAAGATCATCAATGTGAACATGTTTTTCAACGGCTTTTTGGATTAAATCAGCATAAATGCTCATTATCCGAAGCATTTCGTATTGTTTAAGACCCGGACAATAGGTATCAACTTCATGAAAAGCACTTTGTTGCAGAAAATCTTCACGAATCATTCGTGCACTTTCCAGAACTCCTCGCTCCCTAGGAGGAAGAGCATCCGGACCAACCAGTTTTACGATTTCTTGCAACTCTGATTCCTTCTGGAGTAATGCCATGGCCTTATTTCGTAGTTGCAACCAGCTTTCACCAATATGTTTCTTCCACCAACCACTTATTTCATCAAGATACAATGAATAGGATTTTAACCAATTAATGGAAGGGAAATGACGGCGATCTGCAAGATCTGCATCAAGTGCCCAAAATACTTTTACAATACGAAGCGTATTTTGCGCTACTGGTTCAGAAAAATCTCCACCAGGAGGACTTACTGCACCCATTACAGAAACAGATCCTTCCTTTTCTTTTGAGCCGAGTACTTTAACTCGACCAGCTCGTTCATAAAATTCAGCAAGTCTACTTGCTAGATATGCAGGATATCCTTCTTCACCGGGCATTTCTTCAAGTCTGCCCGATATCTCTCTCATTGCTTCAGCAAGTCGACTGGTGCTATCTGCCATAAGTGCAACATCATAACCCATATCTCGATAATATTCAGCAAGTGTTATTCCCGTGTAAACACTGGCATCACGAGCTGCAACAGGCATGTTAGAAGTGTTTGCTATCAGAACCGTTCGATTCATCAATGGTTCACCTGATTTTGGATCTTCAAGTTCAGGAAATTCTCGAAGTACATCAGTCATTTCATTTCCACGTTCACCACAACCAACATAAATAACAACTTGTGAATCACTCCATTTAGCAAGTTGATGAAGTGTCACTGTTTTTCCAGTCCCAAAACCTCCCGGTATTGCAGCAGTTCCCCCTTTTGCTATCGGAAAAAAGGTATCGATAACCCGCTGGCCGGTAATTAATGGAACTGATGGATCAAATTTTTCTTTTACTGGCCTTGCTTGTCTAACTGGCCATTTCTGCATCATTTGAACTGATTTCTTTCCTTCATCTGTTTTTATAACTGCGATATCCTCAACTATTGTATAATCTCCTTCAGTAACAATGGAATCAATGGTTCCTTTAACAAATGGCGGTACCATGATTTTATGGGTAATAATTGATGTTTCTTCCACAACACCAAGTATATCTCCACCTTCAACAGAATCTCCTTTTTTACTTTCTGGTTTGAAATGCCATTTTTTCTCTTGATCTAGTGCATTGGCTTCCACACCACGCTCGATAAAATCACCTGTTTGGGTGAAAATAGTAGGTAAAGGTCGTTGAATACCATCATAAATATTAGTAAGTAGTCCTGGACCAAGACTTACGGATAAAGGAGTACCTGTGGAATGAACTTTTTCACCTGGCCTTAGTCCATTCGTATCTTCATAAACTTGAATCGTTGCAATATCTTTATTTAATCGAATGATTTCACCGATGAGATTTTCTTCTCCTACACGGACAACATCATACATCTTTGCCCCTCGCATTCCATCGGCTTCAATAACAGGACCCGATATTCGAATAATTCTTCCAGTTTGGGTTTTTGCTTCCATTTTTTTATTCTCCATTAATCATTCTTTTTATAATCCTCAGTGTTTGATATCCATACCCACAGCTTTTTTGATGAGCTGAGAGACGTAATCAATATGTTCTTTTTTTCTACCTTTTTTATCAGGTATCTCAACAATAACGGGTAATAAATTTCGTAATCTGAACTCATTTAATTGTTTACCAATCTGTTCAGATAATTGTTCTGTTAATATGATTAACCCAATATCTGTGTGATCATCTTCAATTTGATTCCATAATTGAATCGTGCTTTTCTGTTCGTTAGGCACTCGGACATCGGTTATTCCAGCAAATCGTAAACCAATTGCCGTATCAACATCGCATAGGGCTACAATCTTCATGATTCAGCCTCCATTATAAAAAGCGGTGTGATTAGTTCTTTAGATAATTGTTCAATAACTCCTTTTGAGATAATTTTTAAATTCTTGATTTCAGCTTCTTTTGAAATTAAAAAACGAAGAGTAGGGCCAATAGTTGTATAATGTTGCTGACTGAGCTGTTTAATAAAATGCAGAAGTAATATATCAAGTGCTGTTGTTAACGCTTGGATATCTTTTTCTTTTCCATTTTTCTCCACTGCCTGCTTTAATGTTTGATAATAAGATGTACCTTCCAACCCACTGATTAATTGAGTAACATTTTCCGTTTTACATAACTCAAAGAATTTCCATTTAGAAATTTCATAGCCCTCATCTATAAACATAAGTTTACATAATTTTTCATGATAATTCATATGTTTAGCTCTAAGAAGAAGTTGAATAGTAATAATATCTTTTAACTTGGATAAATACAAATCCTTTGGTTGCTTACATTTATATGGAACCTTCACTTGATCTAAGTTATGTAAATAATATTTATCAACAATAGAATCAATGGTAAGTGGCAGGGTTTCTTCCAATAGAATGGTGTGAACCTCATCATCTGTGAATCCAAAATCTTTTAAGATTTGCTGATAATCATCACCATTTGATTCTTTTAAATGTCTCATTAATTGTTTTGTTTGATCCGTTACCATCTCAGAGTCATATTCTTCAATTGAAAAAGGTTCATGATTATGAATTTTATGCAGCATCTGTTTAACAACAGGTGCATCTTTTTTTTCTAAATATCTGTTATAAAATGGTATCATTTTTTTAGAACTATCTTTTTTCATTTGAGTTAGTATTGACAGAAAATGTTTATCAAGTGATTGTTGGACTTCTCTGGCATCCTTTCCCTGAATCGTATAATCTTTATTTGCATTTATCTGTTCAATAAAATCTTCTAAACTAGATGATTCTATAAGCTTTTGAAGCGTATTCATTGATAAATATGGGCTGCCTATGGCTTCAAATTTAGCATTTGGGTAAACAAATTTAATATAAGATGAAAATGGTCTGATAATAGCTGCAATAGCACCACTTATAATAGCAATGATAAGAAGCCAGAGCACGGGGCTATTCGGATCAAAAAGAAAATCAAACACGAATAATCATCTCCATTCATTAGGGAAATAGAATTTTCCCTACTTTTACTCTAATCTCCTGTTTTCTCCTTTTTAAAATTCCTTCAAAGGTATTATCAATCATAAGATTTCCGTTCTCAGAAATAAGTATGATTCCTCCAGATGCTTGAACGGTACCAGATAAAGATATGTTTTTTTCTTCAGCAATTTTTTTATCTATTGGTCGAGAGGTTTTTATGGTAAATACTCCTTTGATTTGTTTCTTTCCTTCATCAATCAAGGATTGAATAAACACGTGATATTTTTTATCATCTAACTGCTTTAATTCATCCATTGCTTTTTCAAAGCAGGTTTCAATCAGTTCCTCTTTTACGTTCATTATTTGCCGTTTTACCTCTTGATTAGCTTGTGAAATCTTAATTTTTTGCATGTTTTCAATTTCTTTTTTTCCCTTTTCTGTGATTTCTTGTTCTAGTTCTTTTGTTTTTTTCCCATATTCTTTTAAGATTTCATCAATTCTTTCTTTTGTTTTTTTCTGGATTTGCTTGATTTCTATTTCTGCATCTGTTTGGATTTTTTTGATGATTGCTTCTGCGGACATATGCCAATTTCCTTCAAACTCAATTGATTAAGCGCCACCAAGAAAACCTAAGCCAACCATAAGAAGAATTCCAACAAGTAATCCAAAAATTGCTATTGTTTCAGGCATAACAGTAAAAATAATACCTTTCGAGGAGATATCTGGATTTCGAGCAACACTACTAATTGAGGATGATGCAACCATACCTTGATTTATTGCTGAGATACCAGTAAGTCCTACAGCAAGTCCAATCCAAACTGCACCCATTCCCATAAGAGATGTTACTGTGGCACCTTGGCCACCAAGAAGTCCGGCCCCCATCATTAATAGAATTGCTGTTAGTAACCCATAGACGGATTGTGTCATCGGTAGCACTTGCAAAATTAAACATTTACTAAATAAATCTGGTTTTTCGGCAGTTACTGCCACAGCAGAACTTCCTGCAAGGGCAAGACCAATTGCAGATGCAATACCAGCTATCCCAATTGCTATTGCACAACCAAGAATTACTAATGTCTTATTTTGATCACTTTCTGCGGTGGTTTCTTGAGCGGCTACATTACCAACAAATCCAATAATAATTATTGAAAGAATAAGGCCGCTTATTGCTGCTTTTTTTACATACATAGTATTTTCCTCCTAATCAACATTTTTATCCTCTTTAACTTCCGTATATATTCTTTTTATTTTAAAAGGTGAAAATGTATTACCTCCACCTTCATAGAATCTATTAAAAAATTCTACATATTGTAATCGTAATGAATGAATTCCAGCACCAAGAGATTGTAATATTAGATTAACAATATGGGCTAATATAAGAAGAATAATAGTTATAATTATACCTATAAATGGTATCAGTTCCCCAAGTAATTTAGCTACTATATTAAAAGCGAGAGCCATTCCTGATGTTGCAAGACCCAGGGCCAACAAACGAGAATATGATAACCAGTCACCAATATAGCCAGTAATATCAAAAAATCCTATTGGACCTGCATGGACAAGTAGTTGAATAAATCCAATGAGGGCAAAAATAATCCCTGCATACATAATGGGCTGGGAAAAGCTCATATTTAATATAGATGACCCGATTAATATTACCCCTCCAAGTTGAAGGGGAATCCAACATGATCTTATCGTTAGTAATTCTTTGTATTTTTTTTCTCTTAAGCCCTGAATCAAACTAAGGAAAATGCCTACATTTAAATGAAGTAATCCAAAAATCAATGCGACAATTAATATTGAAATAGGATCAGTTAAGGAATCAACTAAAGGTGTGAAGTGTATTCCCCCAACTGTAAAATCATAGAGAGGTGCTTTGTCATTACCATAAATAAATAATGGTACAAAGTTACCAAAGAAACTATTGGTTAAAAAACCAACAATTGAGGTTGTTAAACCAAGCCATATTCCTACAAACGACCAATCATAAATGAACTCGCTGTATTTTCCAAATTTCAAAAATCCAATTAATGATAGAATCAGAATGGTCATACCATAACCTGCATCACCAAGCATGATGCCAAAGAATATTACAAAGAAAATACCCATAAGCATTGTGGGATTTATTTCATTATATTTTGGTGTCCCAAACATTTCAAGAAGTGATCGAAACATTCCTGCCCATGCAGGAGTTTTGAAATAGGTGGGTGGATTATCAGGATTTGGAGATGGTTCCTCAAAGGTTATTACCGCATGATCTTCACTAGTTTTTTGTACAAGTTCTTTTAATTTTTGAACGTCTTCTTTTAGTATCCATCCTTTGATCAGATAGGTTGTTTCCGTTCGTGCAAAATTTTTTGGTAGTTCTTTTCGAACATATTCAATTTGTACTTGTTCTCGTAAAGAAAGATAAAATGATAATGATTCCTGTGATTGTTTGTGCAATGCATCTTGAATTTGTTCCTTTTCTTTAATTAAGTTCTTCTCTTCGATTTTAAGATGATGTATGGCATCTTTAGGATTTCTATTCATATGAGGAATAGACAACTCGGATAATTGTTCTGTGAACACTCGTTCAATTGTCTTCCTTTCATCCATATGACCTGCAATTATAACAGACCAAAGTGGATTTTTTCCTTTGCTTATTTGCTTTGAATATATTTCAATTAATTCTTTAGATGATAATGCATCTTCTAATTGTTTTATATCCTCGGTCAATCCTGCTTTAATAACAACTTTATTTGAAATACCTAAAGACGATAAGGTTACATCAAAGGATTTAAGGTAATTAATTTGCTCAATATAATCATGTATCTGTTTCAATCTTTCATTGATCTGCTGTATTCGATTATCATGTTTCAAAATTACTTTCTCATCTTTTGATAATGTACTTTCCACATCTGAATAAAGCTCATCTGAATAAATATTATCTATCTGTTGAACCTCTGGAAGTTGGGGATGGAGAAATGATGTTAACCCTTTTTTTTTCTTATCAGCTTTTTTCAATATGGTAATAATATTTGATAATCGATTCAAATAATTCTGACATAATAAGGCCTCCGGATGCATTTGAGCAGATTGCAATGAGCCAAGAGATTCAGCTTCTTCTCTTGTGATTGATGCTATTTCCATCAATCCTTTTTCATGTAATTTCTTTATTACATCTTCTAAATATGAATGGTAAAGAAGGATAGTTGTTTTTTTCATTGGGGCAGGAAATAAAATTTGATTCAAACCCCCTTAAGAATCTCGTCGATAATAAGCTGGACAGCTTCATCGATATGTGGTTTTGCATCCTTTTTTGTATCAGATATAATCTTTTTATTATCCTCTAAAATGGACGATACTTCTTTTTTTGTTTTTTCTTCCGATTCCTTCTTTAAATAATTCACTTGTTTTTTTGCTAATTCTAATTGTTTGTTTCGTTCTTGAAGCGCTTGTTTTTCAGTTTCTTTAAGTTGCAGGTCTGCTTGTGTATTGGCATTTTCTATTTTTTTTGCTGCCTGCGCCTCTGCTCTTTTTATTTCTTCAATTGAACCGAGTGGCATTGATATCCGGTAACAATAAGATATATAAATATTAATCGCAACATTTAGGATTAATTATTGTATAATAATTAAAAAATATATTTAATTGAGCGTTGTTAGACTTGTTTATTAATAAGGTTACATTCCCCAAAAGCGCTCCGTTTTTCTCTTTATTTCAAATATTTTTTCAAGAACATCTTTTTCATCAATATTTAAAACATCCATATCACGTAATTTTTTTGCATCTTGTTCGGGAATATCAGTATATAATATATCTCCACCTTTAATTTGCCTTCCAATTGTTACTCCTTCAATTGAAACTGCAACTTCTTGACCCTGAATTGCCTCATTAACTGATTGATTTTCTGATTGTATTGCTTTGATTCTGCCTATTACTCTCCCATCTTCCCGCATTACTTTAATATCATTTTGTATTCTTCCAGAGAGAACGCGCACTCCCACAATGGCGGGATGGCTGATACGGAAAATATATTCTGGGATGATTTTGAATAAGCCGGGATGCACAAACTCTTGTCGCCTTGCTTTTTCAAGGGCATCTTTTGTGCGTTCATACCATTCATCATATTGTTCAAGGATTGTATAAATAACATCCTCATGAAATATGGTAACAGATGTTTTTGTTAATTCTTCTTGAGCCTCAGGTAAAATTTTTACATTAAAAGCAAAAATTGCTTTATTAAGTTGATTGGTTGTGGCCTCAGTTTCTTTAATATCTCGTTTTGATACATTTCCTATATCTGCTTTTCGAATTTTAATTCCTTTCTCTCTTGATTCTTTGATTAGGGCTTCAAGACTACCAATGGTATCTGCTTTTATTAGAATTCCTTCTTCATCTAAAGTTAACTCTATTTTGGTCTGATTTCTGATTTCTTCTAAAATTTTGGTTTCATTAGTATTACAAACTCTAAGTGGTGCACCCGGCACCACATCATCTAGATTAGGTGATGAGATTTTTATTCCACAAGCTGCATGTACTTCTTTTACACTATCAAATCGTTCTCTGGGATCTCTTATTTCATCAAGTGGTTTTGGTTTTAACAATGCTTTAATTGTGGTCACTATTGGCTCTGATTTTGTACCAATTGCAATTTTATCTGATTGTTTGATGGTTCCATTATAAATAATGGTATCAATAGTGGTTCCCAAACCAGTCTCTTCCTTTACTTCTAATACCGTACCCTTCGCAGGCCCATCTTCAGTATGAAGACGGTCCTCTAAAAAACGTTGCGCTAGACCTACCACAGTCATTAATAGTTCAGGGATACCTTCTCCTGTTTTTGCTGATATAGGGATTATACCAATTGATTTTCTAAAATCTGAAATGTTATAATAGAGATCAGCTTGAAATCCCTGATCATAAATGGTTCCAATCAAATCATAAATATGTTCTTCAAAGAGTGATTTAACCCGCGCATTTTGGCTTTCGATTCGTTGTTTTGCAACTCCATTGGGTTTTTTCCATCCAGCTATTCTATCAATTTTATTTGCTGCAATAATAAAAGGAGTTTTATATTGTTTTAATATATTAATCGATTCGAATGTCTGTGGTTTAAATCCTTCATTTATATCGATAATTAATATGGCAAGATCCGCAAGTGATCCTCCTCGTGATCGTAATGTAGTAAAAGCATGATGACCCGGAGTATCAATGAATAATAAACCAGGTAAGGAAAATTTTTTTCCTTTTAGGAGAGGACCACAAACAGTATAAATAGCATCAAGTGGAAATTCTGTTGCCCCAATATGCTGGGTAATTGCACCAGATTCTCTTGAAACAACAGCAGTACCTCGTATAAAATCTAAAAGCGATGTTTTACCATGATCAACATGGCCAAGTACACTTACAATAGGTTGCCTAATGTATCTAGAAGTCATCAATATCGCCCAGCGATGTTAACAACGAACCCTATTTAATATTTATTATATTAATTTTTTAATTTCAATTCCCAAATGAGATTAATATAAAAAATGATGCTCACATTGTAGATTCAAGAAGTATTATTACCCATAGAACCATCACATAATATTTATCTTAATGTTACTATTCTTAAACAATGCCTGATTTTTGTATGGTATATCCCAAACAAATTAATGGTTTTTTTAAACTAGAACAATAATAGTACTAAAAACAAAATAAAATCATAACGGTGAATTAAATGAAAAAAAATAAATGCAATATAAGTTACATATCAATTCTATCAATAATGCTGATAATTACCATCTGGTTAACAGGATGCATAAATAATGGACCAGAGCAAAATAATGGATACTTTTATTCTTTTGAAAAAGACATGCAAGGCTGGGTTGCCGACGGCACAGATCTATCTGGACCATCAATTAATTGGACAATTGAACAAAGCGAAGATTTTGCTTCAGATGGAAATAAATCAGTTAAATTATTTTTAAATAATCTGAATGATGCAGGTAAAATCTGGATGGAGAAAGAATTGACACTTGATGCAAATAGTCAATACGAAATTAAAGTATCATATCATTTCGCAACAAGTGATTATGGTGACTTTAACCTCTTTAAAATTATTACTGGAGTAACAAAGGGTAATCCTGAGGATATAAATGATTTGACATTTCAACAAGATACTGGCCATCACCAAGATGAAGATATAGGGTATGTTTGGTTAAACAAAACCTATAATTTTACTATCCAAACTGATACAACTGGAGTTATTTATATTTCAATTGGAGTCTGGGGCAGCTGGGAAACAGCTCGAACATATTATGTCGATGCTGTTGATATTAATATTACTAAATTAACTCGTGATGATGTACCAGATATATCCGGTCAATGGAATCTGTCCTTTTATAATTTCGAAGGAAATCTAACCAAACAGGAAAAAATAACCATAACTCAAAATATAACCTCTATTCAAATAGCAAATGAAACAGAAACCTGGTGTGATACTGTACTTATAAAAAATTCAGGTAATATGAATATACCAACAAATGTCCAATATGTAATAACGAACTGTGATTTCAATGGTTTGGGAATCCAATACATTTACGTATATAATGAAACGTTTATGAAAACTGATTTACCACTCTGTGAAAATTGTGCACCAGTGGAATTCACGAGAGATAACTAAAAAAAAAATTTGAAAGAAGAATATGAACATCAATAGGAAAGAAAAATGAAAAATCTCTTTCTTATTTTTTTTATGTTGTAAAAAAAAGGAAAGAAATGATTAATAATATTTATAAAAATTTGATATTTTTTTACAGAGTACCTTACATCCAAGATGACTTTTTTCTTCTGCAAAATCAGTATTTGTGGTTGTAAAAACAATACCATTTTGATTGATAATTGTATAGAGCCAAGTTGCTAACATAGGTTTCATCAAATTACTAAAAAGCAAAAATAAGTTAAAAACAAAAAATGCAGATGACTGAAACTATTATAATACAATGTATAATTCACATTAAGTAATACTCTTTGAAATAATAAGATATACTAAATGAATTTGTGATTGTATTATGAAAAAAATAGATACCAATAATAATTCTTTATATCCCTGGGGTGGAGATTTTTCAACTGGAGATGAAACAAGTAATGTTGCTGTGGTACTATTAAATACCTCATTTATTCCATCTAAAAAAGTTGCTATTTATGGAAAATTAAAAACTGAAAATATTGGAATAGAAAAAATAGTTGCAAATATTATTTCAAATCCATATATAAGATTTCTGATTGTTTGCGGGGAAGATATCAGAGGGCATCGTTCAGGAAAATCACTTCTTTGCCTTCACGAAAATGGAATCGATGAAAATAACAAGATAATAAATGCACCTGGAGCTATTCCATATATTGAAAATATTGATGTACATGCAATAAATAGATTCCAAAATCAAATAGAGATAATTGATTTTATTAATATGGTTAAAGAAAAATCAATTAATGATAAAATACAGAATCTTATGAAAATATGTACGGAGCCATATGGAGAACCTTTTATAGCAATTCAATTAAAAAAAGAAAAAGATCATAGTACTGAAGACAAACGTGCACTTCATTCAAAAATTATGATTGATTATATGGGAAAAGTTAAAAAACGAAAATAAGTGATGAAATATGTTTTCATTTACAAAAAAGCAAATTATTAATCAAATTGGAAATATTTCAATTGGTGGCCAACCAGGGCAATTACCAACTGTCCTTATCGGAGGATTATTTTTTTCAGGCACTCCAGATTTTACCATAGCAGAAAAAGAATTAGCAGATATGTATTCAATCAGTGAAAAAACCAGTAATCCTGCAATACCTGATTTTTTTATAAGAAAATCCGATTATATAGAAGATATTATTACATTTATTCAACAAAAACTTCCCCCACAAACACCATTTTCAATTGATGTTACTGACCCAGAAGTAAAAATAAATATATTGCAAAAACTCGATGATGCAAATCTCTTACATAGAACCATTTATAATTCGATTCATGTAGGTATTACAGATGATGAACTACAAGCATTAAAAGATCATACTCCTCAAACTGCTATCTTAGTTGCATTTAATCCAAAGGATACCTCACCAGATGGAAAAATTGAAGTATTAGAAACAGGGGCACATATTATTTCACAAGGTCTTTTCGACATAGCAAAGAACTGTAAGATTTCTAATATTCTTGTTGATACCGCTGCATTAGCTCCAGGTCAAAATAGCGGTGCATCAATTGCAGCAATACCAGTACTCAAAGAGGAATATGGGATACCTACTGGTTGTGCCATACATAACGTGGTAGAAAAATCAAGTTGGCTTAATTTATTTTCAGAAGAAAAAATTTTTGTGGATAGTGCAGCAAATATTAATATCAATATTTTTGGTGGTGATTTTGCCATCTATGGGCCAATAAAACATGCAAAAAAAGTGTTTCCAATTATCGCCTGGCAGGACATCCTTATTAGCGAATACGCAGAAAATTATTTTGGTGTCAAACCATCAGAACAGCATCCTAGGAGGAAATTCTTTCCATGAAACCACATCTTCAGACCACAGTTATCGGTTCATATCCTATTAACATTAATACATTTAATTTAATGTTATCTTATTATAATGGAATCTTGCCATCATGGAACCCTTATATCAAACAAGCTGTTGAAGAAATGACCCATGCAGGAATCAACCTGGTATCAGATGGCCAAACAAGAGATCCTTTTATTCATATTTTTATTAGAAAACTGGGAGGATGTCGTATTCGTCAGCGTGCCGAGGTTATCGGACCAGTCGAACATATCAACCCAATTACAAAAGAAGATCTTCACTATGTACGATCCATTCTTTCAGAAAAAATACAATTACTCGGCCTTTTAGTTGGCCCAACAACATTAAGTGAATCAGTGGTAGATTTATATTATGCAGATAAAAAACAACTTGCTTTTGATTTTGCAGAGGCCATTAGAAAAGAAGCAAAATATATTGAACCCTTGGTAGACATGATAAGTATTGATGAACCATTCTTTGCTAATGCCTTTCCAGAATATGCTAAAGAACTTATTTCTCATATAACCAATTCGCTTTCCTGCCCTACTCGACTCCATGCCTGTGGTGATATATCTTCAATTGTTTCTGAATTAGTTGATTTTCCGGTGAATATCTTATCTCATGAATTCAAAGCAACCCCTTCTTTATTTGATGTGTTTACTCAATACCCATCATCTATTGGAATCTGTTTAGGGTCAGTTCGATCAGATGACCCTAATATTGAATCTGTAAAAGAGATACAAAACCATATTCAAAGAGGAATAAATATATTTGATAAACGTCTGAAACAAATTGCACCAGATTGTGGATTACGTCTGTTGCCAAAGAAAGTTGCATTTACTAAATTACAACATTTGGTCTCAGCAGGAGAGATATGGTCATGAGTAAAAAAGAAGTGCCACTTATTGAAGCAAAAAAAACAGCTGAAAAGGATGTAGTCCTTGATGATCAAGGATTTGTTGTTATTGAATTATATGAAGAAAAAATTCATGTTGAATATTATACCAATGTGATAAAAGAGAATCGTATTGTCTCTGGAAATTTGCAAAAAATTTTTATTGGAAACAAAGCCGATGCATTGTCAGATACATTTGCAAAACACGTTCCAAATTTACGAGCCGAACATTACCTTTATATTGGAAGGGAATTACAGAAAGCACAACGTGCTCTTGAAAAAAAAGAACCTTATACGCAAGGTGGCTGTTAAGACGATGTTATGGTTGCCTTTCCATTTACATGTATCTCTTTTTCACCGTTAACATATCTATAATCTACTTGGTTGATACAGATATAATCACCAATTGTGTATTGCTGAATTCTCTTTACCTGTTTATCCCATAGAATAAGTTGTTTAACTCCGTCATCGGTCTGTATCCTAATTTTTGTAATAAATCCTTCTGTTCCATCATCCTTGAAAAAAACATTGGTGGGCTGCACATTGGTTAATACCCCTTTTATATTATGTTTCTCAGGCGATTGTTGAAGGCATGGATCAATATTCTTTGATTTCTTTTGTTCATATTCAATATTACTCCACTTTCCAATATTGATCTCAATACCATTATACCCCTTTTTTGTATAGCCATTTATTATCGTAACCATTGTCTGTAATGCTAACGTATTATTTTCAACAAGGGATACATCATCATTCCATAAAATCAAAGGGGTACTTCCGGTTTCATCGGTGACAATCAGTTTAATAAGCCTTCCAGTAGAGCCTTTTTTCCGTTGAAAGGTTTTCACCTCACCAATAGAGGTGATCATTGCCTTAATTGAACATTCGATACCGGGGTGAAGATCCTTTATTTTTACATAAGCATCAGCATTTCTTCCCAGTTCATCAATAAGTAAATATGCAATGGTCTCATCAGTAAAAAGCCCATCATAAACTTGTCTTCTTTTCTTTATTTCTTGAAGAAATGATGTTTCTGATCGTAAATCATTCACCCTAGTAAAAAACTGTTGAATATTTTGTTCCATCCATCAAAGAGGTATAAGCTGCCTGTTGATAAACATCACGGAATTTTTTCATCCTTATAAAGCAATCATCCTTGTTGACCGTCAAAAGTTTTTTTAGCAACTTTTTCCATGAGATACGATCTTATCTCCTTAGGAGTTGTTGCTTCAATGCCAAAATATTCCCTAAAATGCTTGGTCAGGGTAATAATCTCTGTATTCCTATGTTTCTTTGTATGAATTAACTGCAAATCTGATAAAAAATCAACATGTTCATAGATTTTTTCTCCTGCCATCCGTCGTAAATTAGATTGTTTAACTGGTTGATGAAATGCAATTAACGATAATGTTTTCAACACGTCCTCATCAATTGCTGGTTCAGCAATCATCATTGATTGATCATGATAAGAACTTTTCAACTGCATAACATATTTATGACCAATCTTTACAATATCCATAGCAGTCTTACGTTCATTTGCATATTCAGTTCTTAATTGTTTTAACACCGCAGAGATCTTTTGTGATGAAAGACCAGTGATATCTCTAATTTCTTTCACACTCACCGGTTTACTTGCAGAAAACAACACTGATTCCACTTGTTGTTTTGCATCTAATCCCACATCATCTCGCTTCATACTCATTTATGTGCATCCAACTGTTTTAATAAATATCTTTCCATATGGAAACCTACGCTGATAAACAATGATTTTTTGTTCATTAGCTAAAAACAAAATAGAAATAAATATCCGAATTATTTCTTCTTTATCATTTCCCTCATAAAGCTCACTAATCGACAGGTTTTCCTTTCCAATCCTTTGAATCCTATCCCATATATCAGAAACATCTGCCTCAATATTATCCTCATGGGCAGTACCAATCATTCGTTTTCTACTCGCTTCAAATAATTGATGTTTTGCTTCTTGTCTTCTTTTTTCATTCTGTTGAAACGCCTCTGCTTCCTTACGGGCAAGATCAAATGCTTCTAGTAATTCAATGAGGGTGACCTTTCTTTTAGTATGCCGGCGTATTGGCTCTTCTAAAGGAGGATCAGGTAATTTCATTAATAAATTAGTATATGAATATTCATCATCAGTAGTAAACCACATTTCAGAGGATAAAGCATCCCAATCCGCTTGTTCCTGCTCCATCTCTTGATTTTGAAGATTAATCATTAAATCATTACTTTGTAATTTTAAGATCTTCCAAGCCATAAGAATAATACGTCCTGCAGTGATTAAATCGACATGTTCTTCCTTTGCTCTATGTAAATACATGGTGGAAAAGGAAACCAAATCTAAATCCCATGGATTTAAATGCTGCTGCATCACTAGCTCAAATGCAATCGCAATCGAACGGTCAAAAGGATTTTTCATGCTGACATGCAAACCTTCATTTGTTTTGGTTAAGAGATCTACATAGTAATTTATGCGCTGTGCATCATCTTGTTCATCAATCAGTGCTTTATGAAAGAGTAAATGCTGAATGATTGAATTGTCAACGTATTCATCCATACTGTTTTCCTCCTTAATTTCTCATTATTGATTGAATCTCTCCATCAGGTCCAACGGCATCGGGATCGATATTGCCAATCATATCTGATACTCCATTATCCTGCATAGTAACTCCATATACATGATTTGCTTCTTTTAATGCAATTTTCCTTAATGAAACCATGATAAATTGGGTGTCAATAGCATTTTGTTTTACTCGTTTTGACACAATCTCTGCATTCACACCATCTAAGAACATATCTACTTCATCAAGGACATAGAACGGACTTGGATCATATTCTTGAATAGCAAAAATAAAAGCAAGCGATGCAATACTTTTTTCACCTCCAGAAAGAGCAGATAATAGCAATACTTTTTTTCCTCGAGGTCGAGCCTTGATGGTCAGACCAGATTCAAACAAATGATCAGGATCTTCAAGCTTTAATTCTGCTTCACCACCCTCAGACAACGTTGCGTAGGTTCGTTGGAAATTACGGTTTATTTCATGGTATATCTCATAGAATCGTTCCGTTTTTTTATCTGTTACATTTTTAACAAGTTTAATCAAGTTTTTCCGTTGATCTTTAAGGTGTTTCACATCCTCATCCAATTTTGTTTTTCGTTGTTGTTGATGCGTATATTCTTCCAATGCTCGCATATTCACAGGTTCCAATGCCCTCATATTTTCTTCAATTATACGTAATGAATCTTTTAATGAATCAACCGGTGGAAGTTTTTCTGAGTCAATAGAAATGTTATATAATTTTAATTCTTCATTAATCTCATCAATCGTTTCTTCGAGTGTAGGAAGACGATACTGCGCTCTAGATATTAAATCATAATATGATTCAATTCTGGTATTTATTTTATCCAGTTCATGTTCAACTTCAATTACAAATTTATAAATTTTTTCTCTTTTCTTAGTAAATGATTCTATCTTATCATTAATTTGTTCCTGGACATGTGAAAGCGTTTGAATTTTTTCTTGATAACCATCTCTCTTCTGTATAAATTCAGTTATGGATTGTTTATGTTCTGCAATTTCTTTTGTGCATTGTTCAATATGCTGAGTTAATTCAAGTTTTCTTTCGTTTAATAGTTCAAGTTTTTTTAATGATCCTTCTTTATTTGTTGAATAAGATCTCACATGTTCTTTTATCTTTTCAAGCTCTTCAGTTAATAATCTGACTTTCTGTGCATCTTCTTTTTTTGATCCTTTTAAAAGTATAGCACTTTTATTCTGTTTTTCTTCAAGTAACGTATCTAATTTCTCACTTAGCAAAGTAACACTATCTTGCATATTTTGTTGCTGCGCTTCGAGGCTTTGCTTTTCATTAATTTTTTCATTTAACTTCTCTTCAACTGTTTTTATCTTACCCTGAAATTCTTTCCGTTGAATAGCAAGATTCTGTAAAAGTGTTTCATCAGCCGTATTCAAGGCAATACTTGAAAATTGTTGTTCAAGGTCTAGTAATTCTTGTTTTATTCGCTTTAATTGCTCTTCAGTCTGTTCATACGAGGAAAATAATTTTTGTAATTGATTATTTATTTCATCAAGCTTTGACCGATCAGCATCACCGAACATGAGCTGCATGCGCGGTGCACTCCCTCCAATCATTGCACCACTTGCTTCAATTAGTGATCCTTTCAAATCAACAAGTCGAACTCCGCCCATAAGTTTTCGTGCATTATCTATCGTATCAACAACTACCGTATCACCAAAAACATACCAAAATGCACCTCGATATTCCTCCTTAAAATGAACTAAATCAATGGCAAATCCTTTAGATGCAGCATCTTTTACTATCATTAATGCTTTACCCCGCGGTTTACCAGAAATCATTTTATTTAATGGTAGAAACGTAGCTCTACCGAGGTTTCTTTTCTGTAAATATTTAATTGCCTTGGCAGCAGACTCATCCTCATCTACTACAATACTCTGCATTCGAGATCCTGCAGCAATTGCCATTGCTGTTTTGTACTGCTGATCTACCTGCGCCAACTCAGCAATAGTACCATGAATACCTGATAATTCTTTATTATCCCGTGCTTTAATAACTTCAGATACAGCCCTATTATATTTATGTTGAACTGATGTTATTGCATCATATTCTGCTTGTAATTTTGCTTGCTGTTGTTGAGCCCTTCTTATTCCTTGATCCAAATCATGTAATTGAGCAGTTAATTCACTTTCTTGTTTTTTCTTTTCAAATACACTTTGTTCCAATTTCTTTTTTGTTTTTTTCGATTCAGAAGACTTTCCTTTTAACTCTTCCAATTGCCAATCAATATCTTTAATCTCAAAAGCATATGTTTCTTTGCTCTCTTGTAAATCTGCTATTTGATGATCAAATACATCCAATTGATCGATAACTCGTTGCAAGGCTAATTTTTCCTCATGCAATTGACTATTCTTTGCATCAAATTCCTCTTTTATGATTAATAATTCTTTGCTTAAATCTAATGAAGCATCATCACTGCTTGCAATAGAGTCTTTTAACTGTTGTAATTGTTCCTCTTTTTGATCAATTTCTTTTTGTATTGTAGTAAGATTATTTTCGATTTCTTGCTGATGTTCTTGCACCTCATCGATCTCATCGTTTATCTGTTGCAAACGGTGTGAATAATTCTGAAGCTCCTTATTTAATTCCTTGATTTCATCGTTTGCATAATTAATACGTTCCTCTGTTTTTATTTCCTCTTTTCTAACTGATTCAATTTCCTTATTGATCTGCTTAACTTCATCTCCACCCGTATCAGAGATATGTTTTTCAATAGCTGTTAATTCTTCTTGATTCTGTTTCATTTTTTCTTTCTGTAAATTAGCTTTCATGGTCAATTGTTGCTGTTCTTGTTCATATGAATTTATCTGTTGTTGAATCTCAGTTATTTGCTGTTGAATCTCTTGTTTTTTCTTGGTAGCAATTTTTGCTTTAATCTCAAATAATTGCTGTTTCAATTCATTATACCTTGCTGCCTCATCTCTATCATTTTTCAACTGTTTTAATTGCACATCAATTTCTCGAACAATAATTTTGATTCTTTCTAAATTAGCATCAACTTCCTCATGCTCTTTCTGAGCCTTATTCAAATCATCATCAAATGTTTTTATGCCCGCTATTTCATCAATAATCTTTCTTCTTTCTACTCCACCCATCTCAATAATTGATGTAACATCACCTTGTTTGACAATATTATATCCATCACCAGATATACGAGCTTGTTGTAAAATGGATGTAAATTCAGAATAACTACTCGCCTTACCATTTATATAATAATAAGAATAATAATTATCAGGATCATCTTTTAATGGAGCTCTTTTAATCATTCTAGTGAGCATAACATCATTAGCATCGATGGGCATTTTTCTTGAAGTATTATCAAAAACTAAGGACACTCTACATTTATTTGCAGGGTTTTTTTGTTTTTTTCCACCGTTAAAAATTAAATCTGTAAGACGAGTAGCTCTCATCGTTTTTGAGCTTTTGGGACCAAGAACAAACAATATTGCATCAGCAATATTACTTTTTCCAGAGCCATTCGGACCTGTAATTGCAGTAAATCCTGGAAACAAAGGAACAGTAAGTTTCCTTCCAAAAGATTTAAAGTTTTCCATGCTTACTTCTTTGAGATACAGGTCCATCCCACCGCGCTATAAAGGGATTACTTTAAGGTTTTTTGTTTTGTCGCATCCCTAGGATTCCTAAATCCCACAGAAGTATTTAAAATTTTGTAACTTTTTAATATTCCCCTACAATAAAACCAAAACTATAACAGCGTGTTTTTTTTCTCTTATATATTTTTTTTGCAGAAGGAGTAGTTGTAACTGTCGTCATTGTCATAATCAATCAATATATGAAAGTTTTGCTGGTTTACATATTTAAATAAGATCTGTTATTTTGTCAAAAATTATTCTCGTGATGAAAAAACAAAATAGATAAATATTTTCGATTTTTTCAATATTAATAAAATAAAAAATGTTGACAACTTAATTAATTTTTCTTCTTATTTATTAAAATAATTTTTAAAATATGAAATATTATAATAAACTTTAAATATAACTATATAAATATAATGTTACGCAGAATGGGGAAACTATTAATTTTTTAATCCATCTTTCCTCACCATCCCATCCACCCTTTCCCCATTCTCACTTTTCAATAGTACAAATTCTTTTCCCCCCATCCATCATCAAAAAATCAAGTTATACTATTCGTTGAATGCCAGTTCCATAAAGATAAAAACATTTGAAGAAGAAAAAAGGTAGACAAATGCAGGGGGAGAGAAAACAACGCAACACGTTTTTCTTTTGGGTTTTTTTCTTTCGGTACCCCATTTGCTGGGTTCCCATCAGGTACATTTTGTTTACCTTTGAAGCTGCAATACCCATTTTCATCCGCGCAGAATTCCCAGGTCGAGTCAGGTGTAGCAGTTGGTGAAATCAGTGTGGGAGTAGGAGATGCAGTCGGCAGGACAGAGGTGGATGTTGGTGAAATAGCTGTGGTTGTAGGTGTGTTCGTCGGTGGGACAGGTGTATTGGTCGGCGTGACCGGTGTACTGGTTGGGGTCGGTGGTAATGGCGTGTTCGTAGGGGTCGGCGTGACCGGTGTATTGGTTGGGGTAGGTGGGATGGGCGTATTGGTTGGGGTCGGCGGCACTGGCGTGTTCGTCGGCGTGACCGGCGTATTGGTTGGGGTAGGTGGGATGGGCGTGTTCGTAGGTGTGACCGGCGTATTGGTTGGGGTCGGTGGTAACGGCGTGTTCGTCGGCGTGACCGGTGTTTCAGTGGCAAAATAACCACTGCCTCCTCCACCACCAAGGCCACCAGCTACGTCTCCCGAACTCGAAAGGCTTTCGTCGATCGAACTGAAAACATCGCCGACCATGGGTCCCATGACCATCGCTACCACGGTCATGACTGATACGGCCACTAGCACCAGGATCATGGAATATTCCACCAGGCCCTGGCCGTACTCTTTCTTGGAAGATGAAGTAATCATGATTGAATTCTCCCTGTTGAAACGATTCAATAAAACTATTTAATACTTGTATAGTACAAATAACAAAAAAACGAAACCGCTGTAATTAATATTTTTGCAAGGTCTAAAAAATACT
>CAZWQV010000011.1:0-35298 GCA_964636235.1 uncultured Thermoplasmatales archaeon
GATGATTCTTATAAAAATGGCTGTTATGTGATTACTTTTACTGGTGGAGAACCTTTTTTACACAAGGATTTTTTTTATATTATTAATGGCCCGCGAACTCCTGAAAAACCAACAGGTATTACTAATGGAAGACCAGATATTGAATATTTTTTTAGCTCATCTTCAACTCATCATGCAAAAAAACAATTAAAATATAAATTTTCATGGGGCGATGGACTCTATTCAAGTTGGTTAGGTCCGTATAATTCGGGTGAGATTGTTACTGCAACCCATTCATGGGGTTCAACAGGAGAATATACTGTGAAAGTAAAAGTGCAGGATAGCAGCATGAAGGCAAGTGATTGGTCAACTGGTTTAAATGTGAATATTTACAACAATAATCCAGATGTACCATCAATAATTGGGCCTGAAGAAGGAAAAATTGGTAAAAATTATAGTTTTAAAATTAAATCATTTGATAAAGATGAAGATAAGGTATATTATATAATTGATTGGGAAGATGGCCATATAACTGAATGGTCAGGACCCTACGATTCAGGGGAAAGTATCTCCTTTACTCATTGTTATCAAAATAATGGTTCCTATACAATTAAAGTCAAGACAAAGGATATATATGATGCGGAATCGGATTGGGGGAGCCATATAATTAAAATGAGTAAAACAAAAAGTAAAATAGATGCTATTCAGTTTTTTAATAATATTTTAGATAGAAAATTGTTATTTTTCAATTCAATATTTTTAAATGTTTATAATCTATCTTTTTATCAATTAAAATTAACATGAATGATCATAGAAATTGTATCAAGAAATGGTAAAAATAAAAATTGCATCTTTTTTAGTATAGTTTTTATATGATATTTATTATTGTTGTTGTAAATGGTGTCGATAATGAATAAACAAAAATTCATTCCAATAACACTTGTTATTTTACTCTTTGTATCTTTTGTTGGTTGCGTTGAAACGACAGAAAAAAAAGAAAAAGAAATTGCCATAGTAGATATTAATTTAGATGAAGTTGCGTTAAAAGAAAATGATTTGCCGGACTCTTTTAATTTATTATATGAAAATCATACCACAGAGCCGACAACCGTTGAAAATCAAACTGGAAAAGGATTGACCTGGCATATTCTAGAACGATATGATGCTACCTATTTTAAGAATTTATCAAATGGAGTCATGGAAACATTACTTGAAATTGACACTGTTGAAAATGCTCAAAAACTTGTTATATTTTCAAAAGATAATCTAGAAAATTTAAGTTATGATATAAAACAGAATAATGAATCCATTAAAATTGGAAATGTCTCTTATTTATTATTTTTTAACTATTCTGATGAAAACACTAGTTACACCTATTATACTTATTTGTTTTCAATCCATAATATATTTGTTGCATTAGGTGGATCATCACCTGAAGAATCAACCTTCATAGGTTATGCAAAAACAATTGAACAGAATATTACCTTGGCTATTCAGAATAGTCGCAACAATACAGAAGAATAATTACCTATTCATATATTATTCTTCTATTTCGTCGAAACAATAATCATCAAAGGATTTTTTCCCTAATGCAATTTCTAATTCAAGAGGAGTGATAATTGGTTTTTTATATAAAGAATAATCATCAATTGCAATCCTTGGACATGCGGTTGAAATAAAACAATCAACATCAAGATAATTTTGTAAAGATAATGGACTTATGAAATCAAATACTAGTGTTATTGATTGTTTATTATTATCTTTTAATAACTGCTTCATGTTGTCAGCTATTTTTCTTCTTTGTTGCCCATATTTGGTACAAAAAATAATTCCAAAGCTTTCTGCATCTTTTGCAAGAGTAATTGCTGCAAAACGTTGTCGTAATATTTTATCCTTTATATCTATTAATTCCTGTTTTTTTACCTTATTTTCAAATGGATCTGCAATGATCACTTGTTTTTTTGTTGCCAGTAATAACCCAAGGGGGTGAAATATTCCACCTCCCACATAAAGGTAAGAATCAATGTTAGTAAATGATGATTTTGCAGCAGAAAAATTACATCCAAGGATCTGACCACAATAAGCAATTCTGTCTGTTCCTTTTTGTATGATTGGCTGAAAACCATTGGCAAATAAAATTTGTTCTACCTCTTTTAATTTATGAATATGTTGAGCAGTAGTAACAATCCCGATATTTTTACCATCCAGTTGTTTGCATGCACGATCAACAATACTATGAATATCAATATCGGATAATGCTGGAAGAAAATAAACAGGTATCTCATAAGATTTCAACAACTTGTTCATTGATGGGATAGCGGTATGGCCAATATGAATTATTACTTGGATATCTAATGATCCTAATTGATCAAAATAAGGTAAATCACAGGCTCCATAACAAGGATCAGCAGAAAAATAGATATTTGCTTGGATCTTTTTTTCCAGTTCCTTTTTTAATAGGGATGAGTATTGTTTTAATCCTTCTGGTAGTTGGATCAATATATTTTCATATTTATTTTTTATGATGCTATCATAGACTTCTTCAAAATTAATTGTGTATCCTGCTAATTTCATACTGATCTATCTTTTTACCATGTCAATAATATACCATTCATTTTTTGGATCATGTTCTGTGTCCACAAGTAAGTGTATTATTGGTAGATGGGGAAATACTTTTTTTAAATCATCTAAATCTACTTGTTCAAATTTCTTCACATTATTAATATATGCTTGTTCAGTGAGAGCATTTGATTCATAATTTTCCTTTGTTCTTCCCAGTATTCTTCTAATACTCGCATCTCTTGAACAATGTGTTTGAAGAATAACAAATGTCTTGTTTAAATTATCAGCAATACCGGCTGCTCTTCTTCGAAGCTCTTGAGTTACAAACGTTGCATCTAATATGACACCGTTGTGTCTTTGCAGCGTTTCTTCTGCACGGTTGAACATTTCTGTGTAGACGCGTTTTCTTATCTCATAATTATTAGCAATTTTTTCATCAAAAATATCCATATTTTTAAGAACTTCCTTACGAATCAAATCTGTTCTTTGTATTGGATATCCTTTCATTTTAGATATTTCCTCTGTGGTCTCAGTTTTATAGGAACCAGGAAGACCACAGGCAATTAGAAGCGTTCCAGATTTTAGATTATTATCAATAAATTCTTCAAAAGGCTCTTTCATTATTCTTATCACATCCATTATCTTTCTTTATCAATTGATTAGATCCAGTATATATGATTGTGCTAAATGAAAATATTTATTAGCAGTATGAATTACCTTTTTTTTCTTTTCCTCTGTAATTGATTTATCATTTAGCATAAAACAAGTAACTTTACCTCTCACATATGCTCGATATATTTTATAAAATATGATTAGTTTTTTTATATCTTCATCATTATTTTCATCAGAATAATCGAAGTACGATGTTAATAATTGATAAGCAAATTTTTTTCCGTTATGAAATTCAAGATCCATTAGCAAAAAGGCAATTTCAGATAAAACATCAATAAATCTAAATCGCTCATTAAATTCAATGCAATCAAACAATATGATCGGATCGGTAAGACAAATATGTTCCATATGTAGATCACCATGGCAATCTTTAATTTTTCCCTCTTTTACTCTTTGTTTCAATAATAGATCATTATAGGTATAAAAATTATCAGTCCATTTCTTTAATTTATGATATCCATCTTTGGATATGCAGATATCAATAAATTCTTTGGTTTGTTCAAAATTTTCATCCGTATTTAGTTTGATTGCTTCTAACCTCCCATATGAGCTTATTTTTTCAGATTGATTAGCATTTTTATGAAATTGAGCGATTGTTTTACCAACTCTTACCATATCATCTAAATGAAGTGTTTTATTTTTCAATTTTGTTTTTAATAGCTCATTATCAGATAAACGTTTCATTTTAACCGCGTAATCAATAATAGTTCCTTCACCATCAATCTGATACTTCTTGCCATTGAAAGTCACTGGTTTTACTCCTAAATAAACACCTTTAGAAAAACGATTATTCAAAGTAACTTCCTGTTGACAATAATATAATCTTTTTTCTAAGGTTGAAAAATCAAGAAATCCAAAATTAACAGGTTTTTTGATTTTATATACATATGTATCACCAATAAATACGTTTGAAATATGGGTTTGAACAAGTGAGATTGAAGTAGCTTTTTCAGGATACGATGAAGGTTTCAATAAATCTGAAATATAGGGAGAAATTGTCATATTACTATCTAGAAAAGGTTCTCTTTTAAAAAAGTTATCTATATTCTAATACGTAATCAGAATAAACAGTGTTTGACATATGAGTAACACAAAAACAGATGGAATATACATGTGATACATTCTGGTTGTATCTGTTTTGAAATGCTCGCTACTGACCACATTGCATAGATGGATGGGGGATATAAGATATCCTGCAAGAGAACTGATAAAGACGATGCTGGTTAAACCCACAATAGAAATTTGAGTAGTTGAAAATAATGGTTGAATAACAACGTATGATAATGCTATTGCTCCAAGATTATAGCCCGTTACAATCCCAAGTATGAATGGAATTAGAATAATTATAAAGATAGGTGCAATGGACGTTGATTTAATGAGATCTGCTAACATATAATTTACTCCAGTAGTATTAAACATTTCTCGAAAAATCATGATTCCAATAATAGCAAATGCAATGTTGAAAGATAAACTTTTTTTTATAATATTAAGATATTTCTTAATCGATAAAGAAAGCAAAAAATAAAGAATGAAAAAACTTCCAATAAGACCTATTATAAAAATTGATCTTTGATAATCATATATTGAAAATCCTGGAAATGGTATAGCTATGATAAAAATTAAAATATACAAGATTATTGGGGTAGTTGGTATCAATAAAAATGTTAATTTTTTATATTCTTTCTTTGTTTTCTTTTCTGTAATCTGTGTATTTTTTTTAAAGAAGTACAAAAAGACTGATCCTACAAAAATAAATACAAGAAAAGAAGGAATATTTGCGATGATAAGTTCATATAAAGGAATATTATTAGCCAATCCGGTAAAATCTTTATCACAAATTAAAATCATTGCAGATGAAATTGGGTAGATGGGAAACCATATATGACGAAACCAAACATTCAGAAAATTTTTTTGATTTTTTGAAAGTGAAAATAAATCTCCTTCTTTATCTATTAAAGGTGCAGAAAATAATGCTCCACCAGGAACAGGCATTAAACCATAAATTGCTGGTATCAATGCCATCGTTTCTCCTTTTTTAAAGATTGTTTTTAAATTTTTAATTAAGTCATTAATTGCACCTGTTTCCTGCATTGTTTTGGCAAGAAGAAAAATAAGGGTCATTAGAGTTGCTAGTTCAATTGTTTCTAGTGTTATTTGATTTGAATTATAATTAAAAATAATTGCTTGAATAAATGCTTTTGGTATTTGAATAATAGTAATATGATTTAATGAAAAAAACCCTAATATAAGTGATCCAATAATAAGTGATAAACCGAAATTAAATCTTCTTCTAACAAGAAATATTGCAATTAAAAATGATAAACATAAGCCGATCAATGGCAGGGCGTTTGATTCAGCAATGCTTTCTATCATTTGTGTTAGTCATATTATTCTACTTGTTAAAATCTTTGATTTTAATTATTTATCTACTTTCATAGTAGATGCATTATTCCAATATGCATCAAATTCTTCATGAAGTGAATTTACTATTTCTTTTTCCACTGTCCAAAAACCGATCTCATCCTTTCTTACAGGTCCTGATAAGATTAGTGCTCTATCATCACCTAGAATATAATTTCCTTTAATTTTTGTATGTCTTCTCGCATTAATTCCTTCAAACATTTGCGCATCTTTATATTTATTAACTAGAACTTTTGATTCTTTAGGAATGGAAATATCGCCCATATATTCTGCCATGATTTTTGGATTGTGAATTTCTTTGATATCCCATTCAATTGTTCTTCTTGATGAAGGCATTACATCTTTTGTTTTCTTAGAACCAAATTCAATTGCAAAGGCAACTACAATTACTCCAATGACAAATCCTATTCCCAGTGATAAAATATCTACCATTTTCCAAACCCTCAACAAGTTAGGATATTCATTAACTAATTATAGATATTTCGGTTCATTTCAATGTGATATATGGTGTTTTCGAGTGATATTTTAATATGTTTAAGATTCTTATGTATAATTATAATGATAAATTATAATATTTATAACTTAATAATTAATAATTTTGTTAATAATAGATATTTTTAATAAAAAATTCTTTTTTTGCACATAATTAATAACTATGGTTTAATAATCTATCTTTTTGATGTAATACTTGGAGGTTTGTAGGGTATGAGTAAAAAAAGTTATTTGAAGATAGCAATCCTGTTATGTTCCATATTGTTTATCACAAGTTCAACAAGTGCCTCTATAATACTGCAAAAAAGCAATATTGTATTACCAAATACCCAAGCAATCGCTGATGTACCTGTTTGGAATATTGGTGATGAATGGATATATAATATGGAAATTAATGGAGACCAAGAAAGTTTTCTATCTTTTGATTTATCAATAGAAAATCTAAAAATGAAAGTTACTGAAATCACGGAATCAAGTAACATTTTAACACTTACTGTTCCAAGAGGGTTTATATCTGGATCTGGAACAGTTGATTTAGATGTAATGCAATTATCCGGGAATATAAAAGATACAAGATTAGAAGGATATATGGAAATTAATAAAGATACTCTTGAAACAATATATGGTGAATTCACAATAGATGGATACATAGATAAAGTTGTTGACATCCCATTTGAAATTGAGGCAAATTTAAGTTTTTATAAAGAAGACTTCAATGAAACATCATTTTCAACAATTCAATTTCCATTAGAAATAAATAAACAATGGATAAATCCATTTACCTATGTGGTAGTCCCTTTACAGGTTAATCTTCTGCCAGAACCAGCTTTTATTTATACATTTGTTGAAGAGCAAACCATAACTTGTGAAGGTTGGGATGTAATACAATCATCTCAGAAAGAATATGATGCATTAAAAATAACTGGAGATATTGGAGGAAGTATTTGGTATGCAATTGCGGCGGGAAATACCATTAAAGCAAATTATCAAGATATAGCACTGGGAAATGATTTTTTTATCAACAGATTAACTATGAATTTACAATCAACGACTTATGAAATTACTTCAAATGCACCTGTTAAACCAACTATGCCTGCGGGTTCATCAAATTTAGTTGTTGGTGAGATAGGTGAATATGAGACTAGTTCAACAGATCCTGATGGAGATTTCATAAAATATATATTTGATTGGGGTGATGGCACTATTACCGGAAGTGATTTTTATCCTTCAGGAGAAGATGTCGCTGTATCGAAACAATGGCTTTCAAAAGGAACATATGAAGTCAAAGTGAAAGCAAGAGATATCTATGGCATGGAAAGTCCTTGGTCTGATTCGCTACTAGTAACAGTTCAAAATATTGATCCAAATAAACCATCAACACCACAAGGTCCTACTGAAGGAAAAATTGAGTCATCCTATGATTATTCCACGAGTTCAACAGATCCAGATGATCATAGAATTCGATATGGATGGGATTGGGATGGAAATCAACAAGTAGACGAGTGGACTAATTATTATGATTCTGGACAAGAAGTAATAACCAGTCATGTTTGGTATGAGGAAGGAACATATCAAATACGGGTAAAAGCAGAAGATGAATATGGTGCAATGAGTGATTGGTCTGAACCATTAAGTGTTGTAATGCCCAAATCAAAATATTTGTTTGATAGTCCTCTATTACATATTTTTATAAAAAGTTTAGTAGAAAAGTATCCCTTTTTAATTACATTATTTTTTAAGTAATACTTTTCTCATTTTCTATTATTTTTTTATAAAGATAAAATGTTTATTCTTGATAAGAAATTTTGAATCATTTCTAAAATCATTTGGATGATGGTATCAAGAATTGGGTATCGCTCAATAAGTTTATCTAGAAGTGTTCCTGCATTCAGAAGTGAAGTGATAGTAATACTGCTGCTGGGGTATTGATTCTCGCTGCTGGTATTTTCTTTTTCATCTTCATTTTCACATGCTATTATATTATTGACCTGTAATATAAGAATTAAAATAGCACATAAACTGGCCAGAAATATTTTTTTCTTATCCATCCTCACCACTATAATAATTTTATATATTACTTATATATAAAAAATTCTTGTAATTTCGCCTTAATGCAAATTTTCCTGTAAAATAAGTAAAAATGATGAAAAAACTTAAACCATATTGATCAATCATGGTTGAACTATCGATAGAATTATGGGTTAGAAAATGAAAAATGTCTATTTAGATTATGGTGCAACAACTCCCGTTGATCCAAAGATTGTAAAAGCAATGATGCCATATTTTCATGAATATTATGGGAATCCCTCATCAATTCACTCTTATGGAATCAAAGCCCAAGAAGCAATTGAAGAAAGTAGAAATCATGTAGCATCGATAATTCATGGAAAAGAAGAAGAAATTATATTTACATCAGGTGGAACTGAGGCTGATAATCTAGCTATTAAAGGAATAGCTGAAATGAATCAAGATAAAAAACAAAAGAATGGAAATCATATAATCACTACACTTATCGAACATCCTGCAGTATTGGAAACATGTAAATATTTGGAAAAAACAGGATATAATGTCAAATATCTTCCAGTTGATAAATATGGCTTAATTGATATTAAAGACTTAGAAGATGCAATATCAGAAAGTACCTTTCTTGTATCAATTATTTATGCGAACAATGAAATTGGTACTATTCAACCAATGAAACAGATAGGGGAAATAACCAAAAAGCATAATATTATTTTTCATACGGATGCCGTGCAAGCAGTAGGAAAAGTACCAATTGATGTAGTTAAAGATAATATTGATATGCTTTCTTTTTCGTCCCATAAAATCTATGGTCCAAAAGGTGTCGGAGCACTTTATGTTAAAAAAGGCATCACAATTCCACCACTTTTTCATGGTGGTGGTCATGAAAAAGGAAGGAGAAGTAGTACGTTAAATACACCAGGAATTATTGGATTCGGAAAAGCATGTGAATTAGGTAAGAAACGATTATCAAAAGACAGCAAACATATGATGGCTCTACGAGATAAACTTATTGACTGCATATTAAAAATCGAAGAAAGTTATCTAAACGGTCATCCATCAAAAAGGTTGCCTAACAATGCACATTTCAGATTCGACGCTGTGGAAGGGGAATCATTACAAATGATGCTAAATGAAAAGGGAATTGCAGCAGCAACTGGATCGGCATGCTCATCAAAAAAATTAAAACCATCGCATGTGTTATTAGCCTTAGGTTTGAAACCTGAAGAAGCACATGGATCACTTCGATTTACACTTGGAAGAACAACTACTGAAGATGAGATTGACTATGTATGTGATGAATTACCTCCGATTGTGCATTTACTTCGGGAAATGTCACCTTTATGGAATAAATGAGGAAATGAAATGGCAGAGTTATATACTGAAAAAGTGAAAGATCATTTTTTTCATCCAAGAAATGTTGGTGAAATAAAAGATGCTGATGGCGTTGGAACTGTTGGAAATCCAACCTGTGGTGATGTCATGACCATGTATATTAAGGTAAAAGATGAAAAAATTGTAGATGTGAAATTTAAAACATATGGGTGTGCAGCGGCGATTGCAAGTAGTAGTATTACAACTGAAATCGTAAAGGGAATGGATCTTGAGAAGGCAAAAAAACTAAGCAGGGATGATGTTGCAAAAGAACTTGGTGGACTTCCTGCGGTGAAGATGCATTGTTCAAATTTAGCATCGGATGCGCTGAGAGAAGCAATCAAGGATTATGAAAAGAAACAAAAAAAGTAGGTTGTGGTGATATTATGAAAGAAATGAGATCATCTATTCGAATAGATGGTTGGAGATCAAATATTCGTTTTTCATCAGCTCATGTTATTCCAGAATACGAAAAATGTGGAAGGATTCATGGACATACCTATGCTATTCATACTATTATTGAAGGAGAAAAAGATTCAAAGGGTATTATCATTGATTTTTCTTTGTTGAAAACGATATTAAAAAAAATTGCTAATGATCTTGACCATCGGGTTTTAATTCCTGCTCAAAGTAAATCCATTCAGATTAAGGAAGAAACCAATCAAATTATGTTTGATTCATTAGGTAAAAAATACATGTTTCCAAAGGAAGATTGTATTATCCTTCCATTAAATTCTACATCGGCAGAGAATTTAGCAACCTATGTTCTGGCTGAATTATTAAAAAAGTTAGAAAATATTAAGCATATTCATTCTATTGAAGTTGGAGTTGATGAAGGATATGGCCAGGGTGCTTATATTTCCAAATGCTTCTAACTATTTTGAGTTAATAATATGATAAAAAAAGCGGTCTGTTTATTAAGTGGAGGGTTGGATTCAACAGTTACAGCGTTCACTGCAAAAAATGATGGATTTGACATATATGCATTAACAATTAATTACCAACAACGTCACGAAAAAGAAATAATACAAGCAAAAGCCATTGCTGAAGATTTGGCTGTGAAAAAACATATGATTTTTCCTTTGCATTTATATGAATTTGGCGGGTCTGCATTGTTGAAAAGAGAACCTAATAATATACCAAAGAATGTACCATTACAGGCTATTGGTACTTCGATTCCTTCAACATACGTTCCGGCACGAAATACTATTTTTTTATCGTTAGCATTAGCATATGCAGAAACCATCAACGCTGATCGTATTTATATTGGAGTAACCGCAGCTGATTACTCAGGATATCCTGATTGTCGACCAGAATTTATTAAGGCCTTCCAGCAAGTTATTAATCATGCTACGAAAAAAACTGTAGAAGGTTCATCTATTAATCTTCACACACCGCTTATCAATCTATCCAAAAAAGAAATAATTCTTAAAGGTAAGGAATTAGATGTTCCATTTGAAAAGACATGGTCATGTTATCAAGGTAGAAACCGTGCTTGTGGAACTTGTGAGTCATGCCAATTACGGTTGAAAGGATTTATAGAAGCTGGATTCGATGACCCTTTACCATATGAATCATATCCCATTTGGTATAAAAAACCTTCATTATGATTCAAATTCTTTTTCATGTTTTTTCTTTTTTTCATTTATATACTCATATACATCCATTGATACTGGAATGGATATCAGGGCAATAATCAAAATAACCAAGCAAATCATAGAGTCTTCAGGAACATTATAGACTGTAGGTTGTACATGACTATTAAAAAAACTTCCACTTATGATATCATTAAATAATAAATTCACTGTTCCAACCCAAGGAAGCTCACCACGTGCTTTTCCAGTAACCCAATCAAATTTTATAGGTTCTGAGCAAATCCCTCCTGCTTGATCACAGCGGTCATTAGTAAATGGGTTATCCCCTTTTGTTATAAATCCTGAATGGCTCGGTTTATATTTACTTAAACCTAAATCCGGTATAGTAATTGATTCTTGATTATGAATGCCATATTCTTCAACAGTATATTTTCCCTGATCAGTCACTTCAACCCAACAGATTGCTCGATGAATGATTTGTTCTTCATCTGTTCGTCCATATTTTCGATATACAATGACATCTCCATAATCTCCATACGATTGAAATCCGTCTTCTTTATGATTTTGACCACTTGCATTGCCACCACGGACAACAATATCAGATTTTTCATGTACTTTTACTAAAAGAACCATATCGCCAGCGTCGATATATCCAATACGACCAAATGGTTCATTTGCATGCATCATGCTACCTGATTCAATTGCAACCATTGGTGCTCCAAACCATTGGCCAGTATATCCCCATAGAATAGATAAAATAAGTAACACAACAAGTACTGCAACTAAAATATCTCGGAAAAATGTAATCTTTTCATCATCCGTTCTCCAAAAATGAATGACTTTTTTTTTCAATGTATCAATATCCATCAGTAATCACGTTTCATTTTTTTTAATGGTTTTTTATTTATGACAATTGGTTTCACCGATGATCCACAAATTGGGCAGACATCCACATCTTCATTTATTATTTTTCTACATCCACTACATCGAAAGCCCCATTTAAAACTTTTTGTAATCTCTTTTTGATTTATGGGATTTACTTTTATCTGTAGATCATTGGCAATATTTTGAATAGAATAATCATCAGAAATAATGACCGGTATTTGCTTATTATTCTTTTTTAATTCATAAGCAAGTGCCAATAATTCCTTATCTGCTGTTGATAATCGTTTTCCTTCACCATACTTTTCGATAATCTTATTGATGTAACTTGTAGATTTCATGGAAGGTTTCATTATCATAAGTCCTTTTTCACAAAGCATTTGAAAATGAAAATAATCTTTACCACCAGGAGATAATTCCTCAGCTATTTTAGGAGTAGTTACGCATTTCTCCTCAGTAAAATTGAGTGGTTTACCTGATAAAATTGCTGAGGTATCAATAAGATACACTATGCATTCTTTTTTCATAGGTCATTTCTTTAAACTAAAAAATATATTATATTATTTATTATTCTTCATTTAATAAATTATCTAATTCAACAATTTCTTGGTTGCCTGTTTTCATATCTCGTACTGTTATCGAGTTTTTAGTAAGTTCATCTGGACCAACAAAAATCACCTTCTTGGCCTGAATTGAACTAGCATATTTCATTGCTTTTCCAGTGCCCCTTCTCATAAGATCAACATCAACACATTTACCTTTGCTTCTTAACTTCATTGCTATGTTTGATGCTGTCTTAATCATGTCATTGTTAATGGGAATAATAAAGAAATCTAATGATCTTTTTGGAAAAGAAATTTGTTCCATTTCCATAGCAAGTATGGTTCTATCGAAACCAACGGCAAATCCTGATGTTGGAGATTCTCTACCTTTAAATAGAGAAATTAATTCATATTCCCCACCACCACAAATTTGTTTTTCAGCTCCGAGTTTTGGAGCTTTTATTTCAAATACCATACCCGTGTAATAATCTAGTCCACGGACTATTCCCATATGAAAAGTCATCTCATGAATGTTAAAACTCGTTCTCATAACATCAAACATTTCTTTCATCCTTAGAATTTCTTCTAATGCTTCATTTTCATCTTGAAATAGATCAATTAATTTATCAAATGATATATCCTGGAATAATAGTAGAAAATCATTTATTTCTTGAGAACTAAATCCGAAATCAGATAATGCCTCTGCAATATCCTCAGTCAATTCTTTATCAATCAAAGGTAATAAATATTTTTTCTGTTCGTCTGAGATTCTCATTTTTCTAAATAATATTTTAAGAAGTTTTAAATTTCCAATATTCAGTACGATATTTGAAATACCGACGTCTCTGAAGAGGGTAAATGCCATTGAAACTAATTCTGCTAATGCTTCAGGTGATTTTGCCCCAATCAATTCACATCCTGCTTGGGTAAATTCACGATATCTACCTTTTTGTGGTCTATCATAACGATAACAATTTCCAAAATAGAAGAGTTTCAAAGGCTTTGGATTCATTTGTAATTTATCAACATACATACGGATAACAGGTGCTGTTAATTCCGGACGTAGAGCAAGATTTCTTCCCCCTTTATCAATAAATGAATACAATTCATCAATGATTGATTCACCAGATTTTAGAGTAAATAAATCTAAATGCTCAAAGGTTGGAGTTTGTACCTCATTATATCCAAATGATTTAAATACATTCGAAAAAGATTTTTCTACGTATCTTCTTTTCTGCATGTCTTTAGGTAGGAAATCTCTTGTTCCTCTTGGTATTTCTAACACAACGACCCTTATATGTTCAATTCTTAAGAGTATTTCTATTCATTAAAAAAATTTCTACTATTAGAACTAATATTCTTCATTCAATATTAATGCAAAAGTATTTAAAATGCCTCTATCTATTTCATATTTATAATTCTTCTAACCGTTAAACAATGGGTGGAGTATCACACTATGAACAAAACAAAAAAAATTGAAATAAAAATTTCTAAAGAAAAACTTGAATTACTGCGGCAATTTGGCCTCAGCCCCGAGGATGTTTTTGTTAAAGGATATGAATCACTACTACGACAAAAATACAAAGAATTAAGCCTTGTTGACGACGATGATGAAGATCAAGATGAAATTGAATGGGTTGAAATTGGAGAAATTTCAAAAAGGGTTCATGAAATAGATGATTTTTTTGTTGGTGAAAACGATATAAATAATAACTAGACAATGCATTAATTCTGTAATGTAGCGTGTCTTTTACGCATGGTTTCTTCTGTCTCATTTTTTTTATGTAACAAATCAGCAATTATTCCATCCAGAAGAATCCAGACGCTGGCCTCAAACAGTGTTCCAAGTGGTGCATACTGCTTTCTTTCAATTTCATTGCAATTCGCAGAGACAAATAAACTGATATCTGCATATGATGCGATTTGCGAATCTTTTTTTCCAGTTATTGAGATTACTTTTGCTCCTAGATTATGACCAATTTCCGCTGTCATAGTTGCAGGGATTGTCTCACCTGAACCTGAAACAATGACCACAAGATCGTTTTCCTGTACCGGTACTGTAATTGTTTCACCAATAACAAATGCTTGAAAACCAAGATGAATCAAACGAATTGCAAATGCTCTAGCGACAAGACCGGATCTTCCGGCACCATATACAAAAATGTTTTTTGTTGATAAAAATAAGGAAATTGCCTGATTAATATCTTCCTCAGAAACATTTTTTAAAATAGCATTGATCTTTTTTTGAATATATTCAATTGAATTATTAAAAACTGTTTCATTGTTCATTTAATCTCCGATAGATCTCTATAATCTGCTTCCTCACCACCAGTCCTTTTCATAATTGATTTTTCAACTTGTAATCTCATATAGACAGCATCATGTTCCAGTAAAGGAGATTCTGATATCATAGTGACATTATAATCGTTATCAATAATCACATCAACTAATGGTGAAAATGGCATATCTCCTTTTTTAATCGGAAGATGGTATTGTTCGTTACCATTTTCATATAATACTCCAGTTACATGAATTAAGTAATGTTTTAAATTTAATACCGCAAGTTTATCAAATAATTCTTGAAAATCTTCAACTGATTTTAAACATCCATTACATCGTGCATGAACGTGGGCTACATCAATAACAGGAACAACATTTTTTACTTTCTTAGAAACCTCGATTATTTCATCGATGCTACCAAATACTTTTTGTTTTCCCATTGTCTCAACGCCTATTTTAACCGTTATTTTTTCTTTTTTTAGTAATTTTTCAAAATCTTTGAGATTATGAACGATTGTATCCAGGGTTTCTTTTTCTGATTTTTCGCCATAATATCCTGGATGAATAACAACAGTTTTTGCCCCCATTTTCTCAGCAATTAAGGCAGAATTAAAAATTTTTTCAAAACTAAGATCCTTTTCATCATCATTTGCTAAATTAATATAATATGGAGCATGAACGTGTAGCTCTACATCATTTTCAATAGCATATTCTTTCATAAATGCTGCTTCTTCGTCTTCCATTACATATAACCCTCGGACAAATTGTACTTCCATTGCATTTAAATCAAGGATTTCCTTTGTATAAACAAGTCCATCCTTATTTGTCCGTCCTTTACAAGATAATGGAATACCAGCTTGACCAATCCTTATCATATAAATCATCCCCCTTCATATCTTATGTAATAATATAGGAAATATTTGAATAGTAAAATATAACAGTTTGGTTCATAAAAATTATGCCAACTCCTCTAATCTACTCATAATATTCCATATTAATGTTCGACCATGAAGTGGGATATTTGGATCATTAGCTAATTCATCTAATCGAGATGTTGCTGTGGCAACCCTAACATCAAGTGGATCTTTTTCTTTTAAAAGTAATGTTTTAACTTCATCAGCGCCTCTTCTTATATTTCGAGGAATTGAAGCGTCTTCATTAAGCATATCAAGTCCATCACATATTTGATCTAGTATATCATTTGTCATTTCTTATCACCAGACCTCTTTGATGGGGCATCTGTATCACCATTTCAGATAAAAACGTTTGGGATGAATTAATGTGTTTGATATTGCTCATTTATCACTTGATAGATATCCTGAGCTATTTTTTTTCCAACACCTGGAACTTCCTGTAAATCCTGTTCTGAAGCATTTGATAATGCTCGTATACTTCCAAAGTGTTCCAATAATCTTTTTGCTATTACTGATGAAATTTGAGGTAGTCCTTCAATGATGAATTGCTGCTGTTCATAGATATCCATCATATTTTTATTACCCCGTAATACAATTGATTTATGTTCTTTTTTCTGTTCTCTCTTTGCCATTACGATTAAAAGATCTGCCGTATCTTTTTCATTTTCAGTATTTATAATAGGAATACCATAGTCGACCATAATGGATACTAAACAGCCAAATATAGCATTATGATTTATGTTTCTTTTAGTAAACAATCCAGGTCCTTCAATAATTAAAACAGGTCTAGAATAAGCATCACGAAGCCTTTTGATTTGTTTAAATAAATTACCATTTAATAATGAATTCAAAAAATCATTCACATCTTTTCTTTCAATTCCAATCCGAGATGAAACAATATAATCACCAACTGCTAATTGATTAGACTCGATTTCGATATCACATTTACTAAGATATCGGGCGACTGGTGAACGAAATTCTCTATGATCAACAATAATTTTTACGTTATCTTCCATATTGTTTTGATAAGCCTTAATTGTTGTTTGATTTAGTTTTTCTTTAATTTGGAAGGTACGGGATGCTGGAGAAAACTCCAACTGTCTTTTTAGAGTTGAGCGGATTCGTTCCAATTCAGTTCTCATTAGTTTTTCTCTTCTTTTTGAAGCCCAATAATAACCCTCATCAGCGGTCCCTTTGGTAATTAAAATATAAACTTTACCTGGTTTTTTACGTGCAGTGCGTCCTCTTCTCTGAATATTTCTGATTTCGGATGGAATTGGTTCATAAAATAATACAAGTTCAGTTGTAGGAATGTCAAGACCTTCTTCTGCAACACTTGTTGCAATCAATACATTAAATTCTCCCCGTCTAAATTTATTTATTATTGTTTTTTGTTCTTTTTGGGTTAATCCCTTATCATTAATTTTTGTTCCTTGACCTATAAAACGAACTGGTTTCACATTTTCAATATTTTTTAATTGATCAAAGACCATTCTACTTGTATCTCTGTAATGAGTAAAAATAATAATCCGTGAACCAGGTTTTGAAGTTAGTTGACTCTTTACAATTTTTTCAACTTCAATTAACTTAGGATGTTCAATTTTTATAGAGGATAAATGAGCAAGTGCATCAATGACATTTGGATCTTTTATAAGATTTTTTGATGATTTACTCCCACTCTTTAGATTTGCATCATGTTTTATTCTTTCGAAATAATGTTTAACTGATTGAACGCCCTGGGTTTGCAACAACTCGATTCCATACAATAGTTTCAATGCTTCGCTTTGTGCTGCTGCAGCTGAAAATAGGATTTTGGGGGGATTTAATCGTTCTCTAATCTTAGTTTGGATCTTTTTTTGCGCATCTAATAATTTAATTTTATTTATTGATGAAATAGAGGAAGTATCAATAACATTAACATCTTTTAATTGTTTAAGCCTCTCTCTCAACGCTTTTTGAAGTAATAAAAGAGGCTGTGAAAATTCCTCAGGAGTTTTAACATGCTTCCAAGTAAAATGAACGTCATGTACAAATGGTTTTACGTCTGGATCTTGTTTTGTTCTAATTTCGACATGATCTACACTTAAATTCTGGCAAATCTCAGTTATTTTCTCTAAATCGTTTCCTGGTGACGCAGTCATCGCAAGGATGTGAGCTTTATCTGATTGTTTTTGATAAATTTCATTAATGTAAACGTATGCATATTTTCCAATTGCATGATGCGCCTCATCAAAAATGATTAATGATACATCATCTAATGAGATTCTTTTTGATATTAAGTCATTTTCAATAACCTGTGGTGTTGAAATAATTATTTCTTTTTCTTTCCATAAGTCAATCCTTTTTTTTGGTGCAACTTCACCGGTAAATAAGGTAATGTCGTCTGTATTAATATCTAGAAATGATTTTATAAATGATGTATGTTGCAGTACTAAGGGTTTTGTTGGTGCTAAAAAAAGAATTTTCTTATTTTTTATAGATAATTTATTTGCAATAACAAATAGGGCAATTATTGTTTTACCTAAACCCGTTGGCAATACAACTAGAGTATTTTTTAAATTTGCATTTTCAGCTATTTTTACTTGAAAATCTCTGTATTCAATTTTGTTTGGTTTGATATAATCTTTTTTAACAAACACATTCCAATGAATAGTTAAAAAGTTAATAAATTTTTTATACGATATTTATTCCAAATATTAAGAAAGTCAAAAATACTAAAAAGTATATATTCATTGATTAGACATTGAATGGTGGAAAAAAAGATGGATATTATTGGTTTTACTGTACCACTTTGGGCATTATTTCTTGCAGGCATTGTTATTATATTTATTGCTTGGAAAATAATAAAATTTGCAATTAAGTTATTTGTAATCTTATTGATATTTTTTGGAATCCTAATGGGTTTGGATATGTTAGGAGTTTTTGGTTGGTTACAACAATTAATTATGACTCTGGTATAAGAGATATTAAGTTAAATTTATGCTATTCTTATTAAAAGATTCAGGAATATTGATAATATTTTATTATTAACGCTTGTTAATGAAACATTTAAATAATATTTTACAATTTAATTATATTTGTTTAGGAATGAAGGAATGGAGGGATCCCCTATAATTCTATTCTCATGTCCTCTCCCATTCCTTTTTTTTAATAAAAAAAATCATTTTAATACTAAGACATGCATATATGCTTCTTGGTGGTGATAAATGAATAGGGAGGAAATTCTTCAACGTACAAAAGCATTCAATAGAATTGAAGAATTAACGAAGAATAATTGGAAAAAATATATTGATGAGAATCATCAAAATTCAAAAAAACCATCTTTTCATAATAACAATCCGGTTTGGATTTTTTATCATGAACTTGAACCAGGTTTATGGGCAAAATTTAAAGAGAACACTGATGGTACATGGACTTTTCTAAACTCTTGGGATGAATTAAAAGAAAAAAAGATAAAATAATCTTAAAAAGTATTTTTTTGAAAGCTTTATTATTGAAATATAATTAAAAAGAGATAAATTTTTAATAATAGTATTGAAAGTCTTTTTAATTATGTATCTCTTCTATTAAATGCAATAAAAGAGATTTCTTTGTCAACAAGTTCTAACTTTCCAAATTGTAATAGATTTTGGTTATTTTTTTCCGTTAGCATAATCTATTGCCTCTCCCCAGGCTTTACCCCTCCCAATGCAACTCCCCTTTATATTAATTTTTATTTCTTTAATAAATAAATATTATTAATTTTATAAAATGATTATATTTTAATATTATGCTAACCATATACATATATAAATGGATTCACGAGAAAACTTCCCATCTTTTATACCTTCAGAAAAGCATATTCCTGAACTTACTTTAAAAGCGATTTTAGTGGGTTTATTTCTAGCTATAATTCTAGGAGCTGCAAATGCATATTTGGGTTTATATGCTGGAATGACGGTATCCGCAATTATTCCTGGAGCAGTTATGGCACTTGCCCTATTAAAACCGTTCAAAGGCACTATCTTGGAAGTAAATCTTGCGACCATGGGTGCTTCAGCAGGGGAATGTATTGCAGCAGGAGTAATTTTTACCATTCCATCATTAGTTATTCTAGGTGCATGGACAGAGATTCATTACTTAGAAACAAGTCTTATTTCACTGCTGGGCGGTCTTTTAGGGGTTTTTTGGATGGTGCCTCTTCGAAGAGCACTTGTGGTAAAAACCAGTCTTCCATTTCCTGAAGGCGTTGCAGTTGCCGCTGTTTTAACAACAACTGTTGGAGGGGAAACGACAGATCAGCATCAGGAAACAAAGGAATCCATAAAAGGGGTATGGCTTCTTGTTGGCGGAATAATTGCTGCAGTTTATAAGTTCGGAGAGCTAAGTCTGAATATTTTTCGTGGAACAATTGAACATATCAGCTCCTTTGGTTCATTTTCCATCGCAGGAAAAACAAACGATGCATGGCTTTATGGTGGAATAACAACATCACCCGCATTATTAGGAGTCGGATGGATTATCGGTCCACAGATTTCTTCATATGTTCTTGTTGGTGGATTAATTGGATGGGTTATCATTGCACCACTTGTTGCATTAGCATCTGGACTTCCAATCCCAAGTACTCCAGGACAAATTTCTGATGCCATTGCGATGGGATTTGGTGATCCAACACTTGGTTCTCATATATGGGGGTTTTTTACCATATGGAGTGAACAGATTCGATATATTGGCGTTGGCTCAATGCTAATTGGTGGTTTATGGGCTATTTGGTCTATAAGAAATAATTTAGTTGATAGTGTAAGAGAAGCTATCATTGGATTAAAAGGGGGGGAGGGTAGCTCAAAGCAAAGAACAGAACAAGATCTTAGTTATAAATTGGTATTTATTTGTATTATCTTATTAATTATCCCTATTTTTTTATTATATGTTTGGCTATCTAATTTGATAGCTCTTTCATTTATTATGGCTATTGTTACTATCCTTTTTGCTTTTGTAGCAAGTGCTCTTGCAGGGTATCTTACTGGGCTTGTGGGATCCTCGAATTGCCCTATATCGGGAGTCACAGTTGCTGTTTTATTAATTGTTAGTCTCATAATGCTTTCTTTTGGAATTACTGGTCCTCAGGGCATGGCTGTGGTAATTTTCATTTCAGCGGTTATTTGTATTGGGGGATCGATTTCTGGAGATTTATTACAAAGCATGGCATGTGGTCAAATGCTAGGAGCAACACCAAAAAAATTGCAAATTTCTATGACGTTGGGTGTTATCGCAATCTCTGGGGTGATCGGTTTTATCATCGCCATTTTAAATGAAGCATTTATTATTGGAAGTAGACAATTACCTGCCCCACAAGCATTTCTCATGGCTGGAATAGTAAAAGGTGTGTTAGGTGGAGAAATGCTTTGGCCGTATGTTATTGCAGGAATGGTGCTTGCTATTATCCTCATACTTATCGATTTACCCGTGTTACCTGTTGCCATTGGAATTTATCTTCCCTTTACTCTTGCGGTTCCAATATTTGCAGGGGGAATGATTAGAAAAATTACTGATAATTACCTTAAAAAAGCATTTGGAACCTCAGATGAAGAAGAAATAAGTGATTGGGAACTAGCAATAAAACAAACAGATATTAAACCTCAAGAAAAATCAATTCGAACTGGTTTATTATTTACAGCAGGACTTGTCGCTGGCGAAGCACTTATGGGAGTGGTTGTAGCTATTCTTATAGTATTAGGGATTAATCTATCATTTTTCTCTTATCCGCCGTGGTGGCCAGGACTTCTCATATGGATTTTTATTGGAGTTCTTTTAGCATACATACCAATAAGAGATATAATGAAAACAAAAAGTTAGGATTTATTTAAATCCAAACATCATATCTGATCCATATACTCCAATGGTGGCATCAAATAAAACTTGATCATTTTCTGTTGAAAATGCTTCTAAACTAATATTTGCACCGATTACAAACAAACCCCCAATTGCCTTATCAATAAACACTTTATGGGAAAGCTTTTGTAATCCAGGATAATGCATGAAACTATAAAGGACATGATTTCCATGAGGTCCAGGCGTCCAAAGACAAGCAGAAGCATAGGTAAAATCTGATGACAGGTTATAATCTAATAAAATATTTTTTGAAAAAACTTCATAAAAACCATATTTTCCAAAAGGAATAACTCTTTTTACTAAATAATTTCCAAAACTAATCGAACCAATGATTGTAGATCTTCCTAAATGAATAGGAATACCCATGGAATCATTAAATAAATTAAGATAATTCAAATTATTAAAATCAAAAAAATTATCCTGATCTATATTTTGGGAAAAAGCGCTGCCTATCTCTTTTAAATTATTAAAAGTACATGTTTTTGGAATAATATCCTCATTCATAAAAAGAACTAATAATGATTCTAAAAAATCCTTTTCTGAAATAGTATTATTTTCTAATTTATTTAGCAATGTTTTCATATTGTTCATCATTAGGATAATTTCATCAGACGATTTATTAATTGATTTTAACGCTCTTCCATCACTATTTTTTAAAATGAGTTTAACATCGTTTTTCTTTAGAGTTGATTCAGATAGAATTCCCGAGCAATGAACGGTTAGTAACAATAGAATTACCATAATTGAAAAAATTGTTATCTTATTTTTCTTCATTCCAATCAAATTAATATAAGGTTTTATTAAATATTTAAATGTAATTATTAAATAATATAATTAAAAACGAAATCCCCAAGAAATAACTTGTCTATTTGCTTCCTCTTCCTCATAATCGGAAGAAGTTGTATGATTCAAATAGAAATGAGCAAACTCATGAGCGATAACAAACCACTGTTCTTTTTGAGATAAATGATCCTTAAACATTTCATTAAAGTTTAAAATTATCACATGTTTATTTGATTTTGATGTACTATAACCATATGTTTTGCCAAGTAAAATGATTAAACACTGATCATCAATCATTTCACGTACATCTAAAGGTAAATGTTCAAGAACGTAACGAACTTTTCTAATCATCACATTTGCTTCTTTTTTTGAGCAACTATATTGAATTTTTAGCACCATGATGACCTCAAAGAACAATATTTAAATGCTGTTTTCATTGTTAAAACTAAATCAAAAACCATTATATAAACAAACTAGTATTCCCAAACCGATATTCAAATGACAATAAATTACGATTACATTCAAATTGAAAAAAAATGGCAAAAAAGATGGTTTGAAAAAAAAATATACGAATCACAGAAAAACAATGAAAAAAAATTTTTCATTCATTTTGCATATCCTGGGGTTTCCGGCTATTTACATGTAGGCCATATGAGAGGTTTTACGTATTGTGACATTATAGCTAGATATAAACGAATGAAGGGATATGATGTATTATTTCCAGCAGGTTTTCATGCCTCTGGAATTCCATCGATTGGATTTGCACGAAAAGTGGAAAGAAAGGACCCACAAACAATTGCAAGTTTAAAAGAATACGGCTGCGATAATGAAACAATTGAAAAATTAAAAGATCCTGAAGAAGTGGTCAATTATTTTTCACATGTTTATGTTGAAGATTATTGGAAAAAATTTGGTTTTCTTATTGATTATTCAAGACTTATGAGTACTATCTCACCAGGATATAAGAAATTTATAACCTGGCAATTTTTAAAATTAAAGCAAAAGGAATTACTGATTCAAAAACCACACTTTGCACCATTTTGTCCTAACTGTGGACCAGTAGCGGTTGATAAATCAGAAACTGATATTTCAAAAGGAGGAAATGCTGAAATATTAGAATTTACCGTGATTAAATTCACCTTAGATGATGGCACAATTCTTCCTGCTGCTACTCTTAGACCTGAAACAATCTTTGGTGTAACAAATATGTGGATAAATCCAAATGTTATCTATGAAAAAGTTAAGGTTGCAGATGAAACATGGATTATATCAAAACAGGCATATGACAAAATTCGATATCAAGAAGATAATGTACACCTATTACATGAGCAAGTAAATGGTCAAGATCTCATTGGAAAAACATGTATAATACCTTTAATTAATCGATCTGTGCCTATATTATCTGGTCCCTTTGCTGATCCAAATGTTGCCACGGGCATTGTTATGTCAGTTCCTGCTCATGCGCCATATGATTATATTGCACTCATTGAGACACATGAACCTATTGAACCAATTACTATTATATCCGTAAAAGATCTTGGAGATAATCCAGCCAAAAAAGTGTGTGAAGAATTACACATAAAAAATCAACATGAAACTGAAAAACTTGATGAAGCAACAGATATCGTCTACAAGAAAGAATTTCATACAGGCATATTAAATGATAAATGTGGACAATACGCAGGAATTAAAATTACTGAGATCAAAGATGCAGTTAAAGATGATCTCATACAACATAATTTTGCGTCAACTCTTCGAGAGTTTTCAGAAGAAGTTGTATGTCGTTGCGGAGAGCATGTAATTATTAAAAATATTCCTGATCAATGGTTTATTAAATACAGTGATGAAACGTTAACAGAGAAAACAAAAGAACATGTATCCTCGATGAACATTGTTCCAAATGAATATAAAGAACAATTGCCAAATATCCTGGACTGGTTTGATGACAGAGCATGTATAAGAAAAGGATCGTGGTTGGGAACTGAATTTCCATTTAAAAAAGGCTGGATTATTGAACCAATATCTGATTCAACTCTTTATCCTGCATACTATTTACTTTCAAAATATGTCAACAAAGGACAAATAGCACCAGATGAAATGACTGAAGATTTTTTTGATTATATTTATTTGAATAAAGGTACTTCTAAGAATGATATATGGCTCTCAATTAAAAATGATATAAATTATTGGTATCCAGTTGATATTAACTTAGGTGGAAAAGAACATAAAACGGTTCATTTCCCAGTATTTTTGATGAATCATGTGGCAATTATGCCTGAAACATTAAGACCAAAAGGATTATTTGTTCACTGGTGGGTCACTCAAAAAGGAAAAGAAAAGATCAGCAAATCTAAAGGTGGCGCCGAGCATGTTGCTGAAGCAGCTAATATTTATGGAATTGATGCCATGAGGCTTTATTATACTCATGTTGGCTCATCTTTTGTTGATATTGAATGGGATACAGACGCAGTTTTGAAATATAAGAATAAAATAGCAAATATTTTCAAAATGATACGACAATTAACCACAATCAACGGAAAGGCCAATGCGAATATTGATAGTTGGTTATTAAGCATAATTAATAGAAGAATCAAACATATAACAGATCATTTTAACCATATGAATTTACGTGAAGCAGCAAATGAAATATTCTTTGAAATTCAAAAAGATATTCAATGGTATAAAAAACGGGGAGGCGAGAATCAAGAAGTGTTACAAAATATTATTAGAAAATGGATTTTGCTTATGTGTCCGGTAACTCCCCATCTAGCCGAAGAATTATGGCATGATTATGAAAACACATTTGTCTCTTTATCAATGTTTCCAATGGAGAATAGTTCTGATAACTCACCAATCTCAGAAGTTGGTGAGCAACTGATTCAACAATTAATTAGTGATACCCAGGAAATAATTAAAGTTACTTCAATAAAACCACAGAAGATTTGTTATTATATCTCTCCAAAATGGAAAAAACAAGTATTCAAAAAAGCAATTGATCAATCCATCGATGATCAATTAAACATAGGTCAATTAATGAAAGAAATCATGGCTGATGAATCCTTACGAAAAATGGGAAAAGAAATATCTAAATTTACATCAAAACTTCCTGCAGAAATAAAAAGAATGAATGATGATGATAAACAAAGATATTTAACAAACATTGATGAGAAAGAATACATACAACATGAAATAACATATTTAGAAAATATTTTCAAATGTACCATTGAAATCTATGAAGCAGATGAAGAACATATTTACGATCCCGTGAATAAGAAAATACATGCAATACCATTACGACCAGCTATTTATATAGAATAACACTTCAAACATCTATGATTATTTCAGGGTCATCTGGTATCTCATCAGGTTTTTCACCGATATAAAATCCTCTTGATGTGGTTTCACAATAATAATATCGTTGATTGTTATATTCCACATAATAACCAGGTATATTTTCATTGATATTCACACCAGAGGATAAATGTCCCGCGGTATCATTGATAACGTAAAAGAGCATCACTGCATCAAAATCACTGTTTTCAATAATAGATTGAAATAATATACTGCTATCTTCACAGTCTCCCTGCCCATCGACAAGAGTTTCGATTGGGAATCTCCAATATTCTTCAGTATCTTCTGAGATGCTATCTTCTTCATAACGAATATTATTTTGAACGAATGCTAAAATAAAATTGACGGTTTCTGTCTTATTATATCCATTGATAGCAGCCATATTAAGTAATTTTTCCGTGAGTTCATTAATAGAGGTATCATGCGTGGTAACAAAAAGTTTCATTTTTTGCGGTCCAAAATTTTGTGGACTACGACTTATGTTATAATCAACAAACCAGCTATATTTTTGATAAGGGATCTGAAGATTTAAGGTGTGCGTTTTTCCATGAAAACCCCAAGTATAAGTTAAATTATAGAATAATTGGTCACCGGGAGATACTTCCTCTGGAAGAATGATCTTATACCATACCATTGCCTTTTCACCAGTGGTTTTATTATTTGATGATATGGTATTGTCATTGTGATTTAATATCAAATTAAGAGTTTGTTTCGTTCCTTCATTGTTAATATCAACAAGATCATCTTGGAAAATAATATCATGATCATACATGATGATTTCAATGGAAGTAGCATCATCACTGGTTGCATCATCAATATCATAATGAAAGGTATAATCTATTGTTTGCTCTCTATTTTTTCTTGCTCTCCAATAATCACCATTATTATCAATTTCAAGATATTTATTTCCATTAATTTTAACAACAAAATATATCTGAGCCCATGGTAATAAATCAACATTTTTAGTAAACATAAATTTTTCTAGATTCAATGAAAAAGATAAATTCACGTAGGGGTTTTTATCTTTATTATTACCGATACCGTCATGATCATCATCACGTTGCTCTGTAGGATCATCTGGAAACTCATCACTATTATCACCGACTTTATCCTCATCTCTATCGGAATGCTCTGTTGGATCAGATGGAAACGCATCTAATGATAGTTGAGGACTAGAAGTACTATCTTGCTGAGATTTACCATAATTCCAATAATCAGGATAACCATCATCATCAAAATCAACACTTGCAGACGGATCATTTGGAAATTTATCTTCATTATCTCCAATACCATCACCATCAGAGTCCTTTTGTTCTAATTTATCATCTGGAAAAACATCCTTATCATCCATGATTCCATCATTATCTGAATCAATAGTCGATGGGTCAGGATTCAATATAATAAAAGTTCCAATACTAACAATAAATATGCATATAATTCCAATTATCAATAATTTAGTAATATCGTTAACTTCCATTCTTATATCATTATTATTTTAATAACTATATATAGTATTTCCTAAATCAATTCCAACAACTATTTAAAAAATATCTTTCTACCTAAATATAACCTATGGATAAATATAATCAAAGAAATATTGAATCTACATGGAATTCTATAGCAAAAAGCTTTGATAAGACCAGAAAAAAGCCCTGGGAATTTTGTGTGGATTTTCTCTCTTCAATTGATAGCTCTTCAACAATAGGTGATTTTGGATGTGGAAATGGTCGGCATACAAATATCTGCTCAACATATGCTAATAAGGTCATTGCTCTTGATTTGTCATATAATTTACTACAAATAGCTAGATCCACCCTATTAAAAAATCATTGTGAGAATATTGAATATATTCATGGTTCACTTTTGGAAATTCCCCTGAAAAATGAAATGTTAGATGCAGTTATAGCAATTGCTTCAATTCATAATATAGCTCAAAGGGAAAATAGAATTAAAGCACTATCAGAAATAAATCGCATTTTAAAAAAGGACAGTACGTCATTAATTTCAGTTTGGTCTAAACATCAAAAAAGATATCAGATAACAAAAACAAATTTGATTAAAACATATCATCTAGAAAAGGGAGATAGAATTGTATATTGGAATCAAGACGATATGCATATTCCTCGATTTTATCATTTTTATGATGAAAAAGAATTAGAAGATGATTTACAAAAAGCAGGTTTTTCATCATTTACCATAAAGAATGTATCCTTGACATCAGATGGAAAAGATAATTATGTTGTATATTTAGAAAAATAACATGAATTATTTTGTTTTATTTTTATCCAAATGTGATTTAATTCCTTTTTGAGCTTCATCGAGCAGGCAATTTTTAGAAATAACATCAATTGCATATTTATATGCATCATGTTCGTTTAAATTGATTTGATGATAAAAAGCATTTTTCCCTAATGCAATTATATTTATGTCATATTGAGCAATTTCCTGGGCATATCTAATAGCTTCATCCTGAAGATTTTCTTTTTTCACTACTTTATTAATTAATCCAAAATTCATTGCTTCTTTTGCTGAAATGAATCGACCAGTAAACAACATATCTAACGCTTTTTTTCTATTCATGCATCTACTGAGAGGAACCATAGGTGTGGAACAAAAAAGACCAAGTTTCACACCCGGCGTGGCAAATCGAGCTTCTTCTGAAGCAATTGCTAAATCACATGCTGCAACTAATTGACATCCCGCAGCGGTTGCTGCACCATGAACTTGTGCTATTACCACCTGAGGTATTGCATGAAAAGTTTCCATCATCTCAGTACAAACAGTAAAAATGTTTTTAAAATAACTTATATCCTGATGTGTCACAGAAAGTTCATTTAGATCATGACCGGAACAAAAATCAGGACCATTTCCATTAATAATTAAGACTTTTATTTTATCATTTTCCTTAATTACATGAAGTATTTCCAAGATTTCATTAAGTAATCCAAGAGAAAGTGCATTTCGTTGTTTTGGTCTGTTAAGTGTTAAAATTGCAATAGGTTCATTTGATTGAAATTGCACATAGTCCATATAAAAAGGAGGTAACGGTTTTTTCTTATAATAGCTTATTTATCTGTTAATAGTAATTAATTGATCTTTTTTGATGAAAGATATGAAAAGATTTCATCCGATAACAAGCCAATTTCCTCAGCTGATAACATTTCAACTCGTTTTTCACCAAAACAAATTAAATTTTTATCTATATTATATTTCTGATGTATGATATTTTTTATTTTTTTTCTCCTATAAGAAAATAATTCTTTTGTAATTTCAAAAAAGAATGGTTCATTTTGCACAGAAAATGCTGGTTCATCTCTAGGAATAAGTTTAATCATTGCTGAATCCACTTTTGGTTTTGGGGAAAAACAATGTTTTGAAATAGTTTGGATAAGTTCACAGGTTGCTTTATAAAATATATTAACAGAAAGTCTTCCATATTGTCTCGTATTTGGACTGGCTATCATTCGCTCAGCAAATTCTTTTTGATAAATCAACACTGCTTTCTCAAATGAATAATCTAATAATTTAAAAGTAATGGGAGACGATATCTGATAAGGTAAATTTGCAACAACTTTTGTAAAAGATGGCAATAACGAAAAATCAACCTTCATAACATCATCACAGATCAATGTTACATTTTCAGGTATATCATTTAAGAGATTATGATATAAATGTTGATCAATTTCAATAGCAATAACTTGTTTTACCTTTCTTGCAAGTTCTTGAGTTATAGCACCTTTCCCAGGACCAATCTCCAGTACAATATCATTTTTTGTTAATGATGCTATACTCAATTCCTTTTCAATAATATTATGATCGATAAGAAAATGCTGACCATATTGTTTCCATTTCATAAATCCAAAAAAAATATTTTTAATGCTTAACAATAGGTGGTCTTGTAAACAAGCGATATTTTTGATCTGGATCAGTTAACTCAAGTTCAATTCTCTTTGCAATAAGTTTATCTGGGGCACGTAAAAAATCAATCCGCTCAGTCATATCTTTAAAACTTTCAAATGGTTTTTTTCTTCGTTCATCCAAAATTTCAAGCATTAATTTTTTACCTAATCCTGGAAGAAGTTCCAATACGTGAAATCGAGTGGATATAGCAGGTGCATTATTAAAAAATTGAATGAAAAATTCTTCACGATTATTAACAATATCTTGAATGATATACGGCAGTTCACCATGTGCTGTAGCAGTCAACTCATTGTAATCAATTCTGCCTTTGATTTTCTTGATTCTATCTCGTTTATGACCATCTTTACCCACATAAATCCTGTCGCCGATATTTAATTGCCTATTGTCTTTTGGCACTAATTCCAGAAGGGTAAATTGTGTCTCTCCAATACCATATACAACGGGATATCTTCGATGTGGAGGCGCATCTCCTCTTCCTTTAGGAAGATAATCTAAGATATAAACATATTCCTCCACAATTCCCCTCCTCCTATTTATTTTTCCAAATATTCAGCAACAATGCTAATAATTTGTTTGGCATCTTTATCAGATAACGTCATTCGTTCTTTTGCAAATAATGTTTTAACATCATCTTCAGTCTTCGGTAATATATCTGCAATTTTATATGCTTGATGTTCGTCAATTGCTTCCATTTTTTTTAAATCATTAATTAATTTTTTTGTATTAGTCACATTTAATTTGGCAAATTTATGAGCATGCTCTAACGCGATTCTTTGTTCATAGAGCAATTCTTCTCGCTCTTTTTCTATCTTGGTTAGAATAGATTTTACTTCCGCAAGCGATACAATTTCTATTAATTCTTCCTCTGCCATTCTATCTTACCCTCTACGTAAATGTTCAGGTCTGACAACTAATATTTTTTCTTTTTTTCCAATCATTAATTTAACAACATATGAATTACCTTGTTTTTCAACAATTTTACCGGTGTATCCTTGGAATCTAATATGTGGCATTCCTTTATGCACGGATGGATCTATTACAATACTAACAGATTCGCCAGTTTCGAATTGTCGTAAAGATTTTGTAATGGATGAAAACCCTCGATGTCGTGGTTTTATCCGTAATATTTGTCTACTTTTACTTCTTAATCCTTTTGATCGTTTCACCATGGTCTATTCACCTTTTATTTCCATTACATCTAATGTAACCACTTTACATGGTTGGCCGATTAATTCACTGATGTTTGGTGTTGTTTTACCATCATCACCAGTTACCAGTTCTTTAATATATGTTCCAGACTCCGTTTCAATGGCAAAGATTGCCATAGTTTCATCTACCTCTAATACTTCACATGTAAAGATCTGGCGTTTTCTAATTTTATTTGCTCGTCGTTTTGCGACTCGCGTAGGGGTGAATTGTTTAATTATTTTACCCCGTAAAGCTAACCCTACCTTATTAAGGTTTTCTGTTTTAAATGGCTTTTTTCCTTCAATTTTTACATGATATACCTTTCGAAACTTTGCTTGCTTGATCCGTTTAATTTCATTTTTATCTGAAAAACGTAAATTAGTAACTCTGATCTGCTCATGTTTATTGAATTTGTTTTGTATTTTTTTTAGATCTATTTTTCTTTTTTGTGGATTTATAATTTCAAGAACAAAGGGACGACCATTTCCCAGCATTTTCACATCTATATCTTCTCGTCCTGATCCGTGAAATGATTCATCTGTTCCATTTGTGGCCTTTAAAATTGGTTTAGCAATTAATTCCTCGATACTCGTTTGATAAAGCGTTCCGGTATAATTACAGTTTCTACATCCTTTACCTCTACATAATCGACAGAACCATTTTGTTTGTGGAATTGTTCGATCGAATTTATTGTATCTTCCATAAATATAAAGTGATTTAATCTGTAATGACACCGTGTTAAAAAGAGTATTAAAAATGATCATTATTTCAGGCTTTTCGAAATCCACGGCTTTGTTAAGTTTTTTTTCAAGAGATAATCCTATTATTTTCTGCATATAATTTTTTAAAGAATGCCCTATAAAAGTGTCAAATAATGAAATAATTGTTTCTTCCCGTTTTGATATTTCTTCATCAATATGAAATCCAATTACAAATGATGAAAAATCATATGAATTGATTGCATGTAATATCATTTTTTCGTATTCTGGTATTTCTTCAACGATGCCATCACATAATTGGCAAGATGGTGTCGAATGTTTTTCTAATGAAAAATAATTCCGAATGTTTTTTCCAGTTGTTTGAATGGTATTAAAATCATCTGAAGAGATAAATAATCGACCTAAACAGAAATCACATATTCTAAATTTCTTTAATTGTTCAATAACATTGTTTGGAATATCTTTAATAATATCGTTCATATCGAAATCTGAGAAAGTTCAATGGTTATTTAAAAATATCATTAAAAAATTTTATTATTTGTATGAGAAGAAAGCAATCTTTTTTAAAGAATTATGAATTATGGGTGCCAATTAATTGGAGGCTATTAATTTATGGTTGAAATCAAACCGTTCAAAGGAATTACATATAATAAAGAAAAAAATAAAGATTTAGATGACCTTATGTCACCACCATATGATATCATATCAAAAAAATTACAAGAGGAACTTTATGATAAAAGTACCTATAATTTTGTCCGCCTAATATTAGGAAAACAATATGATTCTGATACTGAAAAGGATAATAGGTATACAAGGGCAAAGAAAGATTACGATAAATGGCTTACAGATGAAATTTTAATTCAATCGGAAGAACCTGCAATTTATCCCTATCAAATTACATATGAATTAAATGGTAAAACGAAAAAAATGAATGGTTTTTTTACTCTTTTAAAACTTGATAAAGATTATAAATTAGTCAAAGCTCATGAACGTACCTTATCAAAACCCAAAGCAGATAGATTAAAACTTATGCGAGCATGCAAATCAAATCTCGAACCTATTCAACTCTTGTATATTGATGAGCAAGATGAAATATTACAAAGCATAAATAAAATAAAAGGAGTGCCACTAATTAGTGTAACTGGTTATGATTCCTTCAATCATCAAATATGGAAAATATCTGATAAACAAGTGATTGAAACGGTGAAAAATAAATTAAAAAATGAAATTTTGTTTATCGCCGATGGTCATCATCGATATCAAACTGCAATTAATTTTGCAGAAGAACAAGCAAAGCAATCAAATGTTAGCGATAATGATGCACCCTATAACTATCGAATGGTTATATTGGTAAATATGTTTGATGATGGATTAGCAATACTACCAACACATCGATTAATTAAAATGTCATCGATTGATAGAAAGAATTTAATTCGACATATTAGGAAATACTTTATTGTTGAAGAATTTGATTTAAAAACAGATGATAAAACAAAACTAATTGTTAAAGAAATTTCAAATAAGTTAAAAACTAAAAATGAGCATAAGTTCGCTTTGTTTTTCAAGGATGGTTATTATCTGCTAACTTTGAAAGATGAAGATATTATGAATACATTAGCCAATGATCATTCGGAAACATGGAGAACTCTAGATGTATCAATATTACATAAGATTATTTTGGAACATATTATGGGAATAACCCAAGATACTCTTGAAGATCATATTAAATATACAAGAGATGACGAAGAAGCAGTATCATTCGTTCAGGATGATACATTTGATTGTTCTGTGTTAATGAATGCAACAAAGATTAATGAATTAAAAATCATTGCTGATGGAGGAGAGCATATGCCACAAAAATCAACATATTTTCTTCCGAAAATGCTCTCAGGTCTTGTTGTTTATAAAATGGAATAAGGCGTTTTTATTTTTTCATTTTATTTATTTTTTTTCTTTTCCTAATCATTTTATACAAATAGATATGTTAAAATACTATACTTCTATCCATCACAGGAACTATGTCAATTGAAGAAACTTTACTAATACTAGGTTTAATAATATTTGCTTATGTTTTATTTGTCATTTTTCTTCATAAGAAAGGTTATTTTGAAAAATATAATATATCATTTTATGGTCCGGCACTTCTCTTGAGAACATCCAAAGGTATTGATTTTTTGCATTCTATTGCTCAGAAAAAACGATTTTGGAAAGGCTTTGGAAGTTTCGGTATCTTCTTCTGCTTTGTTATGATGATTTTTATGGTTTTTTTAATTGCTTGGAATATGTGGACCGTTATTGGATTTACGCCTGAAGAACAAGCATCTTTACCTGGTATTGAATTTGGATTGGTTATCCCCGGTCTTAATCCATTATTGCCATTAGAATATATATTTTATATTATTGTTGCATTAATAATTGCAGTTATTGTTCATGAATTTTCTCATGGAATCCTTACCTTTGCCCAAGGACTAAAGGTAAAATCATTAGGAATATTGTATTTAATAATTCCATTGGGAGCTTTTTGTGAACCTGATGAGGATCAAATACGTCAAACAGATGTTAAAAAAAGAATGAGAGTTTATGCAGCTGGTCCCATGTCGAATTTCGCCATTGCATTCATCATGCTCATCTTATTTTCGAATGTTTTTATGGCCTCGGTTCAACCAATTGAAGGCATTCATGTTCTAAATGTTGTTTCGGATAGTCCCGCTGCTGAATTAGGATTTCATGAGGGGATAATTATTAAATCCATCAACAATTCGAATATTTCGACACTTGATGATTTTAATTACATTATGGAAAACACAACTATAAATGAAACTGTACCAATTTCGTATTTAGATAAAAACATACTTATTACTACGAATGTAACGCTTGCTTCTCGATATAAATTCACAAATTTATCTGAGGATAAAAATACAAGTTTTCTAGGGATAATACATAATGTATATCTCAATGGATTTCTTAGAGCATTACAAAAACCATTCACATATAATTTTCCTAATGGATTAATTATACTATATTCGCTGCCAATAATTGGTTATATAAATGGATATAATCCAATAGTTGCTCCATATACTTATGGTTATAATATAGAAGGGCCATTATCGATTATTCCAACGAATATATTTTGGCCAATAGTAAATCTATTATACTGGATATTTTGGTTAAATTTAGTTGTTGCATTTTTTAATGTACTTCCCATGGTTCCATTGGATGGCGGATTTTTATTCTCTGATTCTCTCCGCGGAATCATTCAAAAAATCAATAAGAATATTACTGAGGAGAAAAGAGAACTATTGGTAAAAAATATTACTCTTGTAATATCATTGGTAATACTCGCAATTGTCCTTTCACCATGGCTAGTTAAATATTTTTAAATTGATCTTCCCTCAATGAGAAATTATTTGGGTCCTATTTATAAATTATTATTTATTTAATATGAATATCTTTTTGTAATAGACAAGTATTCAATTTTACGAGGGAAGATAACCATATGGATGTGTTTGATTGGTCAAATATTTTTAACAAAAGAATAGCAGGTATTGGACTCACATTCTTAGCATTGAATCTAATATTATTCTATCTTTTTGACAGTTATTACTATAGTATACCAGGAGAGAAACTTCAATTATACACAAATATAATTGTATCAATTTTAGCTGGAATTTCAATTATATTGCTTAATAAAAACATTTCAAACATGAAAGAAGCAAGTAGAGAAGGCATA